>JBGPNQ010000180.1:0-10163 GCA_041487615.1 Anaerolineae bacterium
CCGTTGAAGAGGCCGAGAAAGGTCGCAAGTGAGGCTTCGGTGACATATTGCTCAGTGGCAGCTCGTGAGAATGGGAGGGAAATTGAGAAATACAAGATGGAGAAAAAAATCGTGGAAATTGAAATCCATTTCATCAGGGAGGAGGCGCGCACGTATTGATAGCCGCGTTGCATGTCCTCGATCAACTTTGGGCGTTTGCGACGCGACCTGTGGCCTTCGGGTGCAGTTGTAATTTGCTGTCCCGATAAAAGTGCCCGGCTGAGAAGAAATGCAAACAGGAGAGTGGCTGCCCAAACCAGAATTAGATTTTCCGTGCCAACAGAGGAGACAAGCAATCCAGTGACGAAGCCGCCGATCACCTGGCCCAGGATTCGGCTTGCATTGAAAAGTGGAAACAATCTCTTTGCCTGGCGTGTATCGCAGACCACACCGGCAACTCCCCAAATTACCAGACCGATAAAGATATTCAGCACTTCCTTACCAAGCCAGAGCGCAGGATATAACCAGTTCGCTCCAGTTAACAGCGCAAAGCGTGCGACGATGAGGACAATCGAAACCAGGAATGGAACAGCAATATACAGGATTTGACGCGGTATGCGGCTGAGAAGAGCGGTCACACCGAACGACATGATCATCGACGTAATGCCCAATCCCACAAACATATAGGGCAAATATTCCACCCCATAACGCGTGAAGAAAAGTGTCTCAATTCCTGTACCGCCCAGGGCTGCGCCCATAGAAGTGAAGAGCATGACCCCGATGACAAGGAACGCCATACGGCTTTCACCCTGTTTGATGGAGAGGAGTTGGGAAAGGCGGGTCATCGTGGAGTAAATTGTAAGTCGCAATTAGTGAATTTTATACAAAAGGATCAAGGAGGGATTTTGAAGGATGAAAGAGGAAAACAAAAATGCAACGGATTTTTGTTGATCTTATCGCTCGGTGAAGACTAGTGAATCCCCCATTTGTGCAGGATTGCAGGATTCCATTTAATGGGAATCGGGTTGGGGCTCGAGAGCGTAAGCTGGTTGTTCCTCCGCAGGGAATACGTCAGCGCCCACAAAACTTTCCTTCGCGAGTTGCGCGGCAGTGCGTAACGCCTGATCATAATGATGTTGATATAGGATGACAATTTTCGCCATAAGACGCCGCAGAAAACGCGGCAGAGGCATATGCAGTTGCATTACATCAATCACTCGTGTACATCCGTCAGGCAATGGCTCAAAGCGAAACGTCTCTGAAAATGTTTTCCTGCCATTTTCGAACGAATCAGCCGTTGAATATTCAAAGGGGCGCCAATCGAGGATCACTTCCGTGCTCAGCGATTTTCCGTGTGCGCAGTGGTTACTCGCTCCTTTGCCTCTGCGACCCTGGGGTCTCTCCCCCATCGACCAGTGGACGTGTCCGCCTGCCCACGCATTGCGTTTGATCGGATCTTGAATCCAGTCCCAGGCTACAGCCGGAGGCGTGCGGAAGTCAACGCGCACGATCAGATCAGCATCCTTTTCGTCCACGACGATACGGCGTGTTTCAACGATTTCATTATAGCGTTTGTGCAGGTCGATATTGTAGGTTTTGATTTCACCCAAATGCTCATATTCCTCCATTTGCACGTGGGTATCTTCCAGATTCAAATGAAGATGATGAAGGCACTTCTCAGTAAACATCATATAGGCGCGCCAGCCGGTCGCTTCGCTGACATGATTCTTCGAGAGGCGGTGAATTAGATTGACATCGGAACCCACCAGTTCGCGTACATTGGCGATATTCTGAACGATAAAATCACCGTGATGAGCTATGAATTTCAGATCAAGCGATGGAATGTTTTGGCAGGCCGCGCAGGTGCAGGTGGTTTTGTGCCGCATGGATACCTGCTTGTCGCGAAATGCTGCATAGGTTGACTCGAGAAATTCAAGCAAATTATCGCCGCGTGAGAAGGTACCTTCTCCTGTGTAGGCAAAGACTGCGTCGCCTTCCAGCTTGGAGATCACCATAAGCGGTGTGAATTTCTCTACAAGCAGCTCGAGCAATTCCGTCAGGATCTCGTGCGAATGCTCCAGCTCCGTCTTCGCGACAAAGGAAGTATAGCCGGAAATATCGGCAATGACAAAATAACCATGTTGAGTTAATGTAGACATATTTAAGACACCAATTATCGTCATTATACCCTTCCCAGACTCCATCAAATCCCAAAACAAAATAGCGAAATGCTTCTGCTATAATTTTTGATCATGACCACCTCCAATGCCAACCGCCAGATCGCCCGCGCCGCAGGGACAGTGATGTTCGCCATCCTCTTCGGTCAGCTTGCGGGGCTCGCCAGCAAGATTCTCATAGCAAATGCATTCCCCGCAGCCGAACTGGATGCTTTCTTTTCTGCGAACAGGGTCAGTGAGACGCTCTTTACTCTTATCGCAGCAGGAGCACTTGGCTCCGCCTTCCTCCCAACGTTCACATCCTTGCTCGTGCGGAATGAACGATCTGCGGCATGGAATCTCGCCTCCTCGTTGATCAACCTCATTACGCTGGTCCTCAGCATCGCCGCCTTGCTTGCCTCGATTTTTGCGCCTCAGATCGTCCGCTACCTGCTGGCGCCTGGGCTTTCACGCGATCCCGAGATATTTGCGCTGACCGTTTCCCTGCTGCGGATTCAATCCATCTCTGCAGTGTTGTTCGGTGTTGGCGGTCTGGTGATCGGGATTCTCAACGCGCATCAGATATTTTTCATTCCACAGATCACCGCCGCCATGTACCAACTGGGACAAATCTTCGGCGTACTCGTGCTGGCGCGCTGGCTGGGAATCTACGGTCTCGCCTGGGGCGTTGTTATCGGCGCAGCATTATTCCTGCTCATTCAATTGCCATCTTTATTAAAGCTCCACGGTGAATTCTCGCTTTCTCTTAGATGGAAAAATCCAGAGGTGGTAAGGGTCTTTCAATTAATGGGACCGCGCGTTTTTGGCGCAGCAATTGTCCAACTGAATTTCTGGGTGAATAACAACCTTGGCTCAAGGATGGCCCAGGGAAGCATCCAGGGTCTTAATTACGCCTTTGCGCTGATGGTAATGGCACAAGCTGCGATTGCTCAATCGGTGGCGATTGCGGCCATGCCAACCTTTTCGGCGCAACATGCGCTGGGCAAAGTGGATGAAATGCGTTCATCCCTGGCATCAGCCCTGCGCGGAATGTTTCTGCTTGCGCTTCCTGCCAGCGTCGGATTGATCCTGCTCGCGAAGCCGATTGTGTCCATGCTGTTCGAGCGCGGAGAGTTCAATGCGACCGTCACACAGATGACCGCCTGGGCACTGATCTGGTATGCGGCGGGACTGGTCGGGCATTCGATCATGGAAGTGCTCACGCGCGCCTTCTATGCTCAACAGGATACGAGGACTCCTGTACTCATTGGCGTGGTCGCCATGGGTCTCAACGTTGCTTTTAGTTTGCTGTTCTCACGATGGTTCGCCCAGATTGGATGGCTCCCTCTTGGTGGATTGGCGTTGGCAAATTCGCTCGCGACGGCGCTCGAAGCTACCGCGCTCTTCCTCTTCATGCGGAGACGATTGAACGGCATCGAGGGAAAATCCATAGCTAATGGATTCCTCCGTTGCGCGGGCGCCGCGCTTGGAATGGCAATCGGCTTGTGGTTATGGATCCAGGCTACGGGTGGAATGAATCGCTGGGTGATTGCTCTGGGAGGAGTCGCGTCGGGTGGAATCATCTATCTGCTGGGAGTCGTGATTCTACGAGTCCCGGAAATCCAGGTGCTGATTGGGATTATTGTCCGAAGATTGCGTCGTTCCCCCTCGCAATAAGCCGTCCCGAAGGTTCCCGCAAGTTAGCATTGCGTGCGATCAAACCTTCGGGACGTTCAAATAATCTATTTCTTCTTCTTTACCCCACCGAGCAGCCCGCCGAGCATATCCGCTGCGGCAGCGACTTGTCCCTTACCACCAAGGAAACTGTCAATAGTGGAGCCGACCTGAGGGGGCAGTTTCTTCTTGAGGAAATCGAGTACGGTTTTCACGGCGGTTTGGGCCGTCTCCTTCGGCAAGCCTGTTTTCTTCATAACAAGAGCGACTAATTCATCCATTTTATTTTCTCCTTGGTTAGTTTATTTCCAAATCAACCATTGTCCAGTTGCGGAGGCAAGACCGAGCAAAATTCCTCCTACAACTTCCAATGGCGTATGGCCCAATACTTCACGCAAATCCTTTTCATTGATCGGATGTCCACGCAAAAGCTCACCAAAAAGCACATTGATACGCTGGGCGTGAATTCCAGCCTGTTGACGGACACCCGCCGCGTCGTACGTCACGATCATCGTGATTGCCACGCCGAGCGCAAACGCGGGATGATCGAAACCATAGTATAAGGCAATTGCAAGAGTCGTGGAGGTCATCAACGCTGAATGCGAGCTGGGCATTCCACCTGTTGTGAGCAGTAACGCCCAATTCCACCGGCGAGTGCGGACGTAATCGAGAGGTATCTTGATGATCTGCGCCAACACCCATGCAGCCAATCCGGCGATCAATGCTTTGTTCTGCAAAATTGCGGAAAAATTCATTCAGACTCTTCTTCGAAGGGCAGGATCACATCGCCGAGGACCTGCTTCACCTTTAGCTCCGCGGCTTCGAGAAGCACGCCACAGCGCAACGCCAGAGCCTGTCCGCGCTCGAATAACTTGATCGCGTCTTCGAGTTGAGTCCGCGAAGCATCTCCTTCCAGCGCCGTGACAATTTCCTCCAGTTCGGCGAGGGCTTCTTCATAGGACAATTCTTCGGCAGGTTTTTCTGTTTTTTTGGATGATGATTTTGGCATGATAACTCCAAATGATTTTTGATTTACGATTTTAGATTTACGATTGGCGATTGATGATTTCCGCATCCACTTTTCCATCAGAAATACGGATGGTAACTTGCTGTCCTTGCTTAACCTGCTTGACGCTGGACACAACATTTCCGTCTTCTTTGCTCGTCACGACGGCATATCCGCGCGCCAACACACCCAGCGGGCTTAACGCTTCGAGCCTTCTCTGCATGCCCTTGACATGTGTTGCCTGTAGCTGAACGCGATGCAGCAGGGATGAATAGACACGCCTCGAAAGCTCATCCACGCGCTGACGTTCGGATTGAATACGACGGTCAGGCGACGCGTATCGAAGCGCGGCGGTCAGGGACGAGAGATGTGTCTGATGCTCAGAAAGCAGGCCAAGCGTGTAAGTGCTAATTTGAGACTGGAGACTGGAGACTTTTGCTGAAAGATCGAGGATTGTCGTCTGTGTGGCGAGTTCGGCTGCCGCGGTGGGAGTTGGTGCGCGAAGATCGGCGGCGAAATCAGATAGTGTGAAATCAGTTTCGTGACCGACTCCGCAAATGACAGGAGTAGACGAATCGGCAACCGCGCGCACCACGCGTTCGTCATTGAACGCCCACAGGTCTTCGATGGAACCGCCGCCGCGCGCAATGATAATAACATCGGGAGACTGGAGATTGAGAGACTGGATGGCTTTCACCAGTGCTGGAGGCGCATCAGCTCCCTGGACCGGGGAAGGCGCAAGCATCACTTCCACAACAGGCAAACGCCGTCGCAACGTGTTGAGCATATCGCGCAATGCTGCACCGGTTGCAGAAGTTACGATACCAATCTTTTGAGGCAGCATCGGAATCGGCCGCTTGCGCTCGGGAGCAAAGAGTCCCTCTGCCTCAAGCGTCGACTTGAGCCGCATGAACTCCTGGTACAACGCGCCTTCGCCAACGGGTCGGATCTGATCGGCGTAAAGTTGATATTGTCCGCTTATTTCGTAGACACCGATCCTGCCGTGGACTTCCACTTCCATACCGTTTTGCAGACCCAGCCTCAACCGCGCAGCCGATGTTTTCCACATCACGCATTTGAGCGCGGCGGATGAATCTTTTAATGTGAAATAGACATGTCCTGATGCGGGACGCGACAGATTCGAGATCTCGCCTTGCACCCATACGTCCTGAAGCGTCTCATCCTCTTCAAGAAGCTTGCGGATGTATAACGTCAACCTGGAGACGGTCCATTGCTGCGCGCTCTGGGCAGGGAAAAGTGAGGGTTGCATTGGTAAGAGGATAATCCAAAAATGGCGAATTAGGAAGGATAGCACGAAAGGATGAACGATAAAAGATGAAAGATGAATCAGAAATTCTCTGCTACAATTCAACCATCGCATGAATCACCTTTGGTCCCCGTGGCGTATGGAATATATTGAAAATAATAGTAAAGCGGATGGTTGTGTCTTTTGTTTGGTGCAGAAAGTGGAAGACAGCGCCGAGAATCTCATCGCCTATCGCGGCAAGCGCGCTTTTGTGATCCTGAACCGCTATCCCTACACAAGCGGACATCTGATGGTCGTCCCTTTTGAACATAAACGCACTCTTGAGGAACTCGACTCCGAAACGCGCGCCGAAATGATGGAATTGACTGCGACCTCCATGACCGTCCTGCGCAGAATCTACAATCCGCAGGCCTTCAATATGGGAGCAAACATCGGCGAAGCCGCGGGTGCGGGCATCAAGGAACATGTGCACATTCACATTGTCCCGCGCTGGGCAGGCGACACAAACTTCATGTCCGCCGTTGGAGAGACGCGTGTGCTACCCGAGTCGCTGGAGAGTACCTTTTCCCGCGTGAAGAAAGGTTTTGAAGAATAAAGAATTCCTAACCACGGAGTCACGAAGGCACGGAGATTTTCTCTTAATTCTCTGCGTCTCCTTGTGTCGGTGGTAAAAATGCTTTCGCATGGCGCAATCTCTCTTTCACTTTCATCGCAGCTTTCTCAGCATCATAATAATATTTATCCTTGGCAGTTGCGGTCTCGGCGTTGCAACTGCAACGAATTCGCCTACGACGCCGACCACTCACACTATTCCATCTGCAACGCCAGAGTCTGGCACCCAGACACCTGCACCGACCGCCTATATTGAAGTGATCAATCCTTTGACCGGACTTGCCGTTAAAGACCCGTCGCTCCTGCAAATCCCTGCGACGCTTCTTTCCATTTCACATTTTCCTCCCACGGCGCGCCCGCAGGCAGGATTGTCCTTTGCGCCGTATGTCTTTGAGATCTACATCACCGAAGGCGCCACGCGTTTCCTCACGGCGTTCTACGGCGAAGTCCCTGCGCCCGAAATTCCCGTTACTGGAAATTGTGAACTTAGGAAAGAAATCTTCACGCAAACAAACCTGCTGCTTGGCAACCAGGTTTGGGACGACGAGAATCAAAATGGAATCCATGACGCCTGGGAGAACGGTATCGGCGGCGTGTGTGCTTATCTCTATGATTCAAACCATGAACTACTTCAACAAACCACCACCGATACAAATGGCTACTACGGGTTCAACGTCGACGCGGGCAGCTATTTCGTCGCCTTTGCAAAACCCGATGGAATGGAATTTACGCAGAAAAAGATTGGGGACGCGAGGATGGACAGTGACGTGGATCCAGCCACAGGCTGGACGGACGCCCTGGACGTCTCCTCCTCGCTTCTCAACGTGGACGCAGGCTTGATCCCGCTGAACGTGCCTGCCTCTACATCCAAACTTCCACCCGCCAAAGTGGGCCCCGTTCGGTCCGGTCGTCTCGTCTACGCGGATATCGCCGCGTTCTTCCCCCAGTCCTGTCTCATCTACGCATTCGCGTCTGCCGAAGTATTAGTGGAATTACCAAAGTGTGCGTTCGTATTTCACGAAATTCAAGGTGGCGGCTACATGCTGGATATCAAGGACATGATCCAGGAGACAAAGGATCACCAGCAACCAGATCAGAAATTCGATTACACCAGCAATGTTTATGCCGAGGACCCACCCCCAGGAGGAGCGGACGCTTCACGACTTGATGAATATATTGCCTGGTTGAATCAATCCGCGTGGGTCTATGATCCGCTATATCAAAGTTGGTGGCGATATGTGGATACCGCCGATCCTAATGAAGCGGGCGTGCTGCATTCTGAAGTGGACCGACTCACAAATCGTCAGTTACATTTCGAAAATGTCATCGTTCTATTTACCAAACACGATGTAATCTCGCCGACAAACCTGGATATTCATCTTGAACAGGACTGGGTTGGAGATGCGCTGTTATTCCGCGATGGAAGGGAATACGATATTCGCTGGAGCACAGTGGCAACCGACGCTGAGGTTGAAACAGGAAATCGCAAACCGATCCAGTTTTTCTTCCCCGACGATAAGACTCATTTTCCGCTCAAACCCGGTCACACATGGATTATCGTTGTCACGCCCGAAACCGCAGTGACGGAAAAATCAGCCGGCGCATGGTTGTTACAGTTTTCTCAGCCACCTCGCGCAAAGTGAGTCATTGGTAAATGGGGATTGATACTTGAGGCGCAACGCATCGAAGCGGAGTAGAGAATTGGAGAATTCCAAAATCTTGCGATGGAGGTTTGAAAAAATCCATGGCATTGCCATAACCTCGCAAGGTTAAATATCCAAATCAGCCTATAATCAGAATATGCGTTCTACCATATTGTTGGTCATTCTCCTAACGATTTCTGCATGTTCAGCTCCGCAGGTTGCACAACCGACTGCAACGGAAACAATCATTCCCAGTAGCACAACTACGATAATAGCAATACCATCACGGACATCAACTCCTCAGCCGCGACTCTTCCCCGTCACATACGGACCCGACCGCGAAGATTTTCCCGCGGGTGTAAATCCCCTGACCGGACTCGCCGTGCAGGATCCTTCTCTGTTGACTCTACCGGCGGTGCTCGTCTCAATCAGCAATATGCCGTTCAGCGCACGTCCGCAGGCTGGACCCGGTTTCGCGTCGTGGGTCTATGAACTGTACATTGGCGAAGGCGCAACACGTTTCATGAATGTCTTTTACGGAAATTACCCGCGCACGATTCCAAACATCCAGGGCCGATGTAAAGTGCGGGACGAGATCATTCATCCACGCGGCGATTGGATTGGGGACCGAGTCTGGCTGGACGAGAACGCAAACGGTCAGCAGGAAGCGTGGGAGGCGGGAGTCGGTGGAGTATGTGTGCGCTTGTTGAACGCGAGCAGCCGCGAGGTCGAGCAGGAAACGGCAACAGATTCCAATGGCTACTATGCGTTCGAACGTCCGAGCGGCCCAGTCATTCTCCAGTTTGAAAAATCCGGGTCGTATCGATTCACCAAACAGGATATCGGCGACGACGACCGCGACAGCGATGTGGACATCAACGGCGAAACCACAATATTTCGCGCTGACTCAACCTCTTCATTCTGGGACGCAGGCCTGATTCTGTCCAGGGGAGCGAGTGCCACCCCCAACCCCGCGGCGACGAGTACACCGTGGTATATCCCAAGCGTGGATTATGTAGGACCCATCCGCTCTGGGCGATTGACCTACAACCAGATTGGGCGAATGTTCCCGAACAGTTGTCTTGTATACGCCAGCGCGGCATGGGATATCGGCGAAATGCTGGATGCCTGTGAGATCGTTTTCGGCGTAGATAAATACACACCGAACAGCGCACTGTTGCCCGTGACACGCTGGCACGAATTGGCAGAAGAAAACTTGAATCCGAAACAGCCTGTCAATTATTCGGGGAATTTATTCTCGGATGAAATTCCCGAAGGCGGAAAACCTGCAACCAACATTCACGTTTTTTATCACGCGTATACACAATCCGCATGGCAATATGACCCCATCTCAGGAACCTATCTGCGCTGGACGGATCTCGCCGACGGCACAGGGACTCTCATCCCTACGACGGACCGGTTGACCCAACGACAAATGTCTTTTGAAAATGTGATCGTCATCTTTGCCGAGCATCATCGCTATCGTCATAATCAGCTTGAAATCGATTTCACTTTGGGACAGAAGAATTATGCGTATTTGTTTCGCGATGGGCAGGTCTTCAAAATATTTTGGTCTACTGAAAACCGCGCATGGGAAAAGAAAACAGGACTCGTCCGTCCCATGCACTTCGTCGATTCGCAGGGAAATCTTATTCCTCTGCACCCAGGCAGGACATGGATTCACATCGTCACTCCATATTCGTCTGTGACCGATGAAGGAAATGGAGATTGGCTCGTGAATTTTGTCCAACCATATGATCCGGAGGATACGCCAACGCCCTAAGAATATCCCTGGCGGTCGAGTAACCCCCGAATGCTCTTTGAGG
>JBGPNQ010000181.1:0-10109 GCA_041487615.1 Anaerolineae bacterium
AGTTCTACGATTCTGATCCTGCAACTCCCGGCAAGATGAATTCCCGTTGGGGTGGCTTTATCGACTCAATCGATCAATTTGACGCGAATTTCTTCGGTATCTCACCACGCGAAGCCGCTCAGATGGATCCCCAACAACGACTCGTTTTGGAAGTCGCGTGGGAAGCTTTGGAACATGCCGGATTAACGAAGAAGGACCTGGCTGGAAGTCCAACCGGGGTATACGTTGGCGTTCACAGCCACAGCAGCGATTATGTTCTTCATCAGTATGCTGATCCAGATGCGATCGATATTTACACGGGCACCGGGACAGCGCACAATGTGATCGCGGGCCGCCTGGCGTATCTTTTGGATCTGCGTGGTCCCTCAATCACAGTAGACACGGCATGTTCCTCTTCACTGGTCGCTGCTCACCTGGCCTGTCAGAGCCTACGAACCGGCGAAAGCCAGATGGCAGTGGTTGCAGGTGTCAACCTGATGCTCTCACCCGAATTCACCATTGCTGCGTCGAAAATGCATATGCTGGCACCCGATGGTCGCTGCAAAGCGTTCGACTCTCGAGCCGATGGCTTTGTCCGCGGCGAAGGCTGCGGAGTGGTGATTCTTAAGCGCCTTTCTGATGCGCTGGCATCCGGCGATAACATCCTCGCTTTGATCAGGGGATCTGCCATCAACCAGGATGGTCACACGAATGGCTTGACCGCACCAAGCGGACTTTCACAAAAGGAGGTCATCCAAAGTGCTTTGAAGAACGCAGGCGTGAATCCCTCCCAGATCGGATATATCGAAGCGCACGGGACCGGAACCTCTCTGGGCGATGTGATCGAGCTTGAGACACTGGCTGCAGTCTTCGGTCAGCCTGAACGAGGCAACGCGCCATGCGTCCTGGGCTCCGCTAAGACCAACATCGGACATCTGGAGGGTGCTGCAGGAATTGCCGGACTCATCAAAACCGTACTGTCACTCCAACAAAAGGCAATACCGCCTTTGGTTCATTTTAAGAATCTAAATCCTAATATTTCGCTCGAAAACACAGCACTATTTGTGCCTGTTGATGTGCAATCGTGGAAGGCCGACGACAAGCGTTTTGCAGGGATCAGCTCGTTCGGCTGGTCAGGGACAAACGCTCATATCGTGTTGGAAGAGGCGCCACAGACTTTGCCTTCGGGTCGGGCAACGACATCCAGTGAGAGTGACCACACATATCTGCTCCCCTTCTCTGCACAAAGCAGCCAATCTTTGAATGGCCTGGCACAAGCCTACCAGAAATTTCTAGCCACAGAAAAGGGAAGCGAAATTGCTTCAGCATCTCTGCCAAGCCTGGAGGAGATTTGTTATTCAGCAAGCATGCGGCGCACACATCATGAATATCGTCTGTCTGTCACAGCAAAGACCTCTCAAGACCTGGCGGAGCAGATACAGAAGTTTTTGGAGGGAACTCCGCTGCCTGGTACATCGACAGGATATGTTGCCGATGATTACGTGCCCCCAATTGCATTTGTGTTTCCGGGACAAGGATCCCAGTGGATTGGAATGGGAAGAGAATTGCTAGCTACAGAACCTGTTTTTCGTGAGACCATCCTGGAATGTGAGAAGGCGATCAAATTGTTCACAGACTGGGACTTGACCGAACAGCTGCAGGCTTCCGAAGAAGGCGGGCGCATCAATGATATTGACGTTATCCAACCGACCCTTTTTGCAATTCAGGTAGCACTTTCAGCATTATGGCGCTCCTGGGGTGTTGCACCGGACGCGGTCATCGGTCATAGCATGGGTGAGATTGCAGCGGCACATATCGCTGGAGCATTGGATCTGCAAAGTGCCGCTCGAATCATTTGTGTAAGGAGCAAACTGCTTCGACGTGTCAGTGGTCAGGGAGTCATGGCCATTGCAGGTCTTTCACTGGAGGATGCCCAACTTGCCGTGGCTGATTATCAAGATCAAATCTCGGTCGCGGTCAGCAATAGCCCACGGTCCACAGTTTTGTCTGGTGACCCCGTGGCGATGGAAAAGCTTTTCGAAACATTACGGACCAGGAACATCTTTTATCGCCCGATCAAAGTCGACGTGGCATCACACAGCCCACAAATGGATTCTCTTTTACCGGAATTGATCGCCGAACTCAAAGACCTCCCATCACATCGTGCAACTACACCGCTGTATTCGACCGTAACCGGAACCGTTAGCGATGATTTATCCTTCAATGCATCCTATTGGGCTGACAACCTTCGAAAGCCAGTCCTCTTTTCGAAAATGATCGAGAAGTTGATTGAAAATGACCACACAGTTTTCATTGAGATCAGTCCGCATGCCATTCTTTTGCCAGCGATCGAAGAAACATTACACCACTTGAATAAACGTGGCCATATCATCGCGTCCATGACGCGCAATCAGGGAGAACGGGCAACACTTCTGGGTTCCTTTGGTACGCTCTACACCATTGGATATCCCGTGGATTGGACAAAGCAGTATCCGCATGGTGGGCGTTTTGTATCCCTACCGAAATATCAGTGGGAACATCAGCGTTATTGGATCAAGGCTTCCTCAAATCGTGCATCCGGGGCACAGCGAGGAACGAACCACTCCCAGGTTCAACCGGATCACCCACTTCTTGGTATGCGACTGCCTCCATTGGCTCACTCGCCCAGGAGCTATACATGGGAAACAAAAATTGACGCGTCCTTTCGCAAATACTTGAATGACAACAAGGTTGGGAATGCGGTCGAAGCAATGGTCTTCGCCGCTGCCAATGACATTGTTGGTGAGCGAACGCACCTCATTACCGAAGCTCATCTGCATGCAGATCTACAGTTGGACTCTACCATTGAATCCGCTCTGCAATTGACCTTGACGGTCGAGAACGACAAAAATGCTTCATTTCAATTACATGAACAGCCCGTGGATGGTGCAGCATCCTGGAACAAGCTCATTGATGGACAAATAGAGCTGGGACAAGCAGATACCAACTGGTTTTACAATCTTCAATGGGAAACGAAATCCCTTCCAAAGGAAGCGATATCCACAGCAGACCGTAAAGGACAATGGCTGATCCTCAATGATCGAAACGGGCTGGGAGAAAAGGTAGCCAATATCCTGGAAGCAAATGGTCAAAGCTGCATCCGGATTTCTTATGATAATGATGCTCAATCGCCCGGGAACAATTACGTGCTTAATCCGGACAACCCTGAGAAATTCAGACGCGGTCTTTTGGAGATCCTGGAAACAGGTCAACTTCCGATTCACGGAGTCTTATACCTGTGGGGCCTGGATGCGCCTGCAAATGAGAATCTGGAAATTGGCTCGCTTCAGAAATCCCAGGCGTTGACAGCGACCAGTTTGATGTTGGTTATTCAATCATTACTTCATAAGGCACAAGGTTCGTTGCCGCGCCTCTGGGTTGTTACTCGCGGTGTTCAACCGGTCACAGAAACAGAATCATGCGCGGTCGCTCAGTCCCTTCTGTGGGGCTTTGGCAGAGGGGTTGCACTGGAACATCCAGATCTATGGGGCGGCTTGCTGGATCTATCAGCCGGCGAACTATCCGATGAGTCGATCAGCGACGAGGCCAAATTGATATGTACAGAAATTTTCGGAAACGATCAGGAAAAACAGGTTGCCTTCCGAGGTGGTCAGCGTCATGTTGCTCGTCTTGTTCGAGATAACCTCCAGAAAACGAAATCAAATAATCTCACAATAAGACCCGATGCGGTCTACTTGATCACCGGCGGACTGGGAGCGCTGGGACTGGAAACGGCACGCTGGCTTGTGGATCAAGGCGCAAAACATTTGTTCTTGACGAGCCGGTCTGGTCTGCCGTCGAGAGTCGAATGGGGTCATATTTCCTCCTCAACAAATGATGGCAGGAAGATCGAAGCAATCAATAGCATGGAAACACTCGGAGCAACGATCTCGATTGTCAAAGCAGATGCGTCCAACGCCGATGATATGTCCAACTTGTTCATCATGCTTAGAGAACACCATTCCCCTCTGCGAGGAGTGTTGCATATTGCGGGACTGGAGGATAATTCAGTGGTCAAAGATATCACCATTGAACGCCTAAATGAAATCCTGCGCTCAAAAATGGAAGGGTCATGGCTCCTTCATGAATTGACCCAGCCAACGATGAAGGAAGGAAACGAGATCGACTTTTTCGTGATGTTCTCCTCCGCTGCGGCCGTTTGGGGATCGCGAGGATTGGCTCATTACGCAGCAGCCAACCATTTTATGGATACACTGGCGCACTATCGTCATTCACAAGGATTGCCAGCTCTGAGTGTTAATTGGGGCTGGTGGGAGAACGGCGGCATGGGGCATGGACAACTGAGTCAGCTATTTTCGGAGGTTGGCTTATCGCAGATGCCCACAGCGCAAGGACTGGCAGCAATGAAATACTTGCTCGAAACCAATGCCACGCAGGCTGTAGTCGCCGCCGTGGATTGGAGCACGTTCAAACCGATCTATGAAGCCAGGCAGAAACAACCGCTCCTGGAGAAGATTGTCGTGGAAAAACAGGCAGTGACCGAAACCGGCGCAGGCGAAACAAAAAGCACACTCGCGAGACGACTCAAAGCCATGTCGAGGCGTGAACAATGGGATGTATTGCTCGCGCATGTGCGCAGCCAGGCTGCGGAAGTGCTTGGCCTTGAATCCGCAGACGCACTGGATATTCAGCAGGGCTTTTTCAGGCTTGGGATGGACTCGATCACAACCGTCCGGTTGCGAAATCGGCTCGAGAAAAGTCTGGAGTGTTCACTGCCACCAACGGTCGCCTTTGAATATCCGAATGTGGAATCGTTGACGGAATTTCTTGCGAGGGAAATTTTTCCCCCAGAACTCTCTGACGATCTAGATCAAAAATCCGATCAACAAACTGCCAGGGATTCTGACAAGGAAAGCCGGAATAAGCTGAAGGATCTTTCAGAGAATGAATTATTCGCACTGCTTGATGATGAATTATCAGGAATTAAGAAATTGACGGAAGGGAACTAAATGGATTCGAATCCCGGTCAACGCGAATACCAGGAGCGCCTGACAAGTGCATTGCTCGCGCTTCAAAAAATGCGTTCTCAACTCGAAGGTCTGAAACAGGCACAAACGGAGCCCATTGCGATCATCGGTGTCGGATGCCGCTTTCCGGGAAATGCGAACGATCCTGAATCGTTCTGGCAAATGCTTTTGAATGGTCAGGATGCCATTACAGAGATTCCAGCCGAGCGATGGAACATAGATGAATTCTACGACCCTGATCCCCAAAAGCCAGGGAAAATTTCCACTCGTTGGGGTGGCTTTCTTCAGAATGTCGATGCTTTCGATGCGCATTTCTTCGGTATTTCACCGCGTGAGGTCCTTAGCATGGATCCTCAGCAGCGACTGCTGATGGAGGTAAGCTGGGCCGCGCTGGAGCACGCCAACCAAAATCCGTCGAACCTGAGCAACAGCCAGACAGGTGTTTTTATTGGTGCAACGGCGAATGATTATCTGAACTTACAGAACACCCAGCTCGACCCGACACAAATCGACGCCTATCGTATCACCGGTAACGCTCTGAACAGCATTGCGGGGCGGATATCCTACACCCTGGGTTTTCATGGTCCGTGTCTTGTCGTGGATACGGCGTGCTCGTCCTCCCTAGTAGCCATCCATCTCGCCTGCCAGAGTTTACGCGGTCACGAGTCAGATCTGGCGCTGGCGGGAGGAGTCAATCTCATTCTATCGCCGGAACTATCGATCAGCGCATCGAAAGCGAACATGATGGCTTCCGATGGACGCTGTAAAACATTCGACGCACGCGCTGATGGATTCGTTCGCAGTGAAGGATGCGGCATCGTTGTTCTCAAGCGTCTATCCGATGCACGCGCAGATGGGGACAACATCCTGGCACTCATTTTGGGATCAGCCGTGAACCACGGCGGATTTAGCAGCGGATTAACTGTCCCCAACAAACTTGCACAGGAGGCGCTCATTCGATCCGCACTGAAAAATGCAGGCGTTCAGCCATCCCAGGTCCAATATGTGGAAGCGCACGGCACCGGAACATCCCTCGGAGATCCGATCGAGGTCCGTGCGCTGGCAGCCGCTTTGGGCCAGGGACGGGCGTCTCAATCTCCGTTCTGGTTGGGTTCCGTGAAAACGAATATCGGTCACGCCGAATCGGCGGCGGGCGTGGCAGGCGTTATCAAAACAGCAATGGCATTGCACCATGAGGAAATCCCGCCTCACTTGCATCTCCAGACACCCACGCCACTCATCGATTGGGCAAATATACCGGCAAGGATCCCCACCCAGCGCATCCATTGGACAGGAGCTGAACGTATTGCAGGTGTGAGTGCGTTCGGCGCAAGCGGTACAAATGCACACATCTTAATGGCTCCAGCCCCTGAACAGGAGCCGACACCGGTTAACGATTTTAGAAGACCGGGCATCTTTACCATCTCAGCGAAGAACCATGCCGATCTGCTTGAAATGGCAAAACAATATATTGATTTTCTGAGTAAAGAGCCCAATGCTTCATTTGCGGATATTTGCTTTACCGCAAATGTTGGTCGCGCCTCATTCAACCATCGCCTGTCTGTCACCGCAGAGTCAACGAACCAACTGCACGACAAGCTGTTTGGATTCGTGAACGAACGGGATGTTCCAGATCTGATCACGGGTCATGTTGCAGATACGTCACAGAACAAGATTGCTTTTCTTTTCACCGGTCAGGGCTCGCAATATACCGGCATGGCTCACAGACTGTATGAGACTGAACCGGTATTCCGCGACACGCTGGACCAGTGTGATCAACTTCTGCGCCCATACCTGGAAACACCTTTGCTCAAGGTCATCTATCCGGAACAGGCAGACAATCCATCGGGTGAACCACTGCTACTACATCAAACAGCTTATACCCAGCCAGCCTTGTTTGCGGTTGAATATGCCCTCGCGACCTTATGGCGATCCTGGGGAATTACACCGTCTGCAGTGCTGGGACACAGTGTCGGAGAATATGTAGCTGCTTGCGTTTCCGGTGTGTTCAGCCTTGAGGATGGACTGAAATTAATCGCACTTCGAGGACGCATCATGCAGTCACTGCCTCAAGATGGTGCGATGGCTGCCGTGTTTTCAAGTGAATCACGAGTGAGGACGTCAATCACTTCGCATGAAAATGAAGTTTCAATCTCCGCGATAAACGGACCAGATAGTATTGTGATCTCAGGCAGGAAAGCTGCCATAGACTCAATCTGCGCTGACCTTAAAGCGGAAGGGATTAAGTCCAAGGCATTGGAAGTCTCACATGCCTTTCATTCCCCGTTGATGGACCCGATCCTCGACGACTATGAACGAGCAGCCGAGCAAATCAAATTCAGCAGACCCCAGCTACCATTGCTCTCGAATCTTTACGGCGGATTCTTCAAGGAAAATGAATCGCCAGATGCTGGATACTGGCGTAATCATACACGTCAGGCAGTTCGCTTTTCCGCCTGCATGGAAGCTTTATCGAAACACGGATATCAAATATTTGTCGAGATCGGACCGAATCCAACTTTACTTGGAATGGGACAGCGCTTTATTTCCGATGAAAAGAATTTGTGGCTTGCCTCGCTTCGTGAAGGACGGGACGACCGGTCAGTGATGCTCAAGAGTCTGGGACAGTTCCATGTCCGTGGAGTAGGCGTGAATTGGAAGGCATTCGATGGCGTTTATCCGCACAAATATCTGAGATTGCCTACCTATCCTTTCCAACGTCAGCATTATTGGATCACGCCCGGACAAAAACGAGTCCACACGCAACGCGGCGATTTCTTACATCCGTTGTTGGGAACACGATTAAGATCCGCCGCAAAGGATATCATCTTCGAGAATGAATTAAGCTCACAGTCACCTGACTTTTTGGCGGACCACATGGTGGCAGAGCAAGCGACCATGCCAGCAGCTGCATATATCGAAATGTTGCTCGCTGCGGGCCGTGAAATTCTCAATAGGAATGGTTCGATCCTTGTTGAAGACCTGGTGATCCATTCGCCATTAAAGCTGTCTGGAAAAGAAATGGTAACGGCACAAACCGTTCTCGATGCAAAGTCAGACCGCGGAATTGCCGGGCAGATTTTCAGTTATGAAAAAGAATCAGAGCAATGGCAAAGCCATGCAAGTGCAGTAATTCGTTCGCTTACGGAGGATCCAACGAGAATTTCGTTGCCCAAAATTCAGGCACGCTGTAGTGAAACATTCCCGGTGGAAGACCACTATCAACGGTTGGCAGAACGAGGCTTGCGTTTTGGTCCTGCATTTAGGGGCGTAATCAGCCTTTTGCTTGGAAAGAACGAAGCGCTGGCTCGGATCGAGGCACCGGAGCCGATCGCATCCGATTTGACATCCTATGCCTTGCATCCGGCAATCCTCGATGCGGCGCTGCAAATCAGCGCGCTATTATTACCTCAGACCGATAAAACTTATCTTCCCATGAGCGTGGATGCAGTCAAGTTCTTCGACCGCATCGATTCAAAATTATGGAGTCACGCTTCCATTCAAACAGATCAGCACTCAAACGGCGACATCATCAAAACGGATGTAAACCTGTTTAACGAAGAGGGGCGGCTCCTGGTTTCGATCAAGGGCTTTACACTCAAGCAGGTCAAATTTGCGCAGGGCGACTCGTGGCTCTATGAAATGCAATGGCAAAAATCGCATATAGAGCGTACCGTCGGAGCAGATGGGTCGGCATCATCGCTCGTGCACAAAGCAGGAAAATGGCTGATCTTTTCTGACAGCGGTTACCTGAGTAACAATATTGCATCACGATTAGAAGCACAAAAATCGACTGTCAACCTGGTCCACCAAGGCAACGTATTCGTTCAAAATGAATGCAGGTATCAAGTCGATCCAACTCAACCAGATGACTTTCATAAATTGATTGAGACAGTCGGAGAGAATAGCGGCATCGTTTATCTGTGGGCGGCTGAATCTGTTGAGATTCAAGCTGCGTCAGTTGGCGGTTTACTCTATCTCGTACAAGCGTTGGTTGCCACCGGGCGGACCTGCCCGATCTGGGTGATCACTCAGGGCGCGCAATCTGCAGATCAAGAGATAACGGCTCCACATCAATCCACGATATGGGGCTTATGCAAGGTGATCAATCAGGAACATCCTGAACTCGGCTGCCGTGTTATCGATCTCGATCCAAGAGAGACCGATGAAGATCGCGCGCACAATCTGTGGACGGAAATCTCAGAATCTGACCTGGAAGATCAGGTCGCCTACCGCGGCAATGAGCGACTTGTACCGCGACTCATCCGCGCGCGCGCCGGACAAAAATCGCCCGCTTCAGATGGACCAGTCAAACTTGCCGTCAGTGAACGTGGTGTTTTGGATAATCTTGTGTATCAAAAATCGCCACGCGCGATACCGGGTCCGAACGAAGTTGAAATTCAAGCGCTGGCAACCGGTATTGGATTCCGCGATGTACTCAACGCTTTGGGAATGTATCCGGGCGGCGGCGAGTTGGGAAGCGAGTGTGCTGGCATAATCACTGCAATTGGACCTGGCGTGGAGAATCTCCAGGTCGGCGATTCAGTCATTGCAGTGGCGGTTGGATGCTTTTCAACGTACACAATCACGCCTGCACGCTATGTTGTTCGTAAACCTGAATCCATGAGTTTCCCGGAAGCAGCTGCCATCCCATCCTCATTTCTCACGACACAGTATGCCTTCCATCATCTGGCAAAGATAAAACCAGGTGACTGCGTTTTGATTCACGCCGCGGCTGGAGGTGTAGGGCTTGCGGCCGTACAGCTCGCTCAGCAGGCAGGCGCGGAAATTTTCGCTACGGCCGGAAGCCCGGCTAAACGTGAAATGCTGAAATCTTTAGGTCTTCAGCATGTTTTGGATTCCCGCACACTGGATTTTGCCGATGAGATCATGCGGCTCACGAACGGCAAAGGAGTGGATATTGTCCTCAACTCACTTGCTGATGAGTTCATCCCAAAGTCTGTTTCGGTCCTTGCAGAAAGGGGGCGCTTCATCGAGATCGGCAAGCGCGGTATTTGGAGTAAGGAACAATTTGCGCAGGTCAAACCTGATGCGTTTTATGCAGTCATAAATCTTTTGCATGAAGCAGAAGAGAAAAAAGAC
>JBGPNQ010000182.1:0-10103 GCA_041487615.1 Anaerolineae bacterium
GATTCCCACGTCCACGCCGCTTTCATCAGGTTCTTTCAGGTCAGTGATGGGAGTCGCTCGCAGGTCAGCGAGCTCGACAACTTTCAGGATGCGCTCATCCATATCGAGCAAGGACATGTGACAGCCTGCGCAGCCACACATCCAATCGGAAGCAATTTTTGGTTTGTTCATAAGATCCTCAATTCAAAGCCAGACTGGATTTGCGGGCCAGGATGGCTTGCCTCCAGTTACTGTCAAGGGAAATATTCATCTGCTTGGCAAGGTCACTCAAGACAGTTAGATTATCGTGGGCGGTTTCGGGTGATGTCACGACCTTTGTCGTTTTTCGTACACGTCCATCCAGGTTGATATAGTGACCCTCCTGTTCCGACCAAATCGTGACCGGCAAGACAACATCCGCCTGTTCAGTGAGTTTCGATTCATAACTCGCTTGCACCACCAGGTAAGGTGCCCTGGAGGCTCGTTCCACCAATGACCGGGAGACATAGTCATCGCCGACAGCCACATACACAGCTTTTTGACCATTCAATTGGAAGACCTGGTCAAGACCGAGCAGGGCAGCAGTGAGGCTGTTGGTCTCGCCCTTGATCGAAAGAAGTCCGGAACGTTCGTTGTCCACTGCGCCTACGAGGACAGCGAGTTTATAGAGTTCCTCAACGAGTCGCTCATCACGCTGGGCCGTAATACCTTTGCCAAAGAGGATCACAGGCGTGATGGAGTTCGCAAGTATCCGGGCAGTTTGGGTAAGTTGCTCCATGGAGATGCCTGTTTCATTGACAGCCATTTGTATCAGCGTATCAGCTTTGGGAACCGTAAGCGGTGATCGTCCCAAGCCCTCTTTGACGATGATTGCCTGAAGTCCACGGATCAGCGCAAGGTCCGACCCCGCTTTGGGTTTAAGGGAAAGATTCGCCAATGCATCCAGTTCATTTTCTTCTGGATCAATATTGATCAGGCGTGTTCCCTTCGTCATGTTGCGCTTGAACAGGAAACCGGCGACCATATGCGTGCGGCCCACATTTGCGCCGCAGCACAGGACGGTATCCGCATGGCGCAATACATCGAGCTTGCCTTCAAAGGCGCCTTGTCGCTGTGCAAATTGTGATGTGGCTGCAGTCGGCATCCCTTCTTCCAGGCTGGTCACCAGTTCACAACCGGCAAACAGATCCTTGAACGCGGTCAGTGCTTCCGCGGATAGACGAGTGGATGCAATCGCTGCAATGCCATCTTTGTCAGAGGCAAGCGGTCTTAGTTTTTCAGTGACAGCCTTCAATGCATCATCCCAGGAGACCGGTTCAAGCTTGCCGTTTTTCTTCATCATCGGAGTAGTGATGCGCTTGCGTGTTTCGTTGATGGAGTTATAACGCCCATATTCACACAGGACGCCGTGATTGACGCTTCCCTCCCAGTCGCCTTCGATGCGGACGATGCGGTTGTCGCGCACCATGATCTTGACCGAGCATCCAACCGAGCAGCCATTGCAGATCGATTTGACTTCCGTCAGATCCTTGTCATGCATTTGATAGGCGCTGGTTCTATCGATGATGGCGCCGGTAGGGCAGACTTGAACGCAACTTCCGCATTTGATGCAGGTGCTCTCGCCAAGTGGGACGTCGGTATCGGCGACCACCATGCTCTTCGCTCCACGTTCGGCAACGGACAAAGTGAAGCTGCCCGCCATCTCCGCGCAGGCGCGTACACATCGTCGGCACAGGATGCAGCGGTTGTTATCCAGCACAAGATACGGATGGGATGTATCCACCACGAAGTTGTTCCAACCCGGTTGAATGGGCCAGTGGGTCATCTGTTCGTCGTATGCTGCGTTTTGCAATTCGCAGTCGCCGCCGCTGACCTGGCAGAACGGGCAAAAGTGGTTGCGCTCACTGAACAACATCGAAAGCACAAACTTGCGCGATTTCTTCAAGGCTTCTGTTTCCGTATTGATCACCATGCCGTTGTTGACAGGCAATGTGCAGGATGCCATCGGCACGCGCACACCCTGTACTTCGACGATGCACAGGCGGCATCCGCCGTACGGAGTCAATTCTTTGTGGTCACACAGCCGGGGGATGTAAATGCCTGCCATCTCAGCGGCACGCAAAACAGTTGTTCCCTCAGGAACTTCAATTTGTTTTCCATTGATTGTTATCTGTACCATGCGTTCCTCTTTTTACACGTGTTCAACTTCCGGGAGCATTTCGCATTTTCCTGCGGGACAACTTCCCAACAGGATGTGCGCTTCAGTTTCTGTTCTAAAATGTTTCAACATATCGCGGATGGGGACAGCGGCGGTCTGACCCAAGCCGCAGTTGGATGTCCTTTCCATTTCCTGTGCCAGGCTGATCAGGACATCCAGCTCTTCGAGCTTGCCCTTTCCCTGCGAAATGCGTTCGACGATTTCATAGGCGCGTTGTGTTCCCACGCGACAGGGTGTGCATTTTCCGCATGACTCAAAGCGGAAGAATTGCAACAACACTTTGACCAGGTCCACAATACAAGTGTTCTGATCACAGATCAGCAATGCACCGGAACCCAGCGAGACTCCCGCTTTGCGGAAAGACTCAAAGTCCATCGGTGTATCCTGCAAGCTGGCCGGGATGATCGATCCGCTTGAGCCACCGGTCTGCGCAATTCTCAACATACTGCCGGGCTTCATTCCTTTTGCATAAATGTTGATTACTTCTCGTAACGTGATTCCCATCGGCACTTCGATCACGCCGCTGAAGTTGACATTGCCCATGATCGTATATACTTTCGTGCCCGGGCTGGAAGGTGTACCGAACGAGCGATACCACTCCGCTCCGTTGCGGATGATGGCCGGGATGTTCGCAAGGGTTTCCACGTTGTTGACCAGCGTGGGTTTGTTCCACAAGCCGTGAGTAACCGGATAAGGCGGACGCGCCCGCGGTTCACCGCGCTTGCCTTCAATCGATTCGATCAACGCTGTTTCTTCGCCACAAACATACGCGCCTGCGCCAGCATGAAGATGAATATGGAAATTGAAATCGGTGTTGAAGATGTTGTTACCGAGGAAACCATATTCCTCTGCCTGTTCAATCGCGTGCTGCAACCGGCGATAGGCGAGCCCGTATTCGCCGCGGATGTAAATATAGCCTTCATCTGCGCCGAGGGCATAGCCAGCAATCGTCATCGCTTCCAGGATGGTGTGGGGATCACCTTCGAGGACGATGCGGTCCTTGAAAGTTCCGGGTTCACTTTCATCCGCGTTGCAAATGACATACTTTTTCTCACCCTTCGCCATGCGGACAAATTTCCACTTGCGCCCGGTGGGGAAGCCTGCGCCGCCGCGTCCCTGCAAGCCCGATTTCTCGATGGTCTCGATCACCTGCTCGGGAGTCATTTCGCTCAGCGCTTTGCCGAGGGCCTGGTAACCATTTTCGGCAATAAATTCTTCGATGTTTTCCGGGTCGATGCGACCTGCACGTTCCAACACAATCCGCTGCTCGGCGGGGTTGTATCCCTTGTGAGCTCGCAGCCAGCCGATATTGCCGCTCAATTGTTTGGGAGGGGCGACCAGGTCTGTTGCGATACGTCCCTTATAGAGATGCTCCTCTACTAAAAAGCGGGCATCTGCCGCTTTTACCGGTCCATAAACTGTTGCCTCGGGATAGACAACTACCAGCGGCAGAATGTTGGATGTTCCAATATTCGAAAGCGTTGAAATTTCCACTTCATTCTGAAGGTCATAGGCGGTCAAGGCTTCCGTCAAATTCTTGATTAAGTCATTTGCACCGAGACGAATGCTCTCGGGATCATTTGAAACGAGGATCATGGCACGTTTAGTTTGCATGGATTCAGTTCCTATTCGTACCGCGCTAAAATTTCATCGATCTGATCCGGGGTGACATTCCCATGCAGATCATCATCGATCAATACCACTGGACCCACGCTGCAGAGCCCCAGGCAGGAGGTCGTGACCAGTGTCCACTTTTTGTCGGGTGTTGTCTCGCCATTCTGCAAATCAAGGGCTTCACAAAGCGAATCCCAAACGGCTTTAGCGCCCACGACATGGCACGGAGCGTTCTCGCAAAACTTGATTACGTGACGTCCTCTCGGTTTTGTGCAGAGCATGTCGTAGAAACTGGCAAGACTGAACAGCTGGCTTTTCGAAACGTAAGTATGTTCCTCTTGAGCGTTGAGTTGCTTGCAGACTTCCTGAAATGCCTCGGCAGGAATATAGCCAAGAGCGTGATTGATTTCGCTCAGGATGGGAATCAACGCATCTCTTGCTGCGCCATGCTTTTCTATGGCTTCTTTTACAATGACCGCTACATCACATTCAATTGTTGGGGCAATCATCGGATCTCCATGAGTGGTATTTCATTGCTTACGATTCAACCGCAATGGCATTGAAGTTACAGACCTGCACGCAGATTCCGCAGCGGATACAGGTTTTCGCGTCGATGTGATGGACTTGTCGACGTTCGCCGCGGATGGCATCGACCGGGCAATTGCGGGCGCACACCGTACAGCCGGTACAGATCGGTTCCTGGATTTCCATCCGAATGAGCGGACGGCAAACTTTCGCCGGACAGTGCTTATCGTAGATATGCGCTTCGTACTCGGCGCGAAAATTTTTGAGCGTGCTGATCACTGGGACCGGTGCGCCTTGACCGAGCCCGCACAAACTATTGCGTGACACTTCAAAGCATAAGTCTTCCAGCTTTTCGATGTCGCCATCTTCGCCCTTGCCATCACATATTTTCTGCAGCAGTTCGAGGATGCGGCGCGTCCCCACCCGGCAGGGCGTGCATTTACCGCACGATTCGGCCTGCGTAAAGTCCATAAAGAAGCGGGCGATGTCCACCATGCAGGATGTCTCGTCCATCACGACCAGTCCGCCCGATCCCATCATCGAACCGGCTTTGGATAACGCGTCATAATCGAGCGGCAGGTCCAGGTGCTGCTCGGTGAGACATCCACCCATGGGACCACCCGTCTGCACGGCTTTGAACTTCCTACCGTCTTTGATTCCGCCAGCCACGTCAAAGATGATTTCGCGCAGGGTGATGCCCATCGGCACTTCGATAAGACCCGGCTTGACGACGTTTCCGCCGACCGCGAAAGTCTTGGTGCCTTTGGATTTTTCCGTACCCATGCCCGCATACCAGGCCGCGCCGTTCAAAATGATCTGCGGCACGTTCGAATACGTTTCAACGTTATTGTTATTGCTGGGTTTATCCCACACGCCTTTGACGGAGGGGAAGGGCGGGCGTGGATGTGGTTCGCCGCGCATGCCCATTATGGATGCAATGAGTGCCGTCTCTTCACCGCAGACAAACGCGCCTGCACCGACGCGCACTTCAAGATCGAAAGAGAAATCTGTCCCGAGAATGTTCCTGCCTAAAAATCCGAACTCGCGTGCCTGTGCGATAGCGATATTGAGCGTTTCCACGGCAATCGGATATTCCGCACGGCAGTAGATATAACCATAGCTCGCACCAACCGCGTACGCGGCGATGATCATCCCTTCGATCACCGAGTGCGGATCGCCCTCTAGGACGCGGCGATTCATGAATGCGCCGGGGTCGCCTTCATCCGCATTGCAGATCATGTATTTGGGATTATCCTGAACGTCGCGGGTGATCTGCCATTTCTTTGCGGCCGGGAAACCCGCGCCGCCGCGTCCACGTAAACCTGAATTCAAGACTTCAGCGATCACGCCTTCGGGCGTCATTTCGAACAAGACTTTGCCAAGCGCCTGATATCCATCGGTTGCCAGATAATCTTCGATATTGTTCGGGTCGATCTGTCCGCAGTTGCGCAATACCACGCGCACTTCCTTTGGACGTAACGAACCCAGTTCCTCATCCACCATCGGTTTGATGACTTCGCGGAACCGTTCGACAACTCTTCCTTTTAGAAAATGTTCTTCGACGAGAAACGGGATATCGTCCGGCGTCATGCCAACGTAATGGACACCTTCCG
This sequence comes from Anaerolineae bacterium, assembly GCA_041487615.1. Classification (GTDB taxonomy): domain Bacteria; phylum Chloroflexota; class Anaerolineae; order Anaerolineales; family Villigracilaceae; genus Defluviilinea. The sequence goes on from JBGPNQ010000182.1 coordinate 5,950, forward strand.
GGTAGACCATCATCTCCGGTCCATCTCCACAACCACCGATACGGGACGTTTCGAGCACCTGAATTTCGTCGTACAGACCCTGGGCAATAAACTCATCCTGTAACGCGTCAACCACCTCATGAGCGCCTTTTGCAAGGCACTCCGGGTCAACGCATACTAAAACATGTGAGCGATAAAACGCCATACGAAACTCCAAACAAGAAATAAGACCCAGCATGTCACTCTGAGGAGCGTAGGTTGCGACCGAAGAGTCCCGTACTTTCCATGTTCGAGATCCTTCGCTACGCTTAGGATGACATACCGAGAACTACATTTGTATGATATTTTCCTTTACGGGCTGTCCATTCTGAACATGCTGTTTCATGATCTTTTCTGCAACCTTTGCATTCACCTTGCCGTACACAACCCTGGGTTGATCGCCGAGCAAAATCTGAACGATCGGTTCCTGTTCACACAGACCGATGCAACCAGTTTGTGTCACCGTCACGCCGCTGACTTTTTCTGTTTCGATGAAATTCAGGACGCTCCTCATCGTGTCACGAGCACCAGCGGCAATACCACACGTTCCCATGGCAACGATCACCTGCACATTGCCGGCTGTCGCTTTCATTTGTTTCTTTTGCAGCGCTACGTCGCGAATGTGCTTTAGTTCTTCAAGAGATTTAATTGCAGGCATAACTTCTCCTTTGTTATTCAGTTCATTTCAGGTTGTAGTGCAAGTGCCGCGATACCTTCTTCAAGCATGCTGCGAACAAAGGTTAATACTTCGGGTTCAGTCAGCGATACGCCGCCCAACTCTGCTTTCAATTCAGCATCATCAAAAACAAAATCGCGGCTATTGCCAAATATGTCTGTTGCACGGTACACAAAGATCCAATGAATCTCCGGATGAGCAATCAACGCCGTCAAAAAAGTGGATGACAGATCCCCAAGCGGCATCCGGTCAATGTGACTGTGACGAAAGACCGCTTCCACGCGTGTACCTTTGCCGGGCTCAGATTCCAGGCTAAAACTCCCGTCAGCCATTTCCGCTGCCAGTTTCAAAAGCGGAATCCCGAGGCCCACTTTTCGTGTCGTCCGCATGGTATAAAACGGATCCTGCACCTGTAGCGCGGTTTGCGCATCCATGCCGCGTCCATCGTCTACAATACGCGCAGTGAGTCGCTCATTCAACAGGTCTTCATGGACCTCAATGCTGATGGCCTCACTCTGTGCCGCGACGCTGTTTTCGGCGATATCAAGCAGGTGCAGGGATATTTCTCTCATTCTCTTGTTTCTGGACTTTCTTCAAGATCTGCGGAAGCTTGTTGGGGCGTAATTTTCCCTGGACTTCTTCGTTCACAACCACTACTGGCGCCTGACTACAAGCGCCAACGCAGCGGCATTCTTCCAGCGTGATCTGACCATCAGGCGTCGTCTGACCGAGGTCGATGTTCAGCATTTGTTTGGCTTTTTCGATGAGCTGAGGTACGCCGGCAACGTAACAGGCAGTTCCCAGGCAAAACTTGATCGTATGTTTTCCGCGCGGCTGGGTCTTGAAAAAGGAATAGAACGTGACTACACCATGCACCTGACCGAGCGGGACCTTCAAGCTTTGAGCGATGTACACTTGCATGCAAGGGGAGACATGACCGATTTTCCCCTGTACTTCGTTCAGCACCAGCATCACGGCGCCAGGTCGTGCTTTGTTCTCAGCAATCGCTTGATCGATAATACCTTTTTGTTCCGCCTTATTGAGCGGATCATTTTCTGGAATTTCTTTTAAAGAGCGGGTCATAAAATAGACACCTTTGACAATATTTGTGATGATTTTCACAAACTAGTTTAATCGTTCATATTCAAATCGTCAATCGCCAAATGTCATATAAAAAGAGTAACATTCTTAGATCATGATTCGATTTCGATATAAACACTGCGTCCTTCAATATTATTGAACGCCATGCGAATTTCCATCAAGGAAGGGGAGTCGATGGTGAACATGGTTGTGCCGAGAAATTCATCCAACCGGTGGACATCGCCACTTTGGATCAGTGGATACTTGCGCACCGCGGGGAACGTCTCCGCGACTTTTTCCGGTGTCGTATGGCGGGAAATTTCAAGGGCAAGAACATTCCATTTTTCCGAGATCGACCCAAGGCTCGGAAAGAGTCCGTACGAAGTTCGTTCCACGTGAGCCGGGATCACGATGCCTTCCAGCGCCTGGACTCGTTCGAATATTTCATCGATTGAAAAATCAGTGGAAGTCAACAAAAGGCGTGGTTCGCTACGGATGAATTCCCCGGTTTCATCCACTATGAATTGTTCGCCAAAAAAATCAGTGCCGTTTGGCCGGTTTGGAAGCGCCTTATCCACGAATGCCTGCCAGGCTTCAAGCGCCTCCGGGTTTTCAAACATCGTTAGTAAATGAACATCTTCGCGGGATTGCACTTCCATCCCCGGCAGGACGGTTAAGCTTGTCCCCTCGGCAGCTTTTTGCACCGCACGTACGTTTCCGCTGGCGTTATGATCGGTAATTGCGATCAGGTCAATATTATTTTCGAGCGCCGCCTGTACGATGAGCGGAGGAATCATTTCCACCTCGGCACATGGTGAAAGCACAGTATGGACGTGCAGATCAGCTCGAAATTTTTTCATCCCGTACCGCTCTGCTCAATTTTGAATACCCATTTGCCAAAGCTTGCCATTGATCTCATATGTCGATTGCGAGGTGGATAACAGAATCACACCCTGCTGATTGGCTTTTGCAATGGCGGCGACATCTGGCCGGGCATTTTCGGTGATGATGATGGCAACGACTTCGTTGAGGGCCGCGACCGCGACAATATTCAGATGTGCTTGAAGCGTGATCCAAATATTTCCCTTTTTAGCTCCGGCCATCACACAGGAAAGCAGATCGGAACTGTAGCCGCCACTGGGTTGGATCCTCGCAAAGTCGCGGGACTCGGTTAAGACAGTGAGATTCAATTGGTCAATGATTTGTTGAAGGTTCATCGTTTTGTCCATCCCGGCTGACGCCGACGGTTTGATTGGGAATCAAGATGCGCATGACAAGTTTCGAACCCTTGCCAAGGGTTGATTCAAGTTTGATTTCATCTACACAACGTTTCATGTTGACCAGTCCCATGCCGGCGCCAAAACCCATTTCACGCACCTGTTCGGTGGCGGTGGAATAACCGGGCTGAAAAACTTGTTCCGTGTCAGAGATACCGGGTCCATCATCGGTGGCAGACATCGTAATGCGATGCGGTTCTACCTCGAGTTTCAGGATGCCGCCGTTCGTGGTGTGGATGATGAGATTCATCTCCGCTTCGTAGACGGCGATACAGCAACGCCGCGTGATCTGTGGATCGGCTCCGAGACGGATCAAGGCGCGCTTGATATGACTGGAGGCCTGCCCACCCTGCGTGAAATCACCTGCCTTGATGGTATAGCGAAGGACGAGAGTCGTCCGCTCTGAAATGATGTCTTCGAAAAGGTGACTTGCGCGATAGCGTCGGACTTCCTCCTCCTTGTAATCCTTTTGCAGAGCCACCAGGATTCCACGCGTGATGTCGCCTTTTGTGATCATCCCAACGAGTTTTTGATTTTCGTCAATAACCGGCAGGCGTCCCAACTGTTTTTCGGTAAATGTGCGGAGTGCTTTAACGATCGAGTCATAACTCGCAACAGTTACCACTTCCCGTGTCATATACTGGCTGGTGAGCGCAGACAAATCGTTTTTTTGAAGCGCCCTGACAATGTCTTCAAGGCTCAGGACGCCAACAAGTCTGTCATTCTCCACGACGGGGAGTCCTGAAATACGATATGTGCGCAGCATGTCCAGCACTTTTGAAAGCGGCATATTAGGAGCGGCCGTTTTTAGCGCGGCTGTCATCACCTCATGGATTTTCAGATCATAAGACAGTTCCTCGACGCGGTTGATTTCATGGGCATCCTGGTCGGTAATGGGACGACCATGCCGTCCATGTATTTCCTGTTCGGTCGGAGTTCTAGCTTGAGGACACATTCGATTCGAAGCTCGGCAGTCCGGCTCTGTGAAGACGCCCGCACAACTCAAACATTCCAAATGGACTGGTGATCAACGGCATATTCTCCTGCGTTGCAATGGCAACGGTTTCAGACTGCGGTTGTTTGCCGCGCACAAAGATGATCGC
>JBGPNQ010000183.1:0-10100 GCA_041487615.1 Anaerolineae bacterium
ATAATTTGATCAAACTGATCGAAGATGTGGTCGGTAAAAAGGCTTTCATTCAGTATGGACCTCCCGACCCTGCGGATATGCGCTCGAACTGGGCAGATGTGAGTAAGGCCGGCGCGTTGCTTGGTTGGGAACCGCAATATGACATGCGGGCCGGCATTGAAAAACTTGTCGATTGGTATAACGCAGAACGGGATTGGGCGAGTGAAATAGTGACCCAATAAGGACCTTCGTGATGCAACAACGTATCTCCGCCCTGGGGCGAAAGATCATTTCACTGCCCTGGTTCCCTGCGTTTCTCTCGATAACAGGTTTCATTGCCTATCTACATGGTGCCTTTGTATTTGCCAGTACGAAAACATCCTTTCTGGATGAGGGGCTCTATCTTTATAAAGGTTATTTATTTGCCAATGGGCTGCAAACACCCTTCGCAGATTACGGCGTGTGGACTAATCACGCCATTCTTTCCTTTTTGATCCCAGGTTATGTTCAAAGATGGTTTGGTGCCGGGTTGGAAACGGGACGTTATTTCATGATTTTCATCAGCATGCTGACACTGCTGGGGCTTTGGGTCTTTGCCAGACGCTGGGGAAATGCATGGTGGGCAGCAGGTGTCGTCTGGGTGATGGCTCTCAACCCGGCAGAAATCAAAATTCACACCCTGGCCATTTCCGAAGGGACTGTCGCTGCCCTTCTGGTTTGGATCATTGTCCTTACGGTCGGCGAAAAACGTCCGCTTTGGCATATTCTGCTGGGCGCAATGCTCACAGCTCCGCTGGTATTGACTCGCGAAAATATGGCCTTTGTGCCGCCTATTCTTTTTGTATACATTTTCTGGCAACATGGTTGGAAGGCGGGGCTCCTTGCAATGCTATGTGCTGGTATTTTGTTTTTGGCTGGCAACGCGTTCTATTTCCCCGAGAATCTAAAGTTCTGGGCGACGCGCGTTCCTGATTGGCTGGCGCCATTCCTGCGCGCATGGAAAAAACCATTTACCGGTGGGACATCCCTGCCTGAGCCTGAGGAGTCCAATTTATATCGGATGATTTTGTATTTCTGGCTGACCTTCAGGCTCCATTTCATCTCCCTGGTCAGCGCGTTGACCGTCTGGCTGTTATTGCCTTACCGCTTCCGTCAGCTGAGCGAACGGATGCGCGCTGTAATTTTTTTGAGCGTACTGTTGGTGGTGCTCTATGTTGCACATGTTCAAGCGGCCTTTTTTGGAGAGTTTTGTATTTCGTGCATCCTCCTGTATATCGGTTATTTTGACTTTATCGGATTGATGATGCTGGTCATCGCCGTTCCCATCTTCTTGAAGGAATTAACTCTGCCCCGCCGAGCAATTGTTTTCAGTGTCATTGGCCTGCTGATTATGGGAATCGGTTTCAGTTCCCATGAAGACGTAAGTTCGGAATTTGCCAAAGCGTCGATCGAACGCCTGGATGGAACATATATTTGGGGTGCGCTCATTCATTATCTAAATAAGGTACCGCAGCTGATTCTGTTTCGTGTGACGTTTGTTCTGTTGCTCAGCTTCCTTGTGATTGTCCTTGGCGCGATCGGTCTGGCGTTCCTCCATCGCCGTTTAAATGGAAGGCAGTCCGCGGGTGGAAGGATCGGAGTCATTGCGCTAAACCTTTTCCTGATTCTTGGACTCATCCTTTCGCCGACCAGGGTTTTGGGAGCAGGCAACGATTTCTTTGATTGCGGTGGGACGGACGTATTTGCTTCATACCGAAGAGCTGGCGCAGCGCTCAGCCAGGTGATTGAACCGGGATCAAAAGTCTATTGGGAGGGACGGCTGACCGCGATATTTTTGTATCTGCCCGAGGTACAGATCTATGCTCCGCAGTTGAACCACGTGCACTCCTATCGCATTGGTGGTGCGTCGGATATTCTCTTAAGGTTTGGTCTCTGGAATGATGACCTTGCGCGCCGGTGGCTGGAAGATGCAGATTACATCCTGGTGCAGGAAACCGAAAAGGTTTACCTGACCGATGAGATGCTTAAATCCGGGAAGTATGTAAAAGTGATGTCCGCTCCCAAAGCGGAGAAATGCCGCTGGCAATCTGTCATCAGCGTTTACAAGCGCGCTGATGCAACCCAATAATTCACAGTATCTAAAACAACCCTCCCATGTTTCTTTTTGAAAAGATACGTTCAAACTTGCGTGATGACCCTCTGTTGAAACGTGTACTCCGCAACAGCGGTTATTTGTTCAGCAGCAGCGCCGTTTCCGCTGTGCTGAGTGTCATCCAGATGATATTGGTTCTCCGCTTATTGGATCCGGGCGCGTATGGACTCGCCACCGGTATTATCATGCTGTTTGCCACCAGCGTGAATCAACTGCTCTCGTTCCGAATGAGTGAAGTGGTTGTTAAATATGCTGGCGAAGCATTTGCTCATGAAGACAACGAGCGTGTCGCCGCCCTGATAAAGGGGATCGGGATCACCGAGGCGATTACATCCATTGTGGCATATCTCGTATTGGTTGCGTTATCTCCGTGGGCGGCCAATATCTTCGCCAAGGACGCCTCCACAGCGCCACTTTTCTCTTTCTATGGATTGTTCCTGCTGGCAAATATTGTCTATGAAACATCAGTTGGCACACTTCAGACTGTCCATCAATTCGGTCGTGTAGCTAGTGCCAATTTTTATCAAAGCATTGCCACATTTTTGTCCATCATTGTCGTCTCCCTATGGGGGCTGGGACTGTTCGGGGTATTGATTGCCTATCTCATTGGGAAAACAGTCGCCGGGTTAATGGTCACCCGCTACGCGCTCAACGAAATGAAGAAAAACCTCGGAGAGGGATGGTGGAGAGCACCATTAAGCCTGGTTTTAGATTGGAAATCCATCGCGCGTTTCATGGTCAGCACAAATCTGAACGGGACCATCAATCTGCTGGCGCGGGATAATATTCCCCTCTATATTGGCTATCTTCTTTCATCGACCGAGGTCGGATATTTCAAGTTTGCGCTCAATTTGATCAACCTGGTAAAACTGCCGATCGAACCATTTATTTGGCCAACCTATGCAGAGATCACCCGCACCATTGCCCAGCGACAATGGGATACGACCCGCAAGTTGTTGAGGCAGGTTACTTCCATTGCAGGCGTTTGGACGCTGCTAACCGGCGGTGGTTTGATCGCCCTGGGCTGGTGGATCATCCCATTGATATTTGGCGCCAGGTATGCCCCGGCCTATCCTGCTCTCGTTATTTTGATGTTAGGCTTTGGCTGCGCAAATATTCTGAATTGGAATCGTCCATTATTGCTTGCGCTTGGGAGGCCACAGTATCCGGTTTTTGTAGCAGCGACTGCCGGCGCAGTTGAACTTGTTTTATTTTTCCTATTTGTGCCTAGCAGTAATTATTTGGTTGCCTCCGGAATTTTCTCCGGCTATCTGATCATTTCCATTCTTTGGATGGTGTGGCGGGGACTAACCATTCTCAAAGCGGAAGAAGCGACCGTATGAAGATTGTTGCCATCGCCGGTTCGACGATTCCATCTGATACGGCCAATAGCATCCAGGTGATGAAGGCTTGTAATGCCCTGGTGCAATTAGGTCATGAATTAACGCTCATTGTTCCAGGCGATCCCCAATCTGAAATCACAAATCTAAAATCCCATTACGGCTTGCAGGCGGAGTTTCCGATCGAGTGGCTTTCATCATCGAGCCGTCGCATGTTCACATGGAATTCTGTTCAACGTGCTCGTGCGCTTCATGCGAATATTATTTATTCGTGGTTTCCTCAATCAGCAGTATTTGCGCTGCTTCACAAAATTCCCGCTATTTTTGAGATCCACATCCAGCCCACTGGATATTTTGGTCCACTATGGCATCAGGTATTTGCAAAGCTTCCGCGTCGTAAACGTCTCGTTTCCATCACCCGTGCGCTTCTGGATATTTTGGAGCGTGATTTCCACATGAAATTTAGTTCGGATGAAGCGGTCGTCGCTCCGAACGGCGTGGACCTGGAACGCTTCATTTCCTTACCGGACCCTGTTACTGCGCGCCGTCAGATCGGCCTGCGCGAAGCCCCAATCGTGATGTGCACTGGGCACTTGTATGCGGGTCGTGGTACGGAATTGTTTCTTGCGTTGGCAAAATCCATTCCGCAGGTGCAGTTCGTCTGGGTGGGTGGCCGTCCCGAAGATATCTCGAACTGGAAAGAACGCGCCGAATCTGCAAACATCACCTTTACCGGATTTATTCCCAACCGCGACCTTCCACTTTATCAAGCAGCAGCAGATATTCTGCTTATGCCATACAGCCGCTCTATCATGGGCTCCAGCGGATCGGCTGATTCGGCTGCCGTGGCAAGCCCCATGAAAATGTTCGAATACATGGCGGCAGGACGCGCAATCGTTTCATCTGACCTTCCCGTGATTCGGGAAGTGCTAAACGAGAAGAATACAGTGTTTTGTGAACCCGATGATGTTGGAAAGTGGAAAGCAGAAATCGAATCGCTTCTTCAGAATAAAACGCGCAGGACCGAATTGGGGGATCAGGCGCGACAGGATGTGCAAGGTTATACTTGGGTTGCCCGCGCCCAACGCATCCTGAACGGATTTCAATGAAAGCAAAATATCTCACAATAAAAGATCTGGCCTATATTGTTCCTGCTTCTCTTGCATTCGGCGCATTGTTCGCATCAATTCAAAGTGGAAACCGGCTGTCTGGTTTTATTTCCCTTTCCTTCCTCTTTTTTCTTTCATTTATTTCTCTAAGAATATCTCACAATTGGTCCAACGCTGGAAAGACAGCAGGACTCATCATTGCTCTCGCCTTCTTTTTACGCCTTCTAGTTGGAGTGACGCTGCACCTGGGGTTGCCCCTCTTGGGTCATAATGATAAAGATGACCAGGCAGGCTATGTCTTTACCGATGCGCACCTTCGAGACGATCAAGCCTGGAAACTGGCAACCTCTGAATATCCCATTATCGATGCGTTCAGCAGGAAGTATGCCACGGATCAGTATGGCGGACTGCTGGCATTCAACGCATTCATATATCGCTATTTCTCGCCGGATGCGCAACGTCCACTCATGTTGATTTTGTTCTCGGCATTTTTCGCTGCACTGGGAGTCCCGTTTTTATGGAAGACGGTGGGTCAGGTTTTTGGGGCGAAGGTTGCCTGGGCTACCATATGGGTATTTGCGCTGTATCCTGAAAGTATTTTGCTTGGTGCATCTGCCATGCGTGAACCATATCTGCTTACGTTCAGCGCGTTTGCTTTGTGGGGATTTGTAATTCTGTTCCATCGCGAGGAGCGCAGTCGAAGCGGCTGGGTTTGGCTCGGAATTGGCTTGCTGGGCATGCTGCTTGTTTCGCCCGCCGTTGCTCTGGTCACGATCATCATCTTTGCTGGATGGATATTCTTCACGGACGAGAAGCGCCAAATGTCCTGGAGGGCGATCGCTGCCATCGCGATTGTGTTCGTTCTCGGTCTTTTCATCCTATCTGCATCGTTGAACCGCTCAGGAGAATTCAACGCGACCTCTCCGTTACACGTGATCAACGATTGGTTGAAGTCTGCTGTGAAATGGGACGCCTATCAGCTTGAGCAGGATTCTGGCTGGGTGCAAAAAATATTTGATGAAGGTCCGGCCTGGATTCGTCTTCCTTTTATCGCGATTTATGGGATCTTCCAACCTGTTTTGCCTGCCACGTTTATTCATCCAACAAAATTGATCTGGGCGCTAATCGGCTTTCTGCGCGCGCTCGGTTGGTATGCATTGCTTCCAATGTTGATCCTCTCATTTGGAGCCGCGGCCGGATCGAGGTCCGGAAAGATGCGTGCTGAGCAAAGCACGGACCTGAGGGACGCAACCGTATCGAAGGGCCGAAGCATCATCCTATGGTTTTCGCTCCTCGTGTGGATCTGGATCCTGCTTGCCGCGTTACGCGCGGGAGGCGACCTTTGGGACAATCCACGCTACCGAACGATCCTGCTCGTGTGGGAATCCATCCTTGCAGGGTACGTCTGGGTCTGGTGGAAGGAGACACGCAATCCGTGGTTCGTGAGGATCATCTCGATGGAAGGAGTTTTCCTTGCGATATTTACACAGTGGTATGCGAGTCGCTATATCCATTGGGGTGGACAATTGCCATTTGCCGGGATGGTCGCACTGATTTTGGGCATCTGGTTTCTGATTCTTGGCGTGGGTTGGTGGCAGGATAAAAAGCACGCTTGACAGCGTTCCGTGTGAGTTTATAATTCAGTCGTTGAATTTTGAACCAAGGAGTATTAATGCCTACCGCTCTCATTACAGGAATCACCGGGCAGGATGGATCGTACCTGGCTGAACTACTGCTCTCAAAAGGCTATCGCGTCATCGGGGTGGCTCGTCGTTCGAGCACCGTGACCTATGAACGGATTGAACATCTGCTGGACGATATGACGGTTGTTCAGGGAGACTTGCACGATCAGGGTTCATTGTTATCGCTTCTCGAAGAATACGGTCCCGATGAAGTCTATAACCTTGCGGCACAGTCCTTTGTGCCGACCTCATGGAATCAACCCGCGCTGACCGGTGAAATAACCGCTTTGGGTGTGACGCGCATCCTGGAAGCAATCCGCTTCGTGAATCCTAGGATCCGCTTCTACCAGGCATCTTCCAGCGAGATGTTTGGTCGTGTTTTGGAAGTGCCGCAGCGTGAGGAAACCCCGTTTTATCCGCGCAGTCCGTATGGTGTTGCAAAAGTTTATGGGCATTGGATCACTGTTAATTATCGCGAGTCGTTTGGAATGTTTGCAGCTTCGGGTATTTTGTTCAACCATGAGAGTCCGCGTCGCGGGCTGGAGTTCGTAACGCGCAAAATAACGGACGGGGTGGCGCGCATTAAACTTGGGCGTGCCAAAGAATTGCGACTCGGCAATCTTGAGGCGCAACGCGACTGGGGCTTTGCAGGCGATTATGTGGAAGCCATGTGGCGCATGTTGCAGCAGGACCAGCCGGAGAGTTTCGTGATCGGAATGGGCGAGACTCATTCGGTACGCGAATTTTGTGCGGTCGCTTTTGGTCATGTTGGCCTGGATTACAATGATCATGTGATTCAGGATGAGCGTTTCTATCGTCCTGCCGAAGTCGATTTGCTGATCTCTGACCCATCGAAGGCGCGATCGAAGCTTGGCTGGGAGCCTTCGATCAGTTTCAATGAACTGGTTACCATGATGGTGGATGCAGACATGGAGCGAATCAAGAGAAAATAGAATTTTCCAGATGAAACAACTCAGGGAGTTTCCCCGATTCATTGAGATCATTACCCTCATTGGGCTGGTTTTGTATTTTTCCCAATCCTGGCGTTTCGCTCACTCTCTGGATTCCATAGGAGATGAAGGCGCATATCTATATAAGGGTTACCTATTCGCGAGGGGTGATTATCATCCATTCCAGGACTACGCATTCCTGACAAATAAGGCTCCACTGGCCTTTTTGATACCTGGCTATATTCAATTGTGGTTTGGACCAGGCTTGCGCGAGGGGCGTTATTTTTCCATACTGCTTGGTGCCCTGATGGTTATCGGGATTTGGATCATGTCACGGCGCCTGGGAGGGAAGAAGTGGGCGGCAGTAGCTGTTTGGGTTTTTGCACTCTCGAGCGCGGCGATTGGGATCTATAGCGAAGCAGTGTCTCAAGTACTGGTGGCTTGCATGATGGCATGGATGTTTGTCCTTACGTTGGGCGAGGACCAGCCATTATGGCAGCTGGTGTTGGGCTCTGCCTTATCGATAATAATTGTTATGACCCGTCAAAATCTGGTGATTGTTCCAGGCCTGCTTGTGTTATATATATTCTGGCAACATGGGAAAAGGGCAGGTCTATGGGCGTTGTCAACATGTGCCATCCTTTTTATTGGATTTCATATGTATTACTGGCCAAATATTTTGCAGCTTTGGGCGCCCTGGCTGCCGAGTTCTTTGACGCCGTTTCTGGATCATTATCGCATTTCCACGGAACTCGACGATAAATTCTTTGCTTATAACGGGGGTCTATGGAGCAGTTTACAATCGTTTGCAACAGGTATGCGCGATAGCTTCTTTATTTTCTTTGGAAGTGCAAGCGCAGTGGTGTTGTTCCCGAAACGAGATCACTGGAAAAGTGACAGTCGCTTTAAAATGGCAGTGTTCCTGGGAACGACATTCCTTCTGCTTTTCCTGATGCATTCGCTGGCTTCTCTTTTTATCCCCTACTGCATATTTTGCTTTTCCGGCTATCAAATGTTCTATATCACCGCCGGATTTTTCTTTATCCTGCTAGTTTTCTTGAACGGACTGAACGATACAACACATCGACAGGTTTTGCTGTTCGTTATCTTGTTGTTTTTTGCGGCCAGTCTCGGATTACTTTACGGCCGCGGGTGGAGTGATTGGCTTCTGGACCGTATTCAGTTACCCCGTGTGAATAGAATATTTTCCAGGGGTGAATTTTTGGCGGTGTCTCTCCGGAATGTGCTTACGTATTCTTTTCATATCGTGCCTGACATACAGAAACGGCTTGCCTCCATGATGGGAGGAGTGTTCCTCGGAGCGGCACTATGGATTGTGGTGTGGATACTGCATCATTTTATCCTTCAGGGAACCTGGCTACGAAGGTATACCTTTGTACACACGATATTATTCTGTTGTTTGCTTTTAGGAACGATTTTCCCTTTTGGCGTCATTGTGCAGGCATCAGGCAAAGGTAAGTGCTCGACAAATTACCTGTCCTATTACGAACAGGCTGGCGAATCCTTGTCGCAGCTCATCCCGCCTGGAAGCCTGGTTTATTGGAGAGCTAGCGGAACGCAGCTCGCTTTGATGTTATATTTGAACAATATAAGAATATTCCCACCTCAAATAAATGCTGGCGCTGGCTATATAGTCGGGGATTCGCCTCAAATACTGAGGATGGGGCAGTACAACCAGAAACTTGATACAGAATGGCGGGATTCCGCCGATATCCTGCTTATTTGGAAAACCTTTATGTCTCCTGGCTTACTTGAATTCCTGCAACAACATCATTATGAGAAGATTCAATATGCCATGGGCGAACTTGCCAGATGCGAGGATCCACTCTTTGTTTTTAGGAGAACCCAATGAAGCTTTCCCTCATTATTCCGCTCTACAATGAGGAAGAAAATTTGGCACTTTTAATGGATTCGCTATATTCAGTTATGGAACCATTGAAACAGGATTGGGAGGTCATCTTTGTCGATGATGGGAGCCAGGATAAAAGCCTGGATGTACTGAAGTCGCTTGTGGAAAAAGACTCACAGCATATACGTGTTGTCGTCTTTCGACGCAATTTCGGTCAGACGGCTGCCATTGCCGCCGGGATAGACCATTCGCAGGGCGAAACGATCATCCTGCTGGATGCTGATATGCAGAACGATCCGGCAGATATTCCAATGTTACTTGCAAAACTGGATGAAGGATATGATCTTGTGAGTGGTTGGCGCAAGGATCGCAAGGATAATGCTCTGACACGTACGATTCCGTCCAATCTGGCGAACGGGTTGATCTCATGGGTAACCGGGGTGCATTTGCACGATTATGGATGCACACTCAAAGCGTACCGTCGCGAAGCCCTGGAGGGATTCCGTTTATATGGAGATATGCACCGTTTTATTCCAGTATTTGCACACTCGATCGGCGCTCGCATAACGGAGTTACCCGTCCGGCACCATGCGCGCAAATATGGCAAGGCAAAATACGGCTTGAGCAGAACGTTGAAGGTCATCCTTGATTTGTTCACCGTGAAATTTCTGCTTGATTATTCCCATAAGCCCATGCGTCTTTTTGGCGGAGCCGGCATGACGCTCATTACGGGAAGTGGACTCCTGCTTCTTTATTTATTTGTGCGTCGTACACTTGAGGGAACGCCTGTGCTGGGATCGCCATTGTTTCAGTTGGCGGTCATGTTCTTTATCCTTGGTTTCCAATCCATTCTGATGGGATTGATTGCGGAACTGCTGGCAAGGACCTACCACGAATCGCAGAGCAAGCCAACATACACTGTGCGCATGATCATGGGAAAGAAATAAATATGCCTTCCTGGTTGTCCCGTAATCGCCAACGTCTGTTGCAAATTGCAGGAACACTGCTGGCCATCGTC
>JBGPNQ010000184.1:0-10098 GCA_041487615.1 Anaerolineae bacterium
CTGGGGTTGTCGATTGAAAGTAGCAAGTCAAATTATTTGCATTCAAAAGGAGATTCTCATGAACCAAAGTATATCCAGAACAAACGTCCGCGCAGTTTCGAATACGGATAAAACGAAACTCAACAGCCTTGAACGGACGCTGCTTCTCCTGCCGCTGGCAGGTGGTCTGGTGTTCGGGCTGCTTCCCTTTTTGTTTGGGGCCGCGCTTGGCAAACTGGGTGGATTTCCGGGAAACGATTCGTTTATTTATCGCCTGGCGGGCGCGGCGACGTTTGGCTATGGCGTCGCTTTGATCATGGGCCTGCGCCAGGGTGACTGGGCTCCCATGCGGTCCGTCGTCATCGCGGTGCTCACATTCAACCTCGCTTCGATCTTCGCCGCAGTAATGGAGTTCATCTCAGGCGATACGAATATTCTCGTGTACGTGATCCTGGCCGCCTCCATCGCATTCGTTGCCATCTCGGTCTGGCTTCTGAATCGTCATGCGGACGAGCGACCTTCCGCTCTCGATGTCTCTCCGTGGTTTATCCGCTTCATCGCCCTGGGTACGGTCCTTTCTGCCACCTTTGGCCTGGTGCCGTTGTTGATCCCTGTGCTGGGAGCGAAGTTATTGGGTTTCCACGGCACCGATGTATACCTGATTCGTCTGGCGGGCGCGGCGTCGCTGGGCTATGCCGTTACCGGAGCGCTTGGAATCCGCTCGGGCGCGTGGCATGAACGTACACTCGGGATGATCATGGCTTTGATCTTCAACGGTTTTAGTTTTGTCGCCAGTGTCATTGCCTTATTTAGCGGCGAGCCAATCCTGATCAGTCTCGTCATCGGCGCTGCATCCTTATTTGTAACCATCGTTGGAACCATCGCCTACCGGCGCCAGGGACAGTTGTAAACATTCGATGAATCCGGTGACAGTCACGAAGTGTTCTCGAAGTGGCTGTCACTCACCGGTGAGGAACCATGACTCCTGATCTTGCCACCTACGCTGAAACAATCAATGAAGCCTGGAATTCACACGATATCGAGAAAGTCATCCGCTTCTATTCGGCTGATTACATCGGGGAGGATGTGGGCCAGGCCTCGCCCTTACGCGGACAGGCTGGTATGCGCACCATGCTGGAACGTCATTGGAAAGCGTTCCCGGATCTGAGATTTAAGATCATCAGCACTCTTGTCGAGGGCAACCGGGTTGCGATCGTCTGGATCGGAGAGGGGACACATCAGGGCACCATCATGCATATTCCGCCGACCGGACATCTGGTCGAGGTGAGAGGCGTTTCGATCATCGAGGTGGTAGATGGCCTGGTTGTTCGCGGCCAATACATCTGGGACCTGGCAGGAATGTTGCGTCACATGGGACTGCTGCCGGAACTGCAAACACAGGAAAGAGCATAATACTTCATAAAGTTTACTTCTTCATGCAACAAGCGGTAAAAGGAGTCAGCATGTCTTACTACAATGTCATTGATCCAACTCAAGCCACTGATCCACGAGCAGCATTGCTCCGCGCCCGATTGAATCTTCGTGGTGCCAGGCGCCTCCTGCAAGAAGGGTCGTTCGCCCAGGGTGTTTCAGCACTGTACGACTCCGTACTTTTTGGCATGCATTACTACATTGCCCGGCATGAAGATTGTGTACAGGTTGATCCAGCGGATGCGACCGAGATGTTCCATGCGCTGGCACGCACAGGTATCTTTGACGACCAGCATGCCTTCAACCGATTGAGCCTGACTGTCGAACGCACCCTCTGGCAGGGATCGGTTTCATCCGATGCGAATGCAATCCTCACGGAGGTTGAAGAGATGCTGACAAAGCTCGGCGTGATGAAGTTCAAAGAATCCAGCTTAAAAAAGAAATCACGAATATCACCCGAACATTGATGGAAGGCAGGTGATGCCTATTTTGCAGAAAGAGTTTGAAAATAACAATCCTATCCATCGTTTGATTCGTTCATATCCAACAATCAACCAAAAAAGAGGAGATTAAAATGTCAGTTCAAGATAATATCAAGCTCGATGAGGAAGAGATCGCGGCCTGGAACGCTCATGATGTTGAACGGGCTCTGGCAATCTTTCCCGACAATGTTATGTGGCACGATGTAAGCAGCCCACAGGCATTCGATGGCAAGGGCGCCATCGGTCAATATCTCCAGGGCTGGTTCTCGGCCTTTCCTGATATTAGAATCACTGTGAAAAACCGCGTCGCTACAGAGGACTATGTAGCCGCAGAGCTGGATTTTGTCGGTACCAACAGCGGCGCGCTGCAACTAGCCCCGGGTGCTCCCGCCATTCCCGCAACGGGCAGAACAGTCAACGGAAAGGGAACATACTTTGTCCGCTTCAAGAACGGCAAACCGGTGGAAGTGCACAGCTACCCGGATGCCGCCGGAATGATGATGCAGTTGGGCCTGATGCCCATGCCAGGCTCTTAAGCTCTCAGCCACTAGCATGCTGAGAGTCATGGCATCGAGTTGCCATGGCTCTCAGCTGTCAAAGGATAAACATGAAAACCTCTTTCGAGAAATTTGCAGGCTGGAGCGCACTGCTCGCCGGAATTAGTGGATTTCTTTACGCCATTGCCTTCATTGTTCTGCGGAGTGATTTGCTGAGCGCCCTTTTTCTGATGCTGGGTGGACTCCTTTCCACCGCTGCCTTGACGGCCCTCTACCAGCGTCTGCGCGGCACCGATGGCGGATTCGCGCTGCTGGCGCTTCTCCTTGGCCTCAGCGCGGCCCTCGGTTCAGCAATCCATGGCGGATACGACCTTTCGAACGCGCTGCACCCACCCGCGACGATCAACGTTGACCTGCCGAATCCAATCGATCCGCGCGGCTTGTTGACCTTCGGTATCGCAGGGCTTGGACTCCTCCTTTTTTCCTGGTTATTGACTCAGAACATGGATTTCCCACGAACACTGGCCTATCTTGGAATCCTTTCATCCATCCTGATGATCGTCCTTTATCTCGGACGTCTGATCGTTCTGCAGGCGACGAGTCTTATCATTGTGATCCCTGCCCTGTTGGAGGGATTCATCGTCAACCCGCTGTGGTATATATGGCTGGGACTCACGTTGATGCGTACTCAGAGTACATCGCGTTAAATATCATGTCACCCTAAGGGAGCCTTCGCTGCGACCGAAGGGTCTGGTACTTTCATGGTCAGAGATCCTTCGCTCCGCTCACACCGTCCCGAAGCGGTGTCCCTTCGGGAGGATGACATTTCGAGAGAAGTTCCAAATAAGTGACTCGGAAGAGGTAATCGTTTATGACCGCAGAGATGGCACTCCCTTCATCTGAAACGAATAGACCCCAAAACGTTTTACTGGGTGGAATTACGGCTCTTGCACAAAGCGCCTGGATGGGCTTTGCACTGGCGTCCGACGTGCTCGAGCAAATACGACTGGCACCCTCAGGGATCCTGCGTCGCGTCCAGGTGATCCGTCCGGCCATTCCGCGCAATCTCAGCCTCAAGAATTTGCTCACGCGCGAATACAGTGTGGGCGAGGCGAGCTTTATTCTGATGGCTTCCTTTTTCCTGTCAGCTGCACTCGGCGCGGTTCGACAGGTACTGTTCAATGCGCAGTTCGGCGTCAGCCAACAGGCGAATGCTTATTATGCCGCGTTCCGTCTCCCCGATACGCTCTTCAGCCTGATCGCAGGCGGAGCGCTTTCGAGTGCGATGATTCCCGTGCTGTTGAATACCAGGCAAAAGGATGGGGAAGAATCCGGCTGGCGTTTGATCAGTGTTGTGCTCACTTCGTTGCTATTGGTTTTCGCGATCATCGTCCTGGCTGTTGAGATTTTCACTCCGGTACTGGTCACGCGCGTGCTGGCACCCGGTTTCGACGCGCAGACCTCCAGCCTGACCGTGACTCTGACGCGCATTATGTTGATCCAGCCCATGATCCTTTTGTTGGGAAGTGTGGCGACCGCTGTACTGAATAGCCGCAACCAATTCCTGTTGACCGGGCTGTCCATCGTCAGCCATAACGTCAGCCTGATCGCCTCCATCCTCATCCTGAAATTATTTCCGGACCTCGGCATCTTTGGCCCCACCGTGGGAGTTATCGGTGGCGCGATATTGCAGGGGCTGATCCTATCTCCGGGACTTCGCGGCGGAGGCTACCGCGTGGGCATCTCTTTCGACCTGGCCAACCAGCGTCTGCGCGAAGTGGTACGCCTGCTCATCCCCAACGGACTCTCGGTCAGTGTAAATTATGCCGGCTTCATTGTGGACACCTCATACGCGACTCGTGCAGTCGACCCCGCCGGGTTGGCCGCCATCTACAATGCCTTTTTATTGGTCGGTTTGCCCATTGCATTATTAGGGCAAGCCATCGGGCAGGCGGCTTTCCCTCGTCTGGCTGCCGAGGCAGAGGCGGAGAATTGGTCCGGAATGCGCCGCATGTTGTTGCGTTCATTGGGAGCGGCGATCGGTCTGGCTCTGCCCGCGCTGGCAGCCTTGTTGCTGCTTGGGCGTCCCACCATCCGCATTTTGTTCGAACATGGTGAGTTCACCAGCGCGGCAGGTGATCTGACTTTTCGCGTGCTGGTCGCATATGCCATCGCACTGCCCGCTTATGTTGCGACGGAAGTGATCACGCGCGGATTAATTTTCCTGCGCGACACGCGGACGCCGTTGTTCACCAATACCGGGCAGCTTGTCCTGCGCATCCTTCTGATTTCGGTCTTACTCGGCAGCATGGGAGTCGTTGCCATCCCCGCCGCATTCGCCATTTCTTCCACACTGGAAACAATGATTTTGGCCATTGTACTTTTTCTGAGGCTGCGCGGCAGACAGTCAGGACACAGTGTTGCTCCTATTGCCATGGAAAGGTAATCCTCGAAATGAGACCCGATAATCCGATCCGCAATTTTGATCCGCGAAGAGTGGCCCATTTTGAAAAGGAAAACTATGTCGCCTATTACCAGAAGGACTGGCTGAAATTGTTTCGCGTGTCGGTGGCGATGGTACAGGAGTCCTTTGCACTTTCGTGGCTCCAGGCTATTTACGGCGCGTACCTCGTAGCCCGGGCCGAGATCGCCGCTGCCCCCTTCCCGGACAACGATATTCCACGCGCCGAAATGTTTATGAGGCGTTTTTACCAATTCATCCAAAATGTTCATCAGGAAGACTTTGATCCCGCACTCGCCGCGAAGCTCGATGTCAACTGGTGGGTGATCCACCGCCGGCTATTTGGAAAAGCCGAGAACCAGGAACTGGTGGATGCGGTCGCCTGCCTGTATCAAGAGGTCTATGGTGCAGAATTGGATAGATTCAAAGAGGCGGCTTACCAGCGGGCCATGGGAATGCTCTATTCTGACCGCTGGGTCAATGAAGGCAAGGCCCCCGACAGTCCGTTGCTCGCAAAAGAGGAGGAAGCCTTGTATTTGGGATACAAGGCCTTAAAAGAGGCCATCAACAGTTGAAAGAAGGATTTCCAACATGGATGAAATTGCATTTGTGAACGATATGGATGGTGTCCGCACAATTGAATCAGCGCTGGCCCAAATGCGCTCTGCTCAGAGGTTATATGAGCACGATCGTACAAAAGGTATGGCCGAGTTGAATAAACTTTTCCGCGATGGCACAGCGCCGGAACCATCACTCGACGGCAGCTATGTGGGTGAACTCCTTGCGCTCGATATCGCACCTGGATTCACCGCGTTCTTCCAATGGCTGACAAATCTATGGATGCCATGGTTAGGGAAATCCTTTCATGCCGCTCACCAGTCGGGGGATAACATCTTTGCACGGGACTCGTATCTGCTGGCACGATTCTTCAATCCGTTTTACCGCGGCTTTATAGCCGATGGTCCTGGCTCTTATCAAGGCTTCGCCTTTCGCACGTATCTGGCGCCCGGCCTGGCTGACACTAACCGCAGGGTACTCAAAATTGACTATGACCTGGCCGACAATCCTTCCCTTACCATCCGCCGCATACTGGATGAACTGGTGCAGGTGGATCGCAACCTCTATTTGGGGAAAGCACACGCGCATTGGTGGTGGGGAGGCTGGCAAACAGTCGCGTATTTTATGCTGACCGATAAGTCTTCTTCCATCCCTGCAAAATATTGATGCAATATGCTGGAGCGTGCATCAATATTCGCATTTTGAAACAGTATCGATTTTCTGAAGCGGGACATTTAGATTCCTGCCAATCAAGCCGTTCAGCATTGGCTCGATCATTTTCATGTTTTAATCCCCTCAATCTGGTACGAAGGCCATCTGTCGGTTTAGCAATGGCTGGCTGTGACTGATCGATTGAGGAATCCAGCCTTGATCAACTTCTCAGCAAGGCAGGGAATAAAACGTGGATGCGAACTGACCTTCGGACAGGAATTCGGACAATCGGTTCTTAGCCACAGATTTTGTCGCGATGACGCCGCACGGATTCTCATAGAAGACTAAGTGATAAAAATCTGTGCAAATCGGCGGAAATCCGTGGCAAAAAAGAAAGAGTCGGGACTTCCGTCTGAACTTCAGATGCAAATGATTGACTCTAATAGGATAAATTTGCTATAATTCATACAAGTTCTCATATGTTTGTTTGGTAAGAAATTTTTTTGTGGCTTTATCAGGTGGCTTTCCCATCAAAGAAATGGGTTGGCATGAAACACAAAGCAAAATTGAGCAGGCAAATCAGAGAGTTCTGGTTCAGGCGCCGCTGGATAATTCTGGCGGTTGCTGGTTTTCTTTCCGCATTTTTCGAGTTTATAGAATTCGTTCGAGAGCCGACTGCCCTACGGAATCCTCAATATGTTGTGGAAATGCTATTGCAGGGTGCCGTCATACCGTTCCTGCTCGTTACTCTCCACCAAACGGAAGCCCAGAAGAACCTGGCGGTCAACAACCTTTCCTATCACAATGTGTTTGTTAATCAACTGAATAATGCCAAGAACTGGGATGAACTGATCGAAATTATCGGACAGTTTCCCAGAAATATCCTGCCGCTCTCAGGTGTTTGTTTGCTGATCAGGACACGTGATTCAAACCAGTTTGTGATTGAGTTTTCCCAAAGTTTTGATATGGAACTCCAGATGGTGACTTCGCCGAATTCACCGGAGTTACGTGAAATGAAATGCCGTCAGTGGGAGTTCGAAAGGGTTTCGGGACTTGAGCTTTGCAATTGCCTGCCTGAAGATCAAACGGGCCAGAAGACGGCTCGTCATCACAGATACTGTTTACCCCTTACAGAGGGAAATTCCGTACTCGGCTTGCTCCATCTTTATCTTCCGATCCCATACAGGGTATCGAAAGCCCAAAAGGATTTTCTGCAAAGCGTCCGGCCGGAAATTGCATTATCCATTAATGAAGCCAATTTGAAACGGAAGGAAACGCTTCAGCAGAGTGCAATCGAGGCCGAAAGACGGCATCTTGCCAGTGATCTCCATGACACCTTGGGACAGGATCTTGCCTATTTGCGGAACAAGATCGACCAGGTAATTCAAGAGCAAACTTTCCGAAAGCCGGCCATGATGAAACAGGAGCTTGGCCAGATGCGCCTTGCTGCTGAAGAGGCAAATCAGGCTGTGCGTAATCTGCTGACCACCACTTATCCCAACCAAATTACCCCCCTGGACGCCAGATTGTTCGCTTACGCCAAGGGGATCAGCGAGAGGTCGAATTTTGCGGTCTCACTTGAGTCGAATGGAATATCGAAGACCCTCGACCCGCATGTCCAATTTCAGATTTTCCTGATATTCCGGGAAATATTGGCAAACATTGAAAAGCATGCGAATGCGCAGCAGGTGACGATCGCCTTGAACTGGTCAGATGAAGAGTTGACCATGGTGATTTCTGATGATGGCCGTGGTTTCCAGCCTGACCATTTGAACAACACCGATCATTTTGGATTGGCGATCATCGAGACAAGAACACGGGAATTATTTGGAAACGTTTCCATTGCGTCTGCCCCGAAACAAGGCACGCAAGTATCCGTTTGGCTGCCCCTTATCCACTTACAACACCCAGCAGGATTCAATTCCGTACCCATTGAATCGAGTTAATATGAAAAATATCCTTTTGGTAGATGATCATGTCATTTTCCGTGAAGGTCTGGCAAATATCCTAAAATCCCAGACTGATTTTCGAGTTGTAGGGCAGAGCGGGACCGCCCGTGAAACGATCGAACTTGCCCGGGAACTCAAACCCGATATTGTATTGATGGATATTGGGCTTCCGGATGGAAGTGGCATCGAGGCAACACGAACAATCGTCGCAGAGAGACCTGAGACAATCGTCATACTCCTGACCATATTCGATTCAGACCAGTTCCTGTTCTCTGCAATCCGCAGTGGAGCCAAAGGGTATGTGTTAAAGAGCCAGCCAAGCACGCAGCTTCTCGCATCCATGCGGGCAATTGAAAGAGGCGAAGCCGCTGTTTCGCGTGTCATGGCCCGGCAAATCATCGATGAGTTCTTCCGCCAGGGACCGCCCACCGAGCCTCAGCAGTCCAAACTTTCGAAGCTGACCCTGCGTGAGTTCGACATACTGAAACAATTGTCGTCGGGTCAAACCAATCAGCAAATTGCAGAGCGTTTTGCGATCTCGATAACGACCGTAAAAAACCAGGTACACAGCATATTGTTCAAGCTTGGATTAAAGAATCGGCGTGATGTGGTTTGGTTTGCCCGCCAGCACGGGATAGTGGGCCCGGTCGATTCAGAGAGAGCGTAAGCCTCAAAAACGGTATTCCACCTACAGCGTGGGGAGATTGTTTTCCTGAAATCAAATCCCCTCACATTTTGCCAACCCGGTAAAGGATCATCGCAGCGATGGTCCTTTTTTGGTTAACTCCGAGGATTAATAAGGATTAATTTCCGGCAAAAAAGCCTCCCAAAAATAGCCTTTATTTGGCTCCTGCCGATTGGAAGGGACTATGGAAACTTGTCAAGATAAAGCTTATTCTATTATTAGAGAAAATGGAGAGAATGGATCTAAATTGTGGGCCCGAGAAAACAGGAAGACAAGCGACTTAACGTGTTGTTGGTAATGGATGACACCATCCTTGCGGATGGAATCATGAGTGTGTTGTCAACGAAAAAACATCTTCAAATCCACAGGCAACCTCCAGATCCGATTGAGTTGGAAAGGAAAATCGAGCAGGACAAAATAACGGTAATCATCATTAATTCAATGGCGTGCCCTGAACAAGCCTCAGAATATCTCTTCCGCCTGTTTTCGAATTCGTGTGTGATGAAGATCCTGATGGTAGATCTTAATAAAAATTCGGTTGAAATCTTCAAAAAACAGGAAATCATGCTGACGAAAAGCCAGGATTTCTCAAAATTATTCTAATCAGTCTTAGTTCATGAGAGGTCAACTATGAAAAATCGATTCAAGTTTATTTTGGTACGGTTCCTGACTGCTGCATTTCTTCTATCGGCATCCGGGAATTTCGCTGCTGTGGCAGCCCCGGCGTCGATCCCTCCCGCGGCGCCAGGCTCGTGTGCAGCGTTCAATGGCGGGAACGGCTGTTCCGTCACCATTGATGGGCGCGACTTTGCGAGCGGAAACCCGCTGGACAGTTTCACCTTCATTGTCAACCTTGACAACACGAAGCTGCCGGACGACCCGCTGGCGTTGAATAATGAGACCAACAGCCCGATCGTGGCAGAGGGAAGTTATTGTGATCCAGGTGCGATCACTCCCTGCGATGCGGTCAATAACAGAACCCAGGTCACCCTGCCCGACGGGCGTTACCTGGTCTCGGCGCGCTCGCTTGACCACAAGCTGTGGGGCGCGTACTTTACCCTGCCAGGTGATGCCGCTAATAATGGCACACTCACGGTGCGGGTTGATTTGACCGGGCAGAGCGAGACACATCCTCTACCGCTGGGCAAGATCCGCGTTTTCGTATTTAACGACAACGCCTGGACGAACGGCGCGCCTGATACCGAGGAAGGCGGGTTGGGAAACTTTAAGGTCGGGCTGGAGGAGGAGACCCAAAGCGCGGTCACCGTGGATTACAACAACGACCCACTGTGCGGCGGTGTCTGCACCACCTCCAATGCTGCCGCAGACCTTGGCTTTGTTGAGATTCCCAATCTCGGTCCGGCCGGTTACTTTATTAACGTGCAGCCGCCGGAAAGCTGCGATC
>JBGPNQ010000185.1:0-10076 GCA_041487615.1 Anaerolineae bacterium
CATTGCGAGGAGCAAAGCGAGGAAGCAATCTCTGCTTAAATGGACGAACCGGTTCTAAACGTCAATCCCTTGTAAGAGCAGATTGCTTCGCCACGCTCGCAATAACATGGACTAATCATCTGCGATGAAACGGTATCCAATTCCGGGTTCAGTGAGTATGTATTGTGGACGTTCAGGATCTTCTTCCAGCTTCTTGCGGAGTTGGCGCATGTAAACGCGCAGATATTCTGTGTGATCTGCATCGGCTGGTCCCCAAACATGTGAGAGGATACTTTGATGGGTCAGTACACGTCCATGGTTGGATGCAAGATAAGCAAGCAATTTGTATTCGATCCCCGTAAGTTTGACTTCTTCCTCGCCCCGCTTCACAAGATGCCAGGCCAGATCAATCGTTAGAGGTCCCGCTTTCACCACTTTACTTTGTTCGCCCTTCCTGCTTGCAGAGTGACGCAGCGCGACGCGGACGCGCGCTAATAATTCTTCGATGCCAAACGGTTTTGTGAGGTAATCATCTGCACCCATATCGAGTGCCGCCACCTTATCGCGCTCACTGTCACGGACCGAGAGAATGATGATGGGAATCTGCGTCCATTCACGGAGACGCATACAAACCTCCACGCCATCCATGTCGGGCAAACCGAGATCAAGAATGATCAGATCCGGCTGGTTTGTCGCCGCGAGAGTGAGCCCTTCTTCACCTCGGCTGGCAGTCGTCACTCTGAATTGTTTCTCGGTAAGAATTGTTCGAATGGCGCGCAGGATCTGGGGTTCATCATCAACCACAAGGATGTGCGGCGCGTTGCTCATTCCGTCTCCGGTTCAATTGGAAGCTGCGGAGGCGGGGCGCCATCCCAGGTAAGAGGCAATGTAAAGTTGAATGCCAGTCCATCACTTACATTTTCCGCCCAGATACGTCCACCATGTGCTTCGATAATTCCCTTGCAAATCGAAAGCCCCAGTCCCGTACCCGTTACGCGGTCTGCCGCGGTGATGCGATAGAACTTATCGAAAATACGCTCCAGATGTTCAGAGGGCACTTGCGGTCCCTGATTGTTTACCTGAACGTGAACTGTTTCGCCCTCCACCTGAGCGCGAATATTAACCATTGTATTTGCAGGCGCGTATTTCAAACTGTTACTCACCAGGTTTGTAAAGACCTGTTCCATTTGCACGTAATCCACCGGGATGAGAGGCAAACTCTCGGGCACATCAATCTTAAGTTTGTGTTCCACTGTAAGATGCTTCATACGCGTGAGCACACTCCCAATGATTTCAGGCAGGATGTTCCATTCTCGTTTTGGCTTTAGCGCTCCCGATTCGATGCGCGACATATCGAGCAAATTTCCGACCAACATATTCAAATGATCCGCTTCGTCATCGATGGCCGCGACCAGCTCCGTGCGTGCTGGCGAATCCCAGTTCACTTCTTTGCCGCGCAGACTGGACGCGGCGGCCTTGATTGTGGAAAGTGGAGTACGTAATTCGTGCGAGACTGAGGACAAAATTGCAGACTTCAATTGATCGCTCTCTTCAAGAACCTGGGCACGGGATTCTGCCTGTGCAAGCCGCGCACGCTCGAGCGCCAATGCTCCCTGACTAGCAAATGTTTGGAATAGCCGCTTCTCACTGGATGAGATGGCCGGTTGGGACCTCCAGAGCCGAATCTCACCGAGGACCCCGCGTGCCGCCTCGATGGGAACAATCAGTTCAGGTGGACGACTCGGCGGATTCCTTTCGGGCAGTCGGAAATTGAACCCTCGAGCGCCACTGACATTCAGTTCAACGTATTCACCTTTGGCAATTGCATGAACTTGTTTTGCAAGAATTTGCGCAATTGCATAATCATTCGGTAGTCCTGCAAGTGAAGTACTAAGCTCATACAGTTGTGTAGCCTCACGTTCACGGGCGGTTGCTGCAGCGAGACCTGCCTGCGCCCGTCCCACCAATTGACTGATCACAATTGCGACAATCAGAAAAATGATCAGGATCACGACATCTGTTGGACGATGAACGGCCAGAGTGTAATAAGGTTGGATAAAAAAATAATTAAGTACAAAAAAAGTTACCAGAGCGCTGGTAATGCCTGACGCCAGTCCCCACCTGGCTGTGATGATCCCCAGTGGAATCAGGTAAAGTAGTGCAATCAATGTGGTATCGAGCGCATCACGTAATATGAAGAATAGCGCAGTGACCACTGCGATCAACAGAAACGCAAGTAGATATTGCGAGAACCGGGCTATGAAAGAAGAACTCTGCATAATGGCAGAGTTCATTATATACCTTTGCAAAACACTTTGTTCATCTGTGGAGTAGTGGAAGGATTTGTGCTGATCACGATCATACATACCTCCGGAATTTACATAGATTTCTAAATCTTTTCGACAACCCAAAAATGCGACAAGCCAAATACCTTCAATGGTGTTTTTTCCAGAAATTGCAGGATGCCGCGCAGGAATTTCCCAAACGGACCGAACCTTGCAATGATGTTGTCATATGCACCAAAGATGATCGTTCGTTCAATGAATTTAACGGGCAGGCCCACAAAAAGTTTCTGCAAGTCTTTTTTCGAATACACACGTACATGCGGGGCAAGTTTGTCGCGTAAAACTCGTGGCAGATAATTTACAAATAATTTGTTTCCGAAATGATATTTCCCGTTCCAATAAATTCCATGTGTTTCAAAAGGATAGCCGCGATTCGGGCAGAAGAGGGCAATCCGTCCGCCAGGCTTGCCCGACGCGGGGTCGGGACTTCGCAGGACGCGGATCATTTCACAGACCGCGGCCCGCCCATCCTGTACGTGTTCGATCACTTCGTGGCTGAGGATCAGGTCAAAGGTCCCGGAAGGAAGCGGAACAAATTCACCCGCGGCGTTGATGATGTGCTGGGAATTAACGCGCGCTTCGGCCGCACGCTCAAAGTCGTATTCCAATCCTATAACCTCACCGCCAAAAGGGGAAAGATGCTCCACGTACATGCCCACACCGCACCCGTTTTCGAGGATGCGTCCGTTGATGCGCTGACCCGCGGCTTTGACGATCATTTCAAGGCGGCGCTCTTGGCCCGTACGCCAAACGTAGGAAGGTTCACCTCGCAAGGCGGCTTTGGCAAGATTTCGTTGTTGCATCAGGCTATTATATCTTGCATGTTTTAATTGCCTATGCTAGAATACTGTAGCACGACGAATCGAGACCGAACGCACCGAGAAGTGGGCAACCCCCACTTTTCTGCTTGTAGTACACAGTGCCGCAAGATTAACTGAACTTGAGATCTGATTTAAGCTTGTAGAATCATTCAAAGTTTAGTTACGCATATTATGCGTGAGACAGGCGGTAGGAGTAACGGAGCAATTAGCATGTCAAAGAACGAGTTCGCCCTGGCTTTCAACGAAGTGCTGGAAGAAAAACAACTCTCGAAGGATATCATCCTGGGAGCAATCGAGTCTGCCATGGTTTCGGCCTATCGACGGGCTGTCAACGCATCCACGGCACAGCATGTCGAAGCCAAGATTGACCCCGAAACCGGCAAGGTCATGGTCTTCGCTGAAAAGGAAGTAGTGGAGGATGTGCAGGAACCCAAGACCGAGGTCTTGCTGGAGGAGGCGCGCAAGGTAAACCCTGAAGCCCAGCTCGGCGATATGGTGGTCGTGGAAACCACGCCAGGAGATTTCGGACGAGTCGCCGCGCAAACCGCTCGTCAGGTCATTCAACAACGAATCCGTGAGGCGGAACGCTCGAACCAGATGCAATACTTCGAACGTCAGGTGGGTGAGATCGTCAGCGGCATCGTTCAGGCGACAAACGCCCAGGCCACCACCATCGGTCTGGATATGAAAGCTGAAGGCGTATTGCCCGGTAATCAAAGAATTCCCGGTGAACGCTTCAAGGTCCATGATCGTGTCCGCGCGGTCGTATTGGAAGTAAAAGACGGCTCACGCGGGCCTCAGATCGTTCTCTCGCGGGCGCATCGAAATTTCCTGCGCCGTTTGCTCGAGAATGAAGTCCCTGAGATTTATCACGGCGTAGTCGAAATCCGCGCAATTGCTCGTGAACCAGGTGCCCGTGCCAAAGTTGCTGTGATGGCGACGCAGGCGGGAGTGGACCCGGTTGGCGCATGTGTGGGAATCAAAGGTGTTCGCATCCAGGCCATCGTCAAGGAATTGCACGACGAAAAGATCGATATCATCCAATGGGATCAGGATCCCGTGGTGTACATTTCCAAAGCCATCAGCCCGGCGCGCGTAAGCGGTGTGTATCTTTCCGATGTGGAAGGCAGCCGCACGGCGACTGTCGTTGTCGGAGAGGATCAACTCAGCCTCGCCATCGGACGGGATGGACAAAATGCCCGCCTCGCTGCAAAGCTGACCGGCTGGCGCATTGACATCAAATCACTGGCTGAAGCCGCAGGTGATGCGATCCAAAAATTGCGTGGCGATGCTGCATTAGGCGCGCTCCTTCCAGCCGCTGTTGAGTCCATTCCAGCAATGGAAGAGGTGTTGGCCAAAAAGGCAGAGAACCGTCCGATCACTCCGGAAGAATTTACGCTGCTTGGACAGTTTGTGGATCGCGTGGAACGACGCACGATCCAGATCAAAGAGGAAGCTGCCCGCGCCGTCGAAGAGAGGACTGCTAGTGCCCTTTCAGAAGTCCCGACTGCCGCGTTTGGCATGTCACTCGACGGTATTGGTCTTAAGGAACACGTCTTCAACATTCTGGTGGAGTCGGGCATCGATAACGTCGGCGCCTTGATGATGTCCCTCAAGATGGATAACAACCGTATCCTTGGATTGCCCGGGATCGGTCCCAAGGCGATGCAGAACATCGAAGAGACTATTGCCACGCTGCAATTCCCTGAGCCAACTCCTGTGGAGCCCGTTGTGGAAGTTGTAGCTGAGCCCGTTGCTGTGACAGAAGTTCAGGCTGAGGATCAATCCTCGCCTCAGCCCGAAGCGGTCCTCGCGGAGCCTGCCAAAGTCGAAGAAGTGCCTGGCATCGAGAAACAAGGTTCAGCCAAGAAAGAGCCGAGAAAGGTCACCGAAGAAGTGGAAGATGATGAACACGCCAAGGATGGCGTCTCATTGGATGAGCTCTTCTCGATGAAGCCCGAAATCTTCCAGACTGCCGCTGCAGAGGATGAAGAATCTGCGGATAAGAAGAAAGGCAAGAAGGGCAAGAAGAAGAGTGTCGAGCTGGTACTCGATGAGGAACGTGGTGAAGTTGTGGGTCGTAAGAAACACAAACGCGGCGATGGAGATCTCGGTGAAGATTGGTAGTATAGTTACAGAGTATCGCATGAACTACCAATCACGAAGTCTGACCCTGGTCTTCAAATCGGTCAGAAAAGCTCTAACTTATGAGACAAGCGGTAGAGTGTCGTTGCTTTGCAACCCCGCCGAAGGCAGGCGGGGCAATGACTTGAGATGAAGGTGACGAAGAGAACTGTTCAGCGTGTCAAACATGTGCCCCAGCGGACTTGCGTGGGTTGTCGTGAAGTTTTGCCTAAACGCAAGATGGTCCGCCTTGTGCGCACAGGCGAAGGAGTGCAGATTGATCCAACCGGCAAACTTGCTGGAAGAGGAGCATACCTGCATGACCGCCGCGAATGCTGGCAAACTGCATTGAAAGGTGCACTGGGGCACGCATTGAAAACAACTTTAACGGTGGATGACCGCGCACGAATGGAAGAGTTTATGATTTCTCTGCCGTTTGAGGCAGAGGCCGCGGGGATTGGCGAGTAACCAGATGTGATCGTTTGATTCACTCACTGGGCTCGCCTGATGAATGATGTACATCCCTGTGCGTCGTTCATCCTAGATTGATTTGAGGAGGTAGCCCATGAGTACAAACGGAAATAGACTTGAATTACCTGGCAGCATCGTCATACGTGACCTGGCGCAGAAAATACAAAAAAGCCCCATCGATCTGATCAAAAAATTGATGTCCAACGGTGTGATGGCAACCATCAACCAGTCCGTGGATTTTGATACCGCTGCGATTGTGGTCGGTGAATATGGATTTGAAGCTGTCCCGGAGGAGGTGGAGGAAGTCAACGTCGAGACAGGCGAAGTACCTCTCTGGCGTCGCTTAATTGCGGGTGAAGATGAAACAAAATTAACCGATCGTCCTCCTGTGGTGACAATTCTTGGCCACGTTGATCATGGCAAAACCAGCCTGCTCGATGCGATCCGCCAGACGGATGTGGCTGCCGGAGAAGCAGGCGGTATTACGCAACATATCGGCGCATATCAGGTGGAAAAGAAGGGTAGACTCATCACTTTCCTGGACACACCAGGTCATGCGGCGTTCACACAAATGCGTGCGCGTGGTGCGCAAGGTGCGGATATTGTTGTATTGGTAGTTGCAGCAGATGATGGTGTCATGCCGCAGACAAGGGAAGCGATCGCACATGCCAAAGCGGCGCGCGTCCCGATTATGGTGGCGTTGAACAAGATCGACAAGGCAAATGCCAATCCCGACCGCGTCAAGCAGCAACTGGCTGAACAGGAACTTGTTCCCGATGATTGGGGTGGCAACACGATGGTAATTCCTGTCTCTGCCAAACAGAAGCAGGGGATCGATGATCTGCTGGAAGGTATTTTGCTCGTTGCAGACAATATTGAGATCAAAGCCAACCCAAATGGCAAGGTGATCGGCACGGTCATCGAGGCCGAACTCGATAAATCCAAAGGTGTGATGGCAACATTGCTCGTCCAAAATGGGACACTCGAATCAGGCAGCGTTGTGGTGGCTGGAACAACTCATGGCAAACTGCGCGCTCTTTCTGATTTCAAGGGCAAGCCTTTGAAAAAGGCAGGACCGTCAACACCTGTGGCTGTCATGGGATTAAACGATGTCCCTTCCGCGGGTGACGTCTTTGAAGTGGTCGACTCAGAAAGGGAAGCGCGTGCCATTGTGACCGAGCGCGTCGATTCTGCAAAATCACAGGCGCAATCCAGGAAGAAGGTATCGCTTGAAGATTTGTTCTCCAGCGTGAAGTCTGGTGATGCGAAGGAACTTAATCTCATCGTCAAGGCAGATGTACAAGGTTCGCTGGATCCTATCGTTACCGAATTGAATAAATTGGGAGAGGGTGAGATTGGGCTGAAAGTGCTCTACTCAGAAGCGGGCAACATCGGTGAAAATGATGTGATGCTGGCTTCTGCCTCCAATGCCATCATCCTTGGCTTCAATGTGCAGGCAGATGTATCAGCCCGACGCCTGGCGGAAAAAGAAGGCGTGGACATTCGTCTTTACGAAATCATCTATCGTCTGACGGAAGACATTGAAAAGGCCCTCAACGGTATGCTTGAACCCAAGACCACGGAAAAAGTCATTGGTCGTGCACAGGTGCTTGCAGTATTTTCTGCGTCCAAGTTCGGCAAGGTTGCGGGCTGTAAAGTGACCGAGGGAGAGTTGCGTCGCAATGCCAAGGCCCGCTTATATCGCGGTAGCGACATTGTCTACGAAGGAGACATGGGATCCCTGCGCCATGAAAAGGACGATGTGAAAGAGGTCAAGCAGGGCTACGAATGTGGAGTTGGTTTCAAAAGCTTTAATGACATTCAGGTTGGTGACCAACTGGTCTGCTACGTTGTAGAAAAAGCGGACTAGGGCTTGCCTGCGACAGGGTTAAAATATGCCATCGGGTACTCGACTGCAACGTATTGCGGATCGGATCCGCCAGGAACTCTCGGAAATGCTGATCCGCGAAATCAGTGATCCGCGTTTGAAACAAATTTTTGTGACCGACGTTAAAGTAGATAAGGAGCTGGCGTACGCCGATGTCTTTGTCTCAGCGGTGGAGGGTGTCTCCCGCTCGGACGATGTTCTCGCGGGACTTGAATCTGCCTCTGGTTTCATCAAGCGCAATCTCGCCTCGCGCGTCGAACTGCGCGCCTTTCCCCGTCTTCGCTTCCATTGGGATATGACACCTGAAAACGCAGACCACATCGAAAAGATACTTGCCGAATTGCGGAAAAAGCAATAAACTACTGTATCCTTAGCGAAACATATAGGTACATAAGAGGAAATTTAGAGAAATGACCGAAGATATTATTGGGGTAATTAAACAACGTTTGGATCGATCAATAAGCATGGTGATTGCCTCACATGTTCGCCCCGATGGTGATGCAATAGGGTCATTGCTGGGGTTGGGAGTAGCCCTATCGAACGCGGGAAAATCTGTGCAGATGGTGCTCGTTGATGGACTTCCATCCTCCTTCAAACATCTGGAAGGAAGCGAACTCATCGTCAAGGAACCCAGTGGAGAGCATGACACTTTTATCACAGTGGATTGTGCAGATTTCAAGCGCGTAGGGAAAGTTTTCGAAAATTTTGGCCAGCCGGACATTAACATTGATCATCATAAGACAAATGAGAAATTCGGAAAGCTAAATCTGATAGAGTCAGAAGAGGTGGCGACCGCCGCCATTCTGGCGAACCATTTGGCAGCATGGGGATTTGAAATCACGAAACCCATTGCGTCCGCCTTGTTGACGGGAATCATTACCGATACGCTCGGTTTCCGAACCTCCAATACAAACTCATCTGCGCTGCGTCTATGCGCCATGTTGATGGAAACTGGTGTTAATATGCCCGATCTATACATGCGCTCGCTGGTACATAAATCATTTCCGGCTGCCCGTTATTGGGGTGCAGGGCTTTCCAGCCTGGAGCAGAAGAACGGGATTGTTTGGAGTACACTCACATTGGAAGATCGCAAACAGGCCGGTTATGGAGGCAACGACGATGCAGACCTGATTAACATAATCTCATCCATCGATGGGAATAAGGTTGGAATGATCTTTGTTGAGCAAAGCGATAAACATGTGAAAATTTCCTGGCGGGCACTTGTAGACGGCATCGATGTTTCACCGATTGCAAAACAATTCGGAGGTGGGGGCCACGCGGCGGCGGCGGGGGCGGACATCCCTGGCTCGTTGAAGGATATTCAACCCGTAGTACTAAAGGCTACGCGGGAACAATTGGGACTTTAACCAAATATTCAGACAAATGTGTCATAATTAGAATGGAGAATTTAAGGAGGAGCAAAAGTGAATAGTCAAGATATTAAGAACGCCATCTCTGGTGTTTTGGTAGTGGATAAACCAGTGGGCATGACGTCACACGATGTAGTGCAAGCCATTCGAAATGGAACAAATTTGCGCCGCGCAGGACATACAGGTACCTTGGATCCTCGTGCTTCTGGAGTGCTCGTGATCCTGGTCGGACCAGCGGTACGATTGAGTGAATATGTTTCTGCTTCGGATAAACGCTACCAGGCCATTATCCGTCTGGGCGGACGAACGGACACGTTTGATGCCGAGGGCAAGGTTACACCTGCGAGCCAACCTGTCAACGTGACCGAATCACAATTCGAAGAGGTCTTGAAAACGTTCATCGGCGAGATCGAGCAGACACCGCCGCCCTACTCTGCTGTCAAAGTACAGGGACGCAAAGCCTATGAAATGGCGCGCAAGGGTGAAGAAGTGGATCTCGAGCCGCGCAAGATCACGGTCCATCACCTGGAAGTATTGGAATGGGCCCCGCCCGAAGTTGTGATCGATGTGCATTGTTCGTCGGGCACGTACGTACGCTCGCTGGCAAATGATCTCGGTGAAAAGCTGGGATGTGGCGCCTACCTGGTAGGTTTGCGCCGTACGAAGAGCGGACGGTTCTCCCTGCGGGACGCAGTGCCGCTGCGCAAATTGCAGGAGGCGTTCCACGCCGGCAACTGGTATCAATATCTGATTCCCGCAGCCGAGGCGCTGGGTGATTGGCCCGCCCTCGAACTCAGTCCCGATGATGTCGAAGGCGTCCGCCATGGACATCGTGTCAAAGCCGCAGAGGATACGGTCCTTGGAAGCCGCGTACGTGGTGTCAGTACACAGGGTGAACTGGTTGCCCTCATGGAAGCGGTGGAAGGCGAAGACAGCAAGCCCGCCTGGCAGCCGAAGAAAGTATTTTTCACGTCGGAATAAACGATGCTCTTGTCGCCGTCCTCGGCGATAGCGTAGCTGCTACTCCAGCGCCGCCCCCTCGGGGATGCTATGCGAGGGACTGCGCTGGAAGCATTTA
>JBGPNQ010000186.1:0-10036 GCA_041487615.1 Anaerolineae bacterium
ATTACGATAAAGTTCTTTCCGGGCTGGCAAATGTGAATATTGTGATCGATAAGGGACAGGAGGAATCTGTTGCACAGACGCGTTCGTTCGCCTCCATGTTTGTCGCCACCACCGCTTTTTGTGCGCGCATGGCAGGACGGGATGATTTGGTAAGCGCAATGGAGAAATTACCGGAGGTGGGTAATTTGATAATTGGTAATTATGAGTTATTTGCCAAAGAGATTGGTTCGAATCTTGATTTTGATCGCTTTTATTTTCTGGGTTCCGGAATCCGCTATGGTCTGGCGTGTGAGGTCAATCTCAAGATGAAAGAGATGACTCTTACACACAGCGAACCATTCCACTTTTTGGAATTCCGTCACGGACCGATGAGCATGGTCAATGAAAAGGCAGTCGTGGTCGGAATGTTGTCCGATGCGAACCGCTCTCATGAAGCGAAAGTGCTGTCAGAGATGAGAATGCTTGAAGGAACGGTGGCATCTTTGGGTGAGTCCGATGCGGACGTGAAATTCGAGTCAGGAATCCCGGAGATTGTGCGAGGAGTCCTGTATCTTCCGGTTTTGCAGTTGATGGCATTTTATCGTTCGGTGTCAAAGGGATTGAATCCCGATCATCCAAAGAATCTAACAGCAGTCGTCCAATTAAACTTGTAAGACGATTTGCCAAATCGCCCTACGAAAAGGAGATGAGATCATGAAAAATCGCTTGCTTGTTCTCGTGATGATTGTCAGTCTTGTGCTGACCGCCTGTGGAGGCGCGAAGCCTGCCGCCGGTAATGAGCCTGTCACCATTAGCATGATGATGTGGGGCGATCCGGCGGAACTGGAAGTCTGGAACAAGATCGTGGCTGACTTTCATCAGGCGCAACCGAACATCACCGTGAAGGTGGAAGTTTCGGATTGGGATTCGTATTGGACGAAGTTGAAAACCCTGCTCTCAGCGGATACCCCACCCGATGTGTTTGCCATGGATGCACCTCTCTATCTTGATTATCAAAGCCGCGGTGTGCTGTTGAACCTTCAGCCCTATCTCGATAAGAATCCCGATATGCTAAACGGCGTCTACCCACAGACCCTGGAAGCCTATAAGACGCCAGATGGCATGTATGGTTTGCCGCGCGATTTCCAAACGATCGTTCTTTTCTACAACAAGGATATGTTCGATGCGGCAGGCGTGGCATATCCAACCGCGGATTGGACCTACGATGATCTCCGCAATGCTGCCAAGCAACTGACCAAAACCGGGGCCGATGGAAAAACGACTCAATATGGTTTCTATTCCGACCTGTGGGATATGGAACTAATCTGGAGCGAAGGCATCTGGGCGTATGGCGGAGACATCATCAGCGCGGATCACACCAAGACTTTGGTGGGTGATCCAAAGGCACATGAAGCATGGCAATTGTTCCACGACATGATGTTTGTGGATAAGTCCTGGCCTGATTCCACCACCGCTGGCGAATACGGTGGCGATCCGTTCCTGGCTGGCGTCGCTGCGATGACAACCATTGGTCATTGGGCGGTGCCCGGTTATGCGGAAGTCAAATTCAAATGGGACATCGCTCCCATGCCGAAGGGCCCCGCAGGACAGGCAACCAGCGTGAACAGCGCCGGCTTTGTCGTCGGAAAAGCTTCCAAGAATCCGGATGCGGCATTTGAATTTCTCAAATATGTGTTAAGTGAGCCTGCACAAAAGCGCCTGGCAGAACTTGGATTCGCCTGCCCGGTTCTAAAAAGTGTGGCAGAAAGCGATTCGTTCCTGAAGCAAAAGACCCAGATCGATCAAAAAGTTTTTCTTGATTCACTTGCATTCGCCCACATGAAACCTGTCTTCAAGGGTTATGACGCATGGTCGAGTGCCATTGGTGACGGCATGGCAACCATTTGGACGGGAGAAACAGAGTTGGATCCAACGCTGAATGATGCCGTCTCTGCGGCGGATGAAGTGCTGGCAAGTAATAAGTAGATTTACCCTCATCCCCAGCCCTTCCCCCAACGGGGAAGGGAGTCCCCTCTCCCCTGGGGAGAGGGGTTGGGGTGAGGGCGAGGAGCCTTGATGGAATACGGACTCAAACCTCTCGGTCGCGAAAAGTTTTGGTTGTGGGCTTTGCTTACGCCAACGTTTATCGGTCTGATCTTCGGCGCGCTGGGTTCTGTCGCCGCGACGGTTCTTTTGAGTTTTGCAAAGTGGGATTTGCTCACGCCTCCCTCCTGGGCGGGCTGGGTTAACTACATCGATTTGTTCAAAGATCAAAAGATATTGTTGTCGTTGACCAATACCATCAAGTTCACAGCGATCTATGTGCCAGGTGTGGTAATTGTCTCATTATTTGTCGCGGTGCTGATGAACCGGAAGATTCGCGGCGTAGGGTTCTTCCGTACGGCATACTTCCTGCCCGCGGTCACATCCGCCGTGGCCACTGCACTCGTGTGGAATATGATCTATGGCAAGGACACCGGTATTCTCAACTTCATCCTTGAACGATTGGGTGCGCAGCCGGTCTGCTGGCTCTGCACTGAGAACGCCATGAACTCGGTGATCATTGTCAATATTTGGGGTGCAATTGGTGAAGGGATGATCATCTTCCTTGCCGGCCTGACTGCGATACCGCGTGAATACTACGAAGCCGCCGCCATTGACGGAGCGGATGGATTTAAACAATTCTTCCGAATTACTTTGCCTCTGATCACGCCGAGTATTTTCTTCCAGGTGTTGATTTCCACCATCAATGCCTTCCAGGCCTATGACTATATTTACATGCTCACGCGGCGTGGGCAGGGAGATAGTTCCGTGCCCGTCGTCGTTTTTTCGATTTACCGCAACGCGTGGAATTTCTTCAACTACGGTGGCGCAAGTGCGCAAGCCGTCGAGTTGACGGTTATTGTGGCGGTGTTGATGGCATTTTATTTCTGGCTCGAACGGCGCTATGTGGTCTATGAATGAGAGCAGGCATGACAAAACAAAACCAGAAACTTATTCTTGATATTGTCTCCTACGCTCTGCTACTAGTGGGCGCAGTGCTGATGGTCGGTCCGTTCCTGTGGATGGTTTCCACTTCGTTCAAACTGCCCGGAGACCAATTTACCAAGACGCTGATTCCTCCGACTTTCACATGGAATAATTTCACAGAACTTTTCTCAGTTGACCTCAATTTTCCTCTGCTCTTTTGGAACAGCGCATATATTTCCATCCTGATCACCGTTGGTCAATTGCTCACCTGCGCGATGGCGGCGTTTTGTTTTGCCGTTGTCAAATTCAAAGGGCGCGATGCACTCTTCACAGCCTTGCTATTGACGTTACTCATTCCACCGCAAGTGACTCTTATCCCGAATTTCATCATCTTCAAATATCTTCATCTGATTGGGACGAGCGTTCCGCTCTGGCTGCCCGCGTTCTGGGGCGGCGCCTTCGGAACCTTCCTGCTCCGGCAATATTTCCTGACCATCCCGCGTGACCTCGTCGATGCCGCGCGTGTGGACGGTGCCTCGCTGATTCAAATCTTCTGGAAGATTTATTTTCCACTGGGCAGGCCTGCACTCGCCGCCCTGGCCATCTTCACATTCCAGGGCGCGTGGAATGACCTGTTGCATCCGCTCGTGTATATGCCATCTGTCCCAAACACCATGTTGACGGTCGGACTGGCCTTCTTCCAACAGCAGATGTCACACGGCGGTAAATTCACGGTCCTGATGGCAGGCGCGTTGATCAGCATCCTGCCGCTTTTGCTTGTATTCTTCTTCGCTCAAAAGCAGTTCATCGAAGGAATTGCTTTGAGCGGAGTGAAGAGATAATAAAAACAATTTGTCATTGCGAGGAGGGTGCCCTTCCCGACAAAGCAACCTCCTCTTTATGTGTGAGATTGCTTCGGGCGTCGCCCTCGGAATGGCATAAATATTTAGGAGATTCTATGACCAAAATCACATTCATCGGCGCGGGCAGCACTGTCTTTGCCAAGAACCTTCTCGGCGATATTCTGAGTTTTCCTGAACTCGCCAACTCCACCATCAGCCTGATGGATATTGATCCGGTACGATTGAAAACCTCTGAAATCGTGGCGCACAAGGTCGCACAATTCTTCGATGCCAAACCAAAAATCGAAGCAACACTTGACCGCCGTCAGGCTCTCGATGGAGCAGATTATGCCATCAGCATGTTCCAGGTCGGCGGCTATAAACCCAGCACGGTCGTTGACTTCGAGATTCCAAAGAAATATGGCATTCGTCAGACGATTGCCGATACGCTCGGCATTGGCGGTATCATGCGCGGACTTCGCACCATCCCCGTTTTTCTCGATATATGCGAGGATATGGAAGAGCTTTGTCCCGACGTGATGTTCCTGCAATACGTCAACCCGATGGCAATGAATACCTGGGCAATTAATCGGGCCAGCAAGATCAAAACGGTTGGCTTGTGCCATAGTGTGCAGGGGACCGCTGAAGCCCTCGCCGAAGACCTCGGCGTGCCCTATGACGAAATCAACTACATCTGTGCCGGCATCAATCATATGGCGTTCTATCTCAAGTTTG
The DNA here is from genome assembly GCA_041487615.1 of Anaerolineae bacterium. Lineage (GTDB taxonomy): Bacteria > Chloroflexota > Anaerolineae > Anaerolineales > Villigracilaceae > Defluviilinea. The sequence goes on from JBGPNQ010000186.1 coordinate 4,527, forward strand.
AGCGTAATGGTGAAGATTTATATCCTCAACTTCGAAAGATAGCAGAAGCAAAGTCTTACGGACATCGTTATCGTGGACTGGCAGACCATGTGCGTTATGAGGTCTTTCGCCGTACGGGATACTTCGTCACCGAATCGAGTGAGCACTTTAGCGAATACGTCCCATGGTTTATCAAAAACGATCGCCCCGACCTCATCGAGCAGTACGAGATTCCGCTTGACGAATACATCACACGTTGTGAATTACAGATCGCTGAGTGGGAGGCGGAGAGGGCCGCTCTTGAACGTGGAGAACTTGACGAACAACGATATGAGCGCAGCCAGGAATATGGTTCGCTCATCATCCACTCGATGGAAACAGGCACGCCGCGTATTGTCTATGGCAACGTGGCCAATCAGGGTCTTATTGATAATCTGCCTCACGGTTGTTGCGTCGAAGTCCCGTGCCTCGTGGATAAAAACGGACTCCAGCCCACCAAAATTGGAAGGATGCCCCCGCAACTGGCCGCGCTCCAACAGACGAATATCAACGTGCAATCCCTCGTTGTCGAAGCTGCGCTCACAGGCAGGCGCGAACACATCTATCATGCCGCCATGCTTGACCCACACACTGCCGCCGAACTTAGCCTCGACCAGATCTGGTCACTCGTGGATGAACTGATCAAAGCCCACGGGGATATGATGCCTCAGTATTAGTAATATGATCATTTCTCATTTCAATGGAGTTTCTCTTGTCTTCTAGCCCATCTATTTCGAAAAACTGGTGGCGACCCACCGTTGGACTTGCCTGGCAATGGCAGCTTTCCGAGCCGCCTGTGGATACGTCCATAGACGCGGATGTCTACGACATTGACATCTTCGATAATGACGCCTCTGTGATTGCCGACTTGCACGCCAAAGGACGCAAAACCATTGGCTACATCAACGTTGGCTCATGGGAGGATTGGCGCCCTGACAAAGCTCAGTTCCCGCCTGCATTATTGGGTGACGACTATGAAGGCTGGCCTGGAGAAAAGTGGCTGGATATCCGCCGCCTGGATCTGCTGGCACCGATCATGCGCGCACGGCTTGATATTTGCAAAGCGAAGGCTTTCGATGCCGTGGAGCCCGATAATATGGAGATCCACAGCAATGGTTCAGGTTTTCCAATCACCTACGATGATCAGTTGAAATACGCACTATGGCTGGCGGACGAGGCGCATCAGCGTGGGCTGGCGATTGGCATCAAGAACGCTGCCGACCAGGTCAAGGATCTACTTGACCATTTCGATTTTGCGATCGTCGAAGATTATTTCTTCTATGGCTGGCAGGAAAAAATGATGCCCTTTATCCAGGCGGGCAAGCCTGTCTTTGCCGCGGAGTATGACGATACCGGTGTGGATTTTGCTGCTGCCTGTACAAAGGCCAGGGAACTCCGCTTTAGCATCATCCAGAAGCATCGTATCCTCACCGCCTATCGTGTTACCTGCCCATGATTTACCCAGGAGGTGCACCACATATCTAGAACGATGCTAATGATTTCATATCGTTGGCGCGTGGCGGGGTGCGTTCGCCGATATCCATGTCCCTGTCAGGCACGCGGTAACGTGGTGTCGTGGGTATCGCATTCAAAGGATTACAGGAGGTCCACATGATTCAGCGCAAGAGAATCTTCTTGAGCATTCCGCTCATTGTTGTGTTGTTTGCAAGTCTGTGGATGGTGAACCCCGCCAGTGTGCAAGCTGCCCCGAGGCCCACACCAACTGCTACGCCTACACAAACACCGCCTCTTCCGCCAGGGACATATTACGTCTCAGTCAGCGGGAATGATTCCAACCCTGGCAGCTCCTCGTTGCCCTGGCGTCACATTCAATATGCATTGGACCGCGTGGGTGCGGGGAGCACAGTTAACGTGATGACGGGCGTGTATAACGAGACTGTTACGTTCCGTAACTCCGGTTCCGCAAGCGGTGGATACATTATCCTGCAAAACTCTACAGGTAGTACACCGGTTATCGATGGCATGGGACTTTCCATCAGCGGTGAGACAGGCCTGGTCGTCATTGAGAACAAGTCCTACATCAAAGTGATTGGATTTGAAGTGCGTAATTTGAAAGCGGGCGGAAGTACATCTGCTTTCCCTGCGGGTTTCTGGATTCGCGGCTACGGCGACCATATTGAAATCAGCAACAACAAAGTACACGATATCGAAAATAGTTGTGCGCATTGCGGTGCACACGGCATTGCTGTCTATGGACGCAGTGCAACCAACTCCTTCCACGACATCATCATCGACGGGAACCAGGTGTACAACGGCAAGTTTGGCTGGAGCGAATCGCTCGTTCTCAACGGGAACGTCGAACTATTCACCGTTTCGCATAATATCGTTCACGATAATGACAACATCGGCATTGACTTGATCGGCTACGAAGGCACAGCGCCCGACCCAGCTGTGGACCGTGCCCGCGATGGTTCGGTGATCGGCAATACTATATACAACATCAGTTCCTTTGGCAACCCTGCCTATGGAAACGAACGCAGTGCGGATGGCATTTATGTAGATGGTGGCACGCGAATCCTGTTGGACCGCAACATCATACATGACACGAACCTGGCTGTCGAGTTGGCGAGCGAACATGCAGGTAAAGACGCAAGTTACATCACCGTTCGCAATAACTTTATCTACAATAACACGCAGGTGGGGGTTGCCCTCGGTGGCTATGACAAGCGTCGCGGCAGCACCCAGAACTGCGTCATCGTGAACAATACACTTTACAATAACTACACTCAACGCGACTGGGGTGGTGAAATCTATATTCAATACGACACGCGCAACAACATTATCAAAAACAATATCATCTACGCCAATGATGCGAGGCTTTTCGTCGATAGCTGGAGTTCCGTGATGACTGGCAATGTGATTGACCGCAACCTCTTTTTCGCGCTGGGTGGCGGCTCCAACGGCACATGGATCTGGAAGAACGTCACATACACTACCTTCGCCGCGTATCAGAGTGCCTCAGGCAACGATTCGACCAGCCTCATCGGTCTTGATCCATTACTTGTGAATCCATCGAGCGGAGACCTGCACATCAACACAGGGTCACCTGCCATCAACGCAGGCGAAAATCTTCCAAGCTCTCAAATGGGCACAGTGGATATTGATGGCAACCCACGCATCATCAATGGCATTGTAGACATTGGAGCGGATGAACACTAGCGGTTCATACGAAGCTGATCGCTGATTCCGTTTACAAACCGAGTCGAACGTCAAAGGTCAGTTGACCTTCAACCTTTGACGTTCGACGGACGAACAACTGAGACCTGATACTTGACAGCTCGAACCTGACCCCTGACACCTGGCACATGAAACTCATATCAATCGGCAAACTCCGTGGACTGCAACAAATCTCATCCAATCGCGGTACATTCACGGCCCTCGCCCTGGATCATCGCCAGAACCTGCGCAAAGCGAATCCTGTTTTCGCCAATGACGATGAACTCTCCCGCTTCAAAGTGGACGTGACGACTGCGTTGGCAAAACGAGCAACGGCTGTTTTACTCGACCCTGAAGTGTCTGCAGCACAGGCAATTGCCCAGCGCGCTATTCCCAACCGCGTGGGATTGGTTGTCGCTGTGGAGTCTACGGGATATACAGGCGATGCCACTGCTCGTCATGCACAGATCATCCCTGGCTGGTCCGTGGAAAAAGCGAAGCGTATGGGAGCCAGCGCCATCAAGTTATTGGTGTATTACCACCCCGATTCATCCACCGCGGGCGAAATCGAAGACTTCACTTCAAAGATCGCGGAGGAATGCAGGAAGCAGGATATTGTTTTGATGCTTGAACCGCTTTCGTACTCATTGGATGAAAATAAAAAACTTAGTTCCGGTGAAAAATGTTATGTTGTTGTTGAAACGGCCAAGCGCTTGACGCCGTTGAACGTGGATATTCTCAAGGCTGAGTTTCCACTGGATCTCAATGACAATGATGAATCCAAATGGATGGACGCCTGCAAGGAGATCTCGTCCGCGTCTATCACGCCGTGGATACTGCTCTCTGCCGCAGTGAAGTATGAGACCTTTCTGCGCCAAGTCACAGTTGCCTGCAACGCGGGTGCGAGTGGGATCGCCGTCGGTCGCGCGGTTTGGAAGGAAGCGGTCATGATGGCGGGCGATGAACGAATGAAATTCCTCCATACCACTGCGCGTTATCGAATGTCGCGACTCACCTCGTTGTGTCATGCCCTTGCCAAACCCTATACTGATTTCTATACCGCCGATGCGCCATTCGATTGGTACAAAAATTACTGACCTGACACCTGACACCTGATACTTGACACCTGAATCTTGACACATGGCACCTGACACCCCTTTCGATATTCTGGTTGCCGGCGAAATTAATCCTGATTTGATTCTGACAGGTGATGTTGTGCCTGCATTCAATCAAACTGAGAAACTGGTTGATTCAGCGGTGCTGACCATCGGCTCCTCATCCGCGATCTTTGCATGTGGCGCGGCGCAGCTCGGATTGAAAGTTGCATTTATCGGCGTGTGCGGAGATGATGTCTTCGGTCGCTTCATGCTCGCTGAAATGCAAAAACGTGGCGTGGATATTTCCAATGTCATCGTGCATAAAGATGGACAAACGGGACTCAGCCTCATTCTCAATCAAGGCTCAGACAGAGCGATTCTGACTCACCCCGGTCTGATCGCCGCACTACGCGCCTCCGATATCTCTGACACGTTGCTCAAAGCTGCACGACATTTGCATGTTGCATCTTATTTCCTGCAAACAAATCTTCAGCCTGATCTGCAGGGCCTGTTTCGAAGATCACGAGCATTTGGGTTGACCACTTCACTCGATACCAATTATGACCCATCCGAACTTTGGACGGGCTTCGATGAGTTGCTATCGGTAACGAATGTATTTTTGCCGAATGAGAGGGAAGCGGTTTCGCTTTCGGGGGAGCCGAGTGTCACTTTGGCGGCGGACAGGCTAACGTCCAGAGTGGAATCGCTTGGAATCAAATTGGGCGCGGAGGGCGCATTGGGGGTCCGCAACGGCGAAAAAGTCAAGGTCGCTTCCATCCCGGTGCATGTGGTTGATACTGTTGGCGCGGGAGACTCATTCGACGCGGGTTTTCTATATGGGTATCTCAATGAGTGGTCACTTGAGAAATCCTTGCGATTGGCGTGTGTATGCGGGGCGCTGTCCACGCAACGCGCGGGTGGCACGGATGGACAGCCAGCTCTGGCTGAGGCAATGAAGCATGTATCTGGATGAAGTGCTTGCTGCGCAAAAACGGGGCGAGGCGAGGGGGATACCATCGGTCTGTTCTGCGCATCCAGATGTGATTAAGCAGACTCTCAAGCTTTCACAAGCCTCGAGGGTTTCTCCGCTGATTGAAGCGACCTGTAATCAGGTGAATCAATATGGTGGATATACAGGCAAGACACCAAAGGATTTTGTCATGTATGTGCGGGGAATCGCTGACAGGAATAATTTCCCGTTCGAAGACATCATTCTGG
>JBGPNQ010000187.1:0-10011 GCA_041487615.1 Anaerolineae bacterium
GATCGGGTGGGGGCAAATATCATCGAGCAGGCAGAGAAGCGCGGGGATCTCATCCCGGGTGGGACAATTGTCGAGGCGACCAGCGGTAACACTGGCGTGGGACTTGCCATCGCCGCGGCCCTCAAGGGCTATAAGACCATCTTCGTCATGCCGGATAAGATGAGCAACGAAAAAATCCTATTGCTTCGCGCCTACGGGGCAAAGGTCGTCATTACGCCAACAGCCGTAGCGCCGGAAGATCCACGTTCTTATTATGAAGTGGCAAAGAAATTCGCACGCGAAACTCCCAATGCAATTCTTGCAAATCAATATCACAACCCCGACAATGCCTTGACTCACGAGATGACAACGGGTCCCGAATTGTGGGATCAGACCGATGGACGCGTGACCGATGTCATCATCGGCATGGGGACAGGTGGGACCATCTCGGGGATCGGTCGTTTCCTCAAGTCCAGGAATCCAAATATCAAAATCGTCGGGGTGGATATTGAAGGTTCGATCCTTACGGAGATCTGGCAAAGCGGTGGCAAAATCCCGGAAGGTGCCTATCCAAAAACCTATAAAGTGGAAGGTATCGGCGAAGACTTCCTGCCGTCGGCGACAGATTTGAGCGTGATAGATTGGATCGAGCGCGCAGGTGACCGCGAGTCCTTTTTGTGGGCGCGGCAATTGGTCCGGCAGGAGGGGATTTTTGCCGGTGGCTCATCAGGGTCCGCGCTGGCGGGTGCGATCAAATATTGTCGCAAATTACCTGCTGACCGCATACCCATTGTCATTTTCCCCGATTCAGGTTCACGTTATCTTTCGAAATTTTACGATGACAAATGGATGCGAGAGTTTGGTTTCCTTTCGATGGAGTTCGGTGAGATGGGACTGCGCGATCTATTAATCGCCAAGCCGAACAAGGTGTTATTCACGGCTGCTTTGGGCGACTCGATCCGAAAAGTGGTGGCCATGATGCATCAAAACGCGGTCTCGCAGATGCCCGTCGTTGGTTCGGACGGATCGTTGGTCGGTTTGATCGAGGAAGTGGATCTGCTCAATCACATGCTGGATCGACATGAACATAGCCAGGATGAGAACATCGACTCCCTTGTGCAAAATGCGGGTGCAGTTTTCCCGCCCGAGGCTTCACTGGAAGAGACGATGCCTTCACTGACCTCGGGATATGCGTTGATCGTTGTAGAGAACAGCAGGCCCATTGGGATTCTGACGAAGATTGACATACTGGATTATGTCGCAGGAAAAATCTGATCAGAATTTGACGTCTTCCACCAAACCGTTCCAACGAAGTAAGGACGGTGGAAGTGTTTGATCCGAGCCTCACCCCTCCTGTGCATCGTATCTTAGAACAAATATTCGTGTTATAAACCCAGAGATTGGCAGCAGCCAATCAATATTAACAATGGAGGCTGAAATGGATTTTAGTAATATCAAGTGGTTGGCAGTACTTGCTTGTGTAGTGGCGAGCATGATCATCGGTTCCGTATGGTTTAGCCCAAAGACGTTTTTCCCCGCCTGGTGGAAGGCCATCGGCAAATCAGATAGTGCAGATCCGGGTGGTTCAACCATCGGAATGGGGTTGACCTGGGGGCTGATCGTGTTCTCTGCCTTTGTTCAGGCAGTGTTCATATCCCTCTTCGTCAATTCCATGGGGAGTCTGACCGGAGGCACGTCACTTGTATCCGGCGCGACGGCAGGGTTCATGCTCTGGCTTGGTTTCGTTGCCCCCTCGAGTTTGACAAACAAATTGTTCGCAGATCGTCTGAAAGCCTGGGTGCTTGAAGCAGGCAACCATCTCGTCACATTTGTTGTCATGGGTGCAATTGTTGGGGCTTGGCATTAGTCATTACATGAAGTGACTGTCACCTAGCAGGTGACAGTCACTTTGTTATGGAGAAGACATGCAATACGACGATGCACAGGCATGGAAAGATGTGAGAGAACATTTTCCGGATATGACCATCTACTACATCTTTCTACTTAAAAAGGGTCCGACGTGGACTCCGGATGAAACCCCGGAGATCGATGCATTGCAGGATGCGCACCTCGCAAATTTGCGCCGACTCGGTGAGCTGGGCAAACTGGTCATTAATGGACCGTTGCTTGATTCATTTGCAACCAGTGGCGAGATACGCGGCATCGGTGCTCTCAAAACAAATTCGCTTGCTGAAGCACAGGAGTTGATTGGCACGGATCCCATGGTCAAAGCGGGGCGTTTGATCTTCGAGCTGCACGCCTGGATGATCGACAAAAACATTCTGCCATAAAACTTTAATGCAAAATATCTTGACGGCTGGGGGATGGTGGTTAAAATAGAACATACGTTCTAAAACCAGAAGGAGGACGTATGACCACAAATCGTCAGTTCAACTTGGCGCTCGAAGCCATAGCCAAACTCAAACTGGGGACAGATTCAACACCGGCGCTTCAGGCCCAGCCCGCAGTTGCCGCGTCAGACCTGAGCCGGGTCCTGGCTGAGATCGGTCCACTGCCGCGCGAAGCGTTGTTCCTCGGCATGGCTTCCGATGGATTACCCGTTCTCTTGAATCTACATGATCCACTTCCCGGTCCCATGCTGGTTATCGGTGATGAAGGTGCAGGCAAAACAACTTTTCTAAAGTCCATCGCGCGTTCGATGGTCCTCACTCATGGTTCAGAGGAGGCACAATATGCAGTGATCACGAATCAACCTGAAGAATGGGCAGCTGTGGAAAGCACAGCTCACTTAACGGGAATCTTCGACGTTGAGCACGAAAGCGCGGGACAACTGATCCATTCCCTTGCCGCCTGGGCGCACTCGAAGAAAGGCACTCAACCATCTGTCCTGTTGTTGGTCGACGATCTGGAATCCATTACAAAATGGGAAAAGGACGCCTTACAGGATTTTCGCTGGCTTTTGCTGCGTGGCACTACGCGGCGTGTGTGGCCCATCCTCAGCCTGAATGCTGTCCGTTATGGACAGGTCATTGGGTGGATCGAGATCTTCCGCACGCGTGTATTTGGGCGTATTGCGAACGGGCGTAACGCCGAAGCGCTTGGCGCGGACAAATCGTCAGGATTGGAGCGGCTCGAAGCGGGGAGACAGTTTGCCCTGCGCGAGAACGGAAGTTGGCTCCAATTCCACCTTCCGAATTTCTAGCATGTCTATCTTTCTTGTGCTACAATCGAATTGTACGTTGCATGGATGAATGGTGGTCCGACAATCAGAGGGAATTTTCGCTTCTTGGCACCTGGGTGTCTGCGATCGCTGGGAGTCATGCATATTGGATCCGTTATTGCCGTGAAGGATGCTTCGCCCTCATGGCCCACACTCAGGAGTAGAGAATTGCTATGGAAGCAAAATTATATGTTGGCAATTTGCCGTACAACACTGTAGATGCCGATCTGGAATCCTTGTTCTCCGCGGCTGGAACAGTGAAATCCGCTCAGGTGATCAAGGATCGCCAAAGCGGACGCTCAAAAGGGTTCGGTTTCGTTGAGATGTCCACAGGGGAAGAGGCCCAGAGCGCAATCACCATGTTCCACGGCAAGGATTACAGCGGTCGTCCTTTGACCGTAAACCTTGCCCGCCCCCGCGAAGATCGTCCGGCCGGCGGTGGTGGTGGCTTCCGCAGCGGTGGCGGGAACCGCAGACCCGGTGGCGGCGACCGTGAACGCCGACGCGATTACTAAGTCGCAATAAATCGTATTCATTTTGGGCCAAATGGGCGGTGCCAACCATTTGGCTCAATTTTTTTCTGCTCAAATCATGACTGAAAACTTTTTGATTCGTCCGTATCGCGATGCCGATTTTGATGCGATAACGATCCTCTGGCGAGTCTCGCGCGAAAAATCGCTTCCTGAGTTTCAACGTGAAAAGGGACATTTTTTCTACGAGGATCAGGACTACTTTCGTGACCATGTTCTGACCACGAATCACGTCTGGGTTGTTGAGATGGAGGGTCATCCCGTTGGGTTAATGGCAATGGAGGATGATTTTATAGATCAGCTATATATTCATCCTGATTACCAGCGTCGCGGAATTGGCGAAGCCTTCTTGAATTTCGCCCGGCAAAGATCTCCTGAACATGTGTGGCTGTATACCCTGCAAGTCAACGTGAATGCGCGGGCGTTTTATGAAAAGAACGGCTTTATTGCCGAGAAGTTCGGAGTCAGCCCGCCGCCAGAGTCTGAGCCCGATGTGGAATATCACTGGAGGAAATGAGCTGCAATGCGTCCCACGTTCGTCGAAGTCAATCTACCCCAAATAAGGAAAAATATCGAGGCGATTCGAAAGCATGTTGCTCCTGCAAAAGTCATGCCGATGGTGAAAGCCAATGCCTATGGTCATGGTGTGGATGGTGTCGCTCCATATCTCGAACCCTATGTGGATTATTTTGGAGTTGCCCTGGTCGAAGAGGGAATCCATTTACGCCAGTTGGGAATTAGAAAACCAATCCTTGTGGCAGGAGGGACTCTGCCTGAACAGATTCCCGCGTTCATCGAATACGATCTGATCCTCACCGCTTCGTCACCCGAACTGCTCGCCTCCGCCGAAGCCGCCGCGGAAGCTGCCAAAACGAAATTAGCCGTGCACTTGAAAATTGACACCGGTATGGAACGCGTCGGTGTGCATTATTATGAGGCGGAATCATTTTTGGAGCAGTCGCTACAATGTAAGCATATACTCATCGAGGGGGTTTATACTCATTTTGCAAATTCAGAGGACCTTCAGTTGACCCATGCGCGACAGCAATTGGAAAGATTTGAGGAAGTGTTGCGTTTTTATGAAAAGCGGAGCCTGCCAGCGCCGCTGCGGCACATGTCGAATTCGGGCGCGGTATTACAATTCCCTGAGAGTCATATGGATATGGTCCGCCCAGGTTTGATGATCTATGGTGTCTATCCAGTTGGACTTCGCCATACAGTTGAAATCGTACCTGCAATCAAATGGCGGTCACAGGTGGCATTCTCGAAGATCACGCTGCCAGGGCATCCGGTCAGCTATGGGTCGCTGTGGCAGTCGGAGGTTGAGACGAGAATCGTTACCATCCCATGCGGCTATGCGGATGGCTACTTTCGTCGCATGACGAATCGGGCGCAAGTCCTCGTCAATGGGAAGAAATATCCACAGGTCGGGCGCATTTGCATGGATCAGTTCATGGTCAATGTCGGTGCTGATGAAGCGCAGATTGCAGATGAAGTCATCCTTCTCGGAGATGAGATTACAGCAAATGATTTCGCTGAGTGGATGGGCACGAATGAATATGAAGTACTCACAAACATCAGCGCACGCGTGCCGCGCGTCTATCTCACAGAGTAATGGTAGAATGGGGCGATTTTCCCGAGTACCGTATCATCGTGCAGATTTGAAATTTGGATTTTGTCCTGTATATAATTCCAAACACTTTCGAATCCATGAAACAGACGGTCGTTGAAGAGGTGAATAGTGAAAGATTTGTTTCGAAAATATTGGGCAATCGTATTGATTGCCGCAGTGATCGTGGTGCTGGATCGCTGGACAAAAGAACTTGTACGAGCGAATATTCCAGAGGGAAGTACATGGCTTCCTGATTCCTTGTCCTGGTTGAGTCCATATGCGCGTATTGTTCACTGGTACAACACCGGCGCAGCCTTTGGCATGTTCAAGGATGGCAGCATGGTACTGACGGTGCTGGCATTTGTCGTCATCGGTGCCATCCTCTTCTATTATCCTCAGGTGGATAGTAATGACTGGTCCCTGCGTCTTGCGTTGAGCATGCAACTAGGCGGTGCCCTTGGAAATTTAATTGACCGCCTAACCATCGGGCATGTAACTGATTTTATTTCTGTAGGAAATTTCCCTGTGTTCAATGTCGCGGATGCGAGCATCAGCATGGGGGCAGTGGTATTGTTCCTGGGTGTATGGTTGCAGGAACGCGCGGAGAAAAGAGAACGAGCCGAACAGCCTCTTTCCGAAGTACCCCATGAAACCAGAAGTGATTGATCGTATTCTGAACTTTCGATTTGAAAAGAAAACTCCTGAACGGCTCGACAAGTATCTTGTAGGGCAGTTGCCGGAATTTTCGCGTTCACGAATCCAGGGACTCATTGCCGATGGGTTTGTGGATGTGAACGGTCTCGCGGCGAAGAAAGCCGGCCAAACACTGGAGGGCGAATCCAACGTGACAGTTCGGATTCCGCCGCCTGTGCCGACTGATCTGGTCGCCGAAGATATTCCGCTCGACATCCTGTTTGAAAATAACGATCTGCTTGTGATCGATAAACCGGCCGGAATGGTCGTTCATCCGGCTGCGGGCCATGCCAGCGGAACGTTGGTCAACGCAGTGCTGGGATACGATCCCGAGATTGAAGGCATCGGCGGCGAGGAAAGACCTGGTGTTGTCCACCGACTCGATAAAGAGACGTCGGGATTAATTCTGCTCGCGAAGAATGAGCGCGCTCATCGCTGGCTGCAGGATCAATTCCGTTTGCGAAATGTGGAGAAGACCTATCTGGCGCTTGTAGACGGTAAACCGCCGACGCCCAGCGGTCGCGTGGAAGCTTATATCGGCAGAGACCCCAGTCATCGAAAAAAGATGGCGATTGTCCCTGAGAGCCGTGGCCGTGAAGCGATCTCTGAGTATAAAACTGTTGAAAGTTTTCAGAAACACACTTTGTTGGAGTTTCACCCTCTCACTGGCCGAACGCATCAGATCAGGTTGCACTGTGAGTTCCTGGGCTGTCCCATCGTGGGGGACGAAATCTATGGCAGAAAAAAGTCATCCCTGCAAATTCACCGACATTTCCTGCATGCATATCGCTTGAAAATAGTGCTGCCCGGAGAGAAAGAGCGAAAGTCTTTTGAAGCGCCGTTGCCCGAGGAACTTGAACGAGTTCTGATCTCATTACGCGCTCAATGAATAAGAATTTGATTCTGGTTAAACATTCCCTGCCCGAAATTTCGGAAGATCGTCCGGCCCGCGAATGGCATTTATCGGAAGCGGGGCGGTTGCGTGCAGAAATTTTAGCAAAGCGATTGATATATTTTCGGCCGGAAATTTTGATTTCCAGCGTTGAGCCGAAGGCAATTGAAACCGCACAGATCATTGCGACAAATCTTAAATTGGAACTAGCCATGGTCGAAGGTTTGCATGAACATGATAGAAGTGACGTTTCTTATCTTTCCCGGGATGAGTTCGAGAAGACCGTTCATGCATTCTTCCTAAACCCTGACCGGCTCATTTTGGGAAGTGAAACAGCCAATGGTGCTCACCGGCGATTTACACAAGCGGTGAATTCCATTTTAAGATCTCATCCAAACAGGTCCATCGTAATTGTTTCACATGGTACGGTCATTTCTTTATTTGTGTCGCGGCTGACGGGAATTTCTGATTTTTCACTTTGGAATGACCTTGGTTTGCCAGGCTTCGTTGTGCTGGAGATGAAATCCAACTCGCTCGTTGCACAGGAAAATATTCTCTGAGGAGATTCACATGAAGTACGTTGACCTTCGTTCTGATACCGTAACCCAACCCACACCCGAAATGCGGGAAGCAATGGCTGAAGCGGAAGTAGGCGATGACGTCTATCGTGACGACCCAACGGTCAATCATCTTGAGGAACTTGCGGCCGGAATGTTGGGAAAGGAGGCGGCGATATTCGTTCCATCGGGAACCATGGGCAACCTGCTCGCTTTGCTGGTCCACTGTCAGCGCGGGGACGAAGTTATTGTCGGGAATCAGTCCCACATCTACTTGAATGAAGCCGGGGGAATGGCCGCTTTGGGCGGGATCCAGCCCTGTCCTGTTTCAAACCAAAAAGACGGGACCCTGTCGCTCGACGATCTTCACGCATCCATTCGTAGCGAGGATGTTCACCATCCGATTACGCGGCTCGTCTGTTTGGAGAATACGCAAAATGTTTGCGGCGGTATTCCTCTCACCGCGGACTATACACGTCAAATCAGTGAGCTGGCGCACCGGAATAATCTTGCATTGCATATCGACGGTGCACGAATATTCAATTCCGCAATTGCTCAAAATATCTCTGTCCGGGAGTTGGTGGATCCGGCGGATTCCGTCATGTTCTGTCTGAGTAAGGGACTGGCTTCCCCGATTGGCTCGATGCTTGTGGGCACACAAAAATTCATAGCACGTGCGCGGCATCTCCGCAAAATGTTGGGCGGGGGCATGCGACAGGTGGGCATCATCGCTGCAGCCGGCATCATCTCATTGGAGAAGATGGTAAAGCGCCTTGCGGATGATCACATCCGCGCGAAGAAACTTGCGGATGGACTGCGACGAGTCAAGGGTCTGGTGGTGGATTCCGAATCGCCGTACACAAATATGCTCTACGTGAATCTAGCAGATGGGATTCCATTTAGCGAGCAGGAAATCTGCGAAAAGATAAAGAAATATGGGGTGTTGGTCGATTGGGCAGCTATGAGGCGTTTTCGTCTTGTGACCCATTTTTGGATTGATGATGAAGGCATCCAGAAAACTGTAAATGCGTTTCACGAAGTTCTTGGGTGAAGACAAGCAGCATTGTCAACGACCAGATCAGCTTTCCTTCTTGAAGGTATTCCCCTGTGCCTGCAGTTTTTCCCAATGAGTCGGGTCAGGCTCGATCTGATTGCGTCCTCTGTCCTTGGCAACATACAGCCTACGGTCTGCAAGATCAATGAGGCGATAGATCTCGTTTGCCTCAACCGGGAATACGGCGATTCCCTGGCTGACGGTCGGTACTGGAACGGTCCGTTGTTCACGATCTTCCACGCGTAGTAATGCCATGGTTAGCCCGATCCGTTCAGCAACCTTTAAGGCTTCCAAACCGCTTGCTCCGGGTAGGGAGATTACAAATTCCTCGCCGCCCCAGCGTCCAACTGAATCTGTTTGCTTGATGTGATGTTTGATGGCAGTGCAAAGGGTCTTGAGAATTTTATCACCTACAAGATGACCGTAGGTGTCATTGTATTGTTTGAAAAAATCAATATCCAGCATGATCAGGCTGAGCAGTGAATTAGTTGTTGAAGAATCCTGTGCCTGTTCGGCCAGTTTCTTGAGGAAGTAGCCATGATTGAATACGCCGGTCATACTGTCAAGGCGGGCTTGTTCCTCCACCTGGGCGTGACGGATGGTATTGTCCAATGCCAGCGTGACGTGTTGTGCAAGATTGGAGAGCAATTCCATATCGCCGCTGTCGAACGCGTTGGGTTTATAGGATCCCAAAGATATGACACCGGTCACATTGGATGCCTTGAGCGGAACGCCCATCCACGAGAGACTTGTCTTTTCCTTGCCAATAACAAAATTCTTTACACCCTCCAATTGCACATCTTCACGCAGATCAGGCAGGAACAGTGCTCTTTGGTTCTTGATAATCCAGCCGGAGAGAGTCCCCTCCAACGGCACTTTGATTCCGTTGAAGTATTCACCGTCATCATAAAACAGGTCGAGCTGGATCTGATCATCCTTCACAATGCCAACAAAATATGTATCGGCTTCCAGGGCATCCTGCATGGTCGCGTTGAGTAACGAAATGGTTTGTTCCGTTTCTAGCGACAACATGATCTGGCGGCTGATTCTATTGATTGTTTCAAGCCGATGGATGTGTTGCTGAGTTGTATCCTTGATCCGCAAAACCGCCTCTAAAATAACAATGCCTACAATATAAGGAGTCGCAAAACCGAGCAAATCGATGCTGCTCGTGTTGGAGTACAAATATGAAATGTTGATTGCCAGGGTGATGATTATCGTGATGTATGCGTGAAGCCTGCCAGATACCGTAGCTACGGCCAGGATTCCCAGGATAATCAAAATGTGGGATGCCTCGATGAAGCGTGCAGGTACTGTAAATAGGAATATTCCGAGGCCGATTCCACTTAATACCGCGTTAAGCAGGCCATACGATTCCTGGTAATTGTTGGTTCTGAGCACAACAGCAATATTGACCAATGAATAAATAATGACCAGGCTGCCATAAACAATCAGAAAGAGGTTCAATTGGGGATCCAGTAGAACGTGCTCGATGAGTACAAATGCGATCACA
>JBGPNQ010000188.1:0-9991 GCA_041487615.1 Anaerolineae bacterium
ATGATCACGCTGTCTTTGAGGCGCATGAAGAAGCCTTCAGCGATCATTGGGGACACACACCCGGGACATTTGAAAGCTGGAAGCATCATGTGATGGAACATAAGGATTTCGATCCATCCTTATGGTTCATTGCCTGGGATGGCGATCAGGTCGCCGGTTATTCAATTTGCCGTTATCGCATGGGATCAGGCTGGGTTGGCACGTTGGGTGTGCGACGCCCCTGGCGAAAACGAGGACTCGGCGAAGCATTACTCCTCCATTCCTTTGGTGAATTCCATAAACGCGGCACCAGGATCATCGGTCTGGGTGTGGACGCCCAGAATCCTACCGGTGCAACCCGCCTGTATAAAAAAGCTGGCATGCATGTCGCCTCTGAAGCTGTCGTGTATGAAAAGGAACTGCGCCCCGGCCGTGATATGGATGAATAATAACAAGCTAGCCACAGAGACGCGGAGTCACAGAGTTTCATTTTCTCTGAGTCTCTGTGACTCCGTGGCTACATAAGGGAATGAAAATGAACGCACAACTACAAAAAGAAAACGTTGCGAAATTGCCAGAAGGCTTTACTGCTCGCGGCGCAACCATGAACGATGTTGAAGCAGCCATGAGGCTGTTTAACCGTTGGTCACGCGCGGTCATTGGTCGGGATGATTTTGACGGTCCCGAATCCATCCGCGATGAATGGGAGACGCCCGGAGCCGATCCTGCCGAAGATATTCGTCTTGTCTTCGCGCCGAACGGTGAGCTTGTGGGCTACATCGAAGTGTGGACGAATGCCGCTCCGCTCGTTCACCCGGAGCTATGGGGACGGCTTGATCCAGGCTATGAAGACCTGGGCATCGGCACATGGATGATCCAGTGGGCCGAACAACGCGCGCTGCATGCCGTCTCAATTCTACCTTCTGAGCTGCGCTTTGCACCGCGTGTAGGAAGCTATCGCCAGGCGACAAAAGCGAAAAAGTTGTTTGAGGATATGGGCTATCAGCACATCCGTAGTTTCTATCACATGCTCATCGAGATGGACGCACCCGTGCCTGATCCGGAATTTCCGCAAGGCATTGCTCTGCGTACCTACAACCCGGCGACGGAGGCAGAAGCTGTGTATCGCGCCGAAAACGATGCTTTCCGCGACCACTTCGGTCATGTCGATCAGAATTTTGAGGAAGGTTTGAAGCAGTGGAAGCGTAATCGTGAACACGAAGGCTATGACCCAACGTTATATTTTCTTGCGATGGATGGCGATGAAATTGCAGGGGTCAACA
This sequence comes from Anaerolineae bacterium, assembly GCA_041487615.1. Classification (GTDB taxonomy): domain Bacteria; phylum Chloroflexota; class Anaerolineae; order Anaerolineales; family Villigracilaceae; genus Defluviilinea. Next base: position 1,263 of record JBGPNQ010000188.1, read on the forward strand.
TCTGTCGCCCTTATTCCTTCTATGATGCAGATCGCGGCTGGGTGAGGTCGCTCGGTGTGCGCCGTCCGTGGCGGAAGCGTGGTCTTGGGCTTGCCCTGCTGCGTCATGCATTCAACGAGTTCTATCGACGTGGCAAACGCAAAGTGGGTCTTGGCGTCGATGCACAGAACCTGACCGGCGCGCTGCGTCTTTATGAAAATGCAGGCATGCGCGTCGATCAGGCGTACGACTATTACGAAAAGGAGCTGCGTGCGGGTACGGAAATCAGTGTACAATCTCTTTCGTAAAAAGTTCCGGTACGAAACCTCTTGCCACAGAGAGCACAGAGAAAAAATGAGTTTTTCTCAATGTTCTTCGCGAAGCATACTCGCAGAGTACAGTGATCTCTGTGGCTAATCACTGAATCACAAGGAGTACCCATGAATATCCGTTGCTCTTTCTGTCAGACGCCCTATACGCTAAGCCGGGTTCAAATGCTCGATGCCTTGCAGGAAGTGGATTCAAAGAAATTGACTCACTACGACGCGCATTGTCCGCGCTGCCGGCGCGCCACACAAATCCCTCGTCAGCGGCTGGAGATGGCGATGCCCAACTGGCGGGATGAGCTGAAGCAGTTCGAAACGGAGATGAAGGAACACCCGCAGCAGGAGGCACCTCTTCCCAAGCCGGAGCCTGCCGCCGTTGCCGAAGCTGCATCCAATCCTGAACCTGCTCTCGTGAAAAAGCCCGCGGCACCGAGAGCAAGGACTTCTGACAAACAGACCACTGGGACATCCTCTCCGAAAGGGAAAAAGACTGCACCCAAAGGAACATCGAAGAAAAGTAAATGAGCATTCGCGCAGTCTTCTTTGATCTCGGCGGAGTCATCGTCCGCACCGAATATCAGGCGCCGCGCCAGCAATTGGCGGACCGTCTTGGCATGGAATATGACGATCTCGATCGGATTGTTTTTGGCAGCGAGACGGGTCAGCAAGCATCCATCGGCGCGATCACTGCTCTTCAACACTGGGAATCGGTGATGAAACGGTTGAAGCGTCCTTATGAAGAGATGACCGCCATTCGCGATGAGTTCTTCGCCGGTGACATCGTGGACCGCGAAATTCTGGCTTTCCTCCGTTCGTTGCGCGGCACGTATATCACGGGACTCATCTCGAATGCCTGGAGTGACTTGCGCGAGTATATTGTCCGCGAAAAAATGGAGGACGCGTTCGACCACATCATCATCTCTGCGGAGGTGGGTGTGGCAAAGCCCGAAGCGAAGATCTTCCAGATTGCCCTGCAGCAGGCTGAGGTGAGCCCGAACGAGGCTCTCTTCGTCGACGACTTCCAGGTCAACATCGAAGGTTGTCAAAAGGTCGGCATGAAGGGAATCCACTTTAAGGATGCCCCATCCGCCCTGGGACAACTCAAACTTCTTTTATAACGGCAATTGTCCTGCGCGGGCACGACCGGCCCTATGCAAGGCAATCGCCTCACAGGACAAATTATGTTCACTCAACAAAAAATTATTTTGCGTGATCTGGGGGACGGCCTGATCATGCGTCGCTCGGTACTTGAGGATGCCGAAGCATTGGCAGAATTCAACGGCAGGATTCATGGTGACGATGAACTGGATGCGCAGCGTGTCGCCGCCTGGACCCGTGATTTGCTGTCTCTTCCCCATCCGACTCTCAACCCTGACGATTTCACCATCGTCGAAGAGGCAGCCACTGGACGAATCATCTCGTCCATGAATCTCATTCCGCAAACATGGTCGTATGAGGGAATTGAATTTGGCGTGGGTCGTCCCGAACTCGTGGGCACCGCACCTGAGTTTCGCAACCGCGGACTCGTGCGCGCACAGTTTGAAGAGGTCCATAAATGGAGCTCGGAACGCGGTCATATGGTTCAAATCATTACCGGGATTCCTTATTACTATCGCCTGTTCGGCTATGAGATGGCGCTGGATCTGGCGGGTCGGCGCGTTGGCTTCGAGGCAAATGTGCCAAAGCTCAAGGATGGCGCAAAGGAGCCATATCACATCCGCACCGCGAAGGATGCTGATCTTCCGTTCATTGCTGAATTGTATGACCGTGCCATTCAGCGACATGCAATCGCTTGTGTCCGCACACCTGAAATATTCAAATATGAACTCGATGGTCAGAGTGAGAACAACTCTGATCATTATCAAATGTTCATCATCGAGGATTTATCAGGTGAATTAGTCGGATACTTCCAGCATCCGACCTGGCTGGGCAACACGGGCGTGAGCGCTCTCTGGTATGAACTCAAGCCCGGAATTTCCTGGCTGGCAGTGACACCCAGTGTGGTGCGTCACTTGTGGAATAAAGGACAGGAATACGCGAAGCGCGATGGAAAGAACTGCACATCGTTCGGCTTTATGCTTGGCGTGCAACATCCGGTCTATGAAGCTCTGGGAAATGACGTGCCTGCGCGTCGCGAACCATATGCCTATTACCTGCGCGTACCAGACCTGATCGGCTTCCTGAATCACATCAAGCCTGCCCTCGAAAAGCGGATCGCGGAATCCATCGCCGTCGGGCACAGCCGTGAGATCAAGATCAGTTTCTACCGTGATGGGCTGAGACTGGTCGTTGAACACGGAAGACTTGCAGCCATCGAAACATGGAAGCCTTCGTCAATAGATGAGGGCGCTATTGCCTTCCCGGACCGCACCTTCCTGCAAATCCTGTTTGGCTATCGCCGCTATGAGGAATTGCATCAATCCTTCGCGGATTGCTGGTGTGACAGCGAAGAGGTGCGCGCTCTGATCAATATCCTGTTTCCGAAAAAGCTATCGGACGTATTTCCGGTAGCGTGAGAAAACATGACTAACCACAGTCCCCTAACGGGGATAATAAAGACACTGAGACACTGAGAAAAACTACTATGAACTCTCTGTCTCCGTGGTGACGGGTTTTGATACTATTAAGAAATTTTTGGATCAATATAGAGGTAAAAATGACAATCGTATTCTCAACCATCCTATCCTGGCAGAAGGGAGAATATTCTCCTGCCGGATAACGCCGCAATTCCAGTTTAACAATCCTTGTAAAGAATTACGGCTTCGCTTAGCGGACAAAATTCCGCGCAAACTTTACAAAGGTATATATGTTCCGCAAATTACAGTTAGACCCAACGCGAGTCTATCTCTTTATGGAGATTGCCGTCGGGATATTTTTTGGTATGGTTGTCGCGACGAACTCGCTGTATGAAGCCACCGTTGCAGGACTCTCACCTTTACAACTCGTCCTGATCGGAACAATGCTTGAAATTTCCACGTTTGTATTCGAAGTACCCACCGGCATCGTTGCAGATGTGTATTCGCGGCGGCTCTCCATCATCATTGGCTACGTGCTGATCGGAGCCGGCTTTCTCATCGAAGGTTTCTTCCCGGCTTTCCGACCGATCCTTTTTGCCCAGGTGGTCTGGGGCCTGGGATATACCTTTACCAGTGGTGCAAAACAGGCCTGGATCACGGACGAAATCGGCGAGGACAGCGCGAACAAGTTATTCCTGCGCACCGCACGCCTGGGTGCTTTTGCATGGCTTTTTGCATTGGGAGCCACCCTGCTGATTGGAGCCAATAACACTGCATTCCCGATCCGAGTTGGTGCAATTGGAATCGTATTGACCGGACTCACGCTGGCAGTCATCATGCCGGAGACAGGCTTTCACCCCACACCGCAGGAAGATCGCAACACCTGGCAGCATATGTGGCATATATTCAAACAGGGCGCGACCGCCCTACGAGCGCAGCCTCGGCTGATCAACATTGTGTTCATTGGCCTGTGTTATGGGTTGTACAGTGAAGGCTTCGACCGTTTGAGCGTTAAGCTATTGCTGGATAACTTCCATTTGCCGGTGTTCTTTGGCAGCAACCAGCTGTCTTTCTTTGTGCTGCTGGAAGTGATCGGGAGTGTTCTCTCGATTTTTGTGATCCGCTTTGTGGAGAAACATCTCGATACCAGCAGTCCACTGGCTATTGGACGCGCCATGCTCCTGGTCACAGGCCTGATCACGGTGAGTATGCTCAGCTTTGCGCTTTCGCCTGTGCTTGCTTTGGCCGTGGTATTCATGATCGCCGTGGGCCTGATGCGTGGCGTGAGTAGTCCACTGCAAACCGCGTGGATCAATCAGAAGCTCGACTCAAGAGTGCGCGCCACCATTCATTCCATGTTTGGACAGGTGGATGCAATCGGTCAAACAATCAGTGGACCCATGATCGGATTGATAGCAAATCTGGTTTCGGTGAAACTGGCCGTCAGCATATCGAGCTTATTGCTTTCGCCTGCATTGCTATTCATCCAGCGGGCGAACCGGAGCCAAACGCCTGAAATTGAACCGAACGAAACGGTATCGGAACCCATCCTATAAGCCGTTCAACTTGTGAACCATTCCACAGGCCTGGCTTTGGCAACCTGTGGAATGGTTTATCTGCCTCGAGACAAAATGAAAATCGTAATGACTTCATCCAAAAAGGAAAACCATGTTCCGCAAGATTGACGCTTATGAGTTATATCTGGGACTTCAGTTCTGTACTGGACTGTTCTTCAGCATGATCTTTGTGGTCGCATCGTTCTATGAGGCCACGGTGGCCGGACTCTCCGGTATGCAACTGGTGCTGGTTGGCACCACAGTGGAAGTGACCATCCTGCTTTTTGAAATCCCCACGGGCATTGTGGCAGATGCCTACTCACGCCGGGTCTCCATCATTATCGGTTTCTTCCTGATGGGCATCGGCTTTCTCGTGGAAGGCTTCTTCCCCATCTTTGGAATGATCCTGCTTACACAGGTGCTATGGGGTATCGGTTACACCTTCACCAGCGGAGCCACGCAAGCCTGGCTCTCGGATGAGATCGGCGAGGAAAACGCCAACCGCGCCTTTCTGCGCGGCAATCAATATGACCTGGCCGGAGCCCTGATCGGCATGTTGATCGCGATCCCGCTTGGGAATATCGCCGTGAATATTCCAATCCTTGCGGGAGGTTTTGCCGTTGCCGGAATTGGCGTATTGCTGCTGTTGTTCATGCCCGAAAACGGATTCAAGCCGACGCGTCCTGAAGACCGGAATTCCTTCCAGCACATGGGAGATATTTTGAGGAAGGGATTCTCAGCGGTCCGTTCCAGACCTGTGTTGTTATCCGTTTTGGGAATTGGCTTCATCTATGGGCTGTATTCCGAAGGCTGGGACCGCCTGTGGGTGAAATATCTCGTAGATCACTTTACCCTCCCACACATATTCGGGATGAACGAGGTCGCCTTCTTTGGACTCCTGCGGGCAGGTGGAATGGTGCTTTCCATTGTGGTGACGCGCCAGGTGGAGAAGCGACTGGACGCCAACCACGCCCCATCCATTGCGCGCGCCATGCTGTGGATCACGGTGCTGCTTTCCGCTGCAATCTTCACGTTCGCGTTTTCACCGGCACTTGCCATCAGTATCCTTGCAGTGATGCTGGTAAGCCTCACCCGTAATGTGATGGAGCCGCTGTATACTGCCTGGATCAACCAGCGTCTGGATTCGGATACGCGCGCAACGGTGATTTCCATGTCGGGGCAGGTGGATGCCATCGGTCAGATCACGAGCGGACCGGTCGCGGCTCTGATCAGCCTCTCATCCGTTCGTGCAGCGATCACCATGGCGAGTCTTTTGTTGACGCCCGCATTACCATTAATTGCGCGTGCCAATCGCTTGCGCGCAGAGGACGATGCAAAGAACGCCTTACCAGAAGTTAGTCCCGCTGACTAAGTGGAACGACGGTCACCAGGAGTGGTGACCGTCAATTTTCCATCTCAAAGAATTATAGAGTGCCGCAGAATTAACTAAACCTGGAATATGAATTTCAGGCTGCAAAACCATTCAAAAAGCTTAATTATGCATGTTATGCGTGAGATAAGCGGCAATTGGGGCTAAGTAAAAGTTTAAACTCAACTAAGAGTTTGGTGATATTTCCGTTCAACAGACGTTTTCCCCATTCAAGTTTGCAATGTTCGCCGTTATAGGTATTGGTGAAACCATTTAGTGAAAGGAGAGAATACGTATGAAGTACACCAGATTACTAGGAGCTATGCTTTTAGCAACCCTTCTTATTACGGCCTGTGGTTCCGCTACAGCGACCGAGGTGCCAACCGTGGTCCAGCCATTGGCAACTGAACCAGCTGCGAGTGCATCTCCAGTTGTCGTAGATACGCCCGAGGCAACAGGAACATCTGAAGGCAGCGTACCTGTTACAGGCGAGACCACTGTGAAAGCGACTCTATCCGATAATTATGGACCCATCCTTACGAATGGTGATGAAATTTCACTTTACATCTATACCAAGGATACACAGAACGGTGACACGAGTGCCTGCGTGGACGTGGAATGCACAAGCAAATGGTTGCCACTCACTACAGAAGGCGCACCGGTTGCAGGCGCCGGTGCCATCCAAAGTCTGCTCGGCACCATCACACGTGACGATGGCACGATGCAGGTGACCTATAACGGTTGGCCCCTTTATCTCTATAGCGGAGATACAGCGGCCGGAACTGTCAACGGTCAGGGCATGGATAATGAGTGGACTCTGGTTTCCCCCTCCGGGGACGCAATTCAACCATAGGCACAGAACAATTAGCAGGATAAACAAATTGGACGAGGATTTCCCTCGTCCAATTTGTTTAATTTGAAAAGACTCTCAAATCCAGGTTTGTGGAATTTCAATGCGAATCCAGATTGATCCTACTTGCCGGGGAAGAGGAATTCCATGCGCTCGCAATACATCTCCGCAACAATTCTCTGGATTTGATTCGACTGTGATTGTGCCTCTTCCGGTGCCAGGCGGAAAATACCCAGGTTGAAAAAGTTGATGCGCGCCAGTTCTGTCGTGAGATTCGGAGACAGGAAGGTAAGCGAGCCGTTCTTCTCCTGACCATCGCCATTGTTTCCCTTGATGACAAAATCGGCATGCCAATCCATCCAGGATCCGGCGTATTTCTCTGCCAGGGTGAATTTCAGGTTGGGGAATTCGATCTTGCCCGGCTGCTTCGAGTAGTCGCGCGCTTCTCCAATGTTATCAATAGCAAAAATCTGCTTCACTGTGAAAGCGTCCACTTTGCTGACCCTGGTACAGTCGAGTCCATCGATATCCAACCTAAAGTTGGATGGAAGCCAGCGCTTTTGTGGACCCTTGCTGGCTTTGCCTGTCAGCTTGCCTGAGCCCTTTTTGAGCTGCAAATGTTCGGGCGCAAGTTTCAGGGTCATGTAGCAGGGTTCCTTCGAAGCCGCATCCATGGCAGGGATGCTGGTTTCTGTGATCAGCGCATGAGCAAATTCTCTCTGACTCCCGACCTGCATATCCTTATCTGCAACAAAGATATCGACATCCTTGCGCATATATTTAGCATCCCAGGAGGCGGCGATCCAGTCGTATACCGTCCTATCCAGAGAAAGGTCCATTTGCAGGGACAAGTCTTCATATTTCACCTGAGCAATGTGCTTCCTGACAAAGTAATCGTTCCCGGTTTTTTCCTGGATGACTTCGGCTGAAATTCCTCCACCCTCCACGGATTTGATAAAACCGCACTGAACACTTTCAAGATTCAAGAAGTAGTTTTGGGCCGTAAAACTGCGGTTGGCGGTTGGCATGTCAGTACTCCTTTCAAGGCAAATGACCTGTTGTGGATTATATTTCAGATTCAAAGAGCCTACATTCTTCAGGAAACCAAAACTTTGCCAAGAAATACAAGCATGACTGTGTTGAACTGTTCAGGTCTCTGCAGCGGTGCAAAGTGACTTACGCCGGGAAGGAAGACAAATTCTGCATTCGGAATGCTCCGGGCGAGATATTCGGCATGTTCACGTTTGATGAATTCATCGTGCTCGCTCTGGATAATTGCCACCGGTAGACTGATTTGAGCCAGATCGTCGGCCGAATAATTGGGTTGCGTCCTCTGCATCAGACCGACCGCGTCGGAAAACTCGTCGAATGCGTCTGGTGTGGCCGATAACTGTACGTAATCCTTCTTGTGTCGGCTTATACATCGTCCGAGAATCGGAGTGAATTCAAATTCTTTGGTGCCGCTCGGGTCCATATTGCAGGCAAAGAAGAAGATGCCTGCAACACGTGAGGGAGCATTGGAAGCAAGGATCATTGAGGTGCATGCACCATCGCTCCAACCCACGAAAGCCGCCTTCTCCAGATTCAATCTGTCCATCACCGCCAAAACGTCGGATGCCATCAACTCATATGAATATGGCTGCGCATCGCGCGTGCTGCGACCGTGTCCACGGCTATCTATCAGGACGGCACGATAACCACTGCTCACGAGGTCCGGCACCTGATATCCCCAATTGCCGCTATGTCCGAGTCCGCCATGCAGCAGGATCACAGGCGAGCCAATCCCATACGCTGTATACCAGATCCGGGCACCTTCGTTTTCGATGTGGCCTTGAGCTGCCGTGTCCGGCAGCGGCTCAGCGCCCTCCGTTTCAAACCTGGTAAGTTCGTCATCGTACGATTCCATTTTGATCTCCCTGGAAGGTCAACTGTAAAGTGTTTGGCTCTATTTCCATTTCATTTTCATGTAAAGTTTTCCGCCATTGAGTTCGTCGAGCATTTGGTTCAAGCGTTTCTGTTTCGTCGCTTCAAGCCTGGCACGCATAATCCAACTGATGTAATCGTTTTGCTGATATTCCGGACGTGATCGGTATGCGTCCATGAGTCCACGTTCATTCAAAATATCGCGAATAG
>JBGPNQ010000189.1:0-9936 GCA_041487615.1 Anaerolineae bacterium
CTCGATGATTTCTTACTCCACGTCGAACGCTTTTCGCTCAAGCAGAAACGGCGGCAGCAACCCAATGCCTACTCTCAATTGGCGCACCTTACTTTCCCCTTAGCTTGATGCGTATGAGTGGTTTTCTCGCCCGTACACTTGCATGATTTGCCAAGCAAATCACATGCAAGTGCAGGTGTCGAAACCACAGCCCGAAGCAATCTCATTCTATATTGTTTGCCTGCAACCGGAAAAGAGATTGCTTCGTCGGGAAGAACACCCTCCTCGCAATGACAGATCTCTACGTCTCTCTGCCTGGGAAAAAGCGGGGAGACCATTGGCTGTTCTCGCTTTCGCATGATTAACGCTATAATCCTTACCTATGCAGTTCCTGCCGAGTTTGTTGAACAATCTTGCATACTTGAATCCCATTTCCCTTGCAGGATGGATGGTATGGTTGGGAGTAGCGGGGTTGCTCGTTGTTTCACTCATAAGCTGGCGTAAATATCACCCTGACTGGAACTCCCGATTGTGGGGAATAACGGGGATGTTGATCCTTGCAACTCCACTTGCAGCTTTATTCCTTGGTTTGGAAGTTTCGACAAGCTCTGCACTTCCCGTACCGGGATTACCCGAAGAACCGGCCGGTTCCACAATGATGATCTTCTCCGCCATTCCCTGGATCCTGGCAGGCGGATTGCTGGGTCCATTTGCCGCAGCCGGCATCGGCATGTTCAGTGGACTAGTGCGCGGTATTTGGGATACGCACAGTTTCTTTTCTGTGGTTGACTTTGGATTAATGGCGGCCATGTTTGCCGTTGCAAACCGGCAGCGTTATCGTACATTTGCTTTTCGTTTATTGAGGCAGCCGCTTGTCAGCTCGTTGAGTCTGGTTTTGGTCCACGCGCTGTTGTTTGTGTTGGGCGCGTTCTTCACTGTTTCAACCACCGCCTCTGTAACGGAACGACTCGATTATGCGTTGAGCAATCTGGGAGTTGTCAGTCTCACATTCGGCGGAGAAATGTTGATCGCAGGTCTGATCGCGCAGATCATTTCAGCAGCGTTCCCAATCCTTTGGAGACAATCCAGTCTACTTCAACCCTCGCCCGCTGAAAAAAGCATCGAGACACGCTTCATCTCCGGCACCGGAACCATCATTACTCTGCTGTTGCTTACACTTCTTATTGGCGACTGGGTTGTAGCCGGCAGGGCAGCGCGGACATTATTACAGGATAGACTGGAGAGCTCGGCCGAACTGGCCTCACAGAATGTACCGTTCTTTCTCGAAACAGGTCAAAACCTGGCCTCACAGATCGCAAGCGATACGCGCTTACAAGACCCTTCTGCCGATATACCTGCCATCCTGGCTGAACGAATTCAGTCTGTTCCTTATTTCAATCAGTTGGTTGTCCTGGATTTGGGGACTCACACAATTGTAGCGAGCCATCCATCTGATCCTGTTTTTGAGATCACCCGCCCCGAAGAGGATGGTCTATCCTTAATTCAGCTTGGCGTGCCCAATCAAGTGAATACAGTTCCACCACTTGCCGGTGATCGTGCAGCAGGCGCATCGTTCCTTGCCGCGATTCCCCAAACCCAATATGTGTTGATTGGTCGTACCTATCTCAGTGCAAATCCATATACACGTTCGTTGATCAATACCCTGAACAGTCTCTCGGAAGTGAACGGTGAAGGACTGCTGATCGCGGAAGGCATCATCGTTTATGACTCCCAGGGCACCCGCACGTGGTCTGCTTATGATGGACAGTCAAGCACCCAGGCTGCCTTCTTCGATGAAACCGCATCCGTCGGGACCCGACAACTGGTCTACTACCAGCCGGTCGATGGCCACCCGTGGGCTGTTGTGCTGACGGTTCCCGCGCAAGCCGCCCAACAACTATCCATTGACATCGCGTTGCCAATCTCGCTGATGATCGTTCTGCTGGGAATCATTGCATTGATCATCATACGCGCCAACCTGCGCGCAGTGACAGGTTCCCTGCAGAATCTCGCCACGGAAGCGAAGTATCTTTCAACGGGAAAATTGGATCGTCCGCTGCTTGCTGAGGGCGAGGATGAAGTCAGCGATCTGCGCCGCGCCTTCGAGCAGATGCGTGTTAGTTTGCAGGCGCGCTTGCAGGATCTGAACCGCCTGCTTGTTGCCAGTCAGGGAGTTGCATCGAGTCTCACATTGGGCGATGCCTTACGTCCCGTGCTCGATGCGGTGGTTGCCAATGGCGCGAGCTCGGCGCGTATCGTTCTGGTACGCGATACGTTCCCGACTACGGTCGAAACGCCCGTCAAATTCGCGGATGGATTGGAACAGGATGTATATATGCACCTGGACCACCAGATCCTGTCTTTGACCGAACAACAGGAGCGGCTGGTGATGGCGACGATCTCGCGCAACCGCGGCTTGATGCTCGACCCCAACCTGCCTCATCCTGAATCGTTGATCGCCATCGCTCTGAAACATGAGAGCCGATATTACGGTGTGCTATGGGCTGCATATAACAAGCAACGCGTCTTCAACGAAGCGGATATCCGCTTTATCAGCACGCTGGCCAGTCAGGCCGCACTGGCGGTTGCAAACATCCGTCTGTTCCTGACGGTCGAAGTGAGTCGCCGTCAGTTGGAAGCGATTCTAAACTCCACGCCGGACCCGGTCCTTGTCACCGACGCGTCGAACCGTCTCATTTTGGCGAACCCGGCCGCGGGTCACGTCTTTGGCGTCACGATCCGAAAGGGTGAACGTCCGGGCATTGAACAGGCATTACAGGTCAAGGCGTTGAATGATCTGTTGATGTCGTCATCCACCGAGCGCCGTTCCGCAGAGGTCCGCATGCCGGATGGCAGGACGTATCTCGCAATGGCATCTCCAATGACCGCCGATGGTCACACAGTGGGACGTGTGTGTATTTTGCGCGATGTGAGCCAGCTCAAGGAAATTGACACGTTGAAATCTGATTTTGTATCCACCGTGAGTCACGATCTGCGCTCGCCGCTGACTCTCATGCGAGGATATGCATCCATGCTCGAGCTGGCGGGGGAATTGAACGACCAGCAAAAAAGTTATATCAAGATGATCGTGCAGGGCGTGGACAATATGGCCAGGCTCGTGAACAACCTGCTTGATCTGGGTCGCATTGATTTTGGTGTTGGCCTGCAAGTGGAGAGCATTCCCGTGTTGGATATTGTTGAGCGCGTAACAAGCTCGCTTCAATTACAAGCCACGCAGAAGAAAATATCGCTGGGTGTCGAGATCCCCAGGGATTTGCCGAATGTAATTGAAGCCGACCAGGCGCTTCTGCATCAAGCCATTTATAACCTTGTGGAAAATGCCCTGAAGTACACACCCGAGGGCGGGGTGGTGACCATTCATCTGCATTGCACAGATTCGTCACTGACCTTTGCAATTCAGGACAGCGGCATTGGAATCCCGAAAAGCGACCTGCCGCGACTGTTCGAGAAATTCTATCGTGGCACAAACCGCGAAGCGCTGTCAAAACGTGGTACCGGGTTGGGCCTCGCCATTGTTAAATCCATCGCCGAGAGGCATGGCGGAAAAGTGTGGGTGGAAAGCGAGCTGGGACAGGGGAGCATTTTCCATTTACAAATCCCACTGGTGCAGCCAAGAGATCCGCAATCAGGGTAGACAATCCAGCCGCTCTTATTTCTCTGATACAATCCTGCCTCGTTTGACCGGAGGCAGATTTCTTTTCTATGGAACTTGAACATGGCCATATTGAAACGAATGGAATCCGCTTGCACGTGGTTCAGGCAGGACCCAAGAGCGGAATCCCTGTCGTGCTGTTGCATGGTTTTCCCGAAAACTGGCGTTGTTGGATTCGACAGCTGCCCGCGCTTGTTGATGCAGGATTTCGCGTGATCCTGCCCGACCAGCGCGGATATAACTTAAGTGACAAACCGAAGGGGATCAAGAATTACTGCGTCGATGAATTGGTGAAGGATATTCTTGGTTTGATCGCCGCCCTTGAGTATGAAAAAGTCAATCTGGTGGGACATGACTGGGGCGCCATCGTCGCCTGGATGTTCGCGTATCAACATCCTGAACGGTTGCAGCGATTGGGCATTCTCAATGTCCCGCATCCACTGGTCATGCGGCGATTTGTGCAACGCGACTTTGAGCAGATGCGCCGCTCGTGGTATGCATTCTTCTTCCAACTGCCCTGGCTGCCCGAGATGGGAATGCGCGCCGATGACTGGCGTGGCGCAGTCCGTGTCCTGCGCGGCAGTGGACTGGTCCACACGTTTACGAATGAAGATATCGAGAAATACAAGGAAGCCTGGTCACAACCTGGGGCGATGACCGCCATGATCAACTGGTATCGCGCCGTCCGTTATCCACTGCGGCTCCCTGACGAAATGCAGATACGCGTTCCCACCCTGATGATGTGGGGCATGAAGGATGTGGCCCTCACTCATCGCATGGCGCGCCCGAGCATCGATCATTGTGACGATGGAAATCTGATCCTTTTCCCTGATGCAACTCATTGGGTCCAGCGCGACGCGGCAGACGAAGTGAATCACTACCTGATTGATTTTCTGCTCGATAAGATCAGCAAACAGGTACTGCGTTAATGGTTCTCTGCCCAGGGACTGAAAACAGCCAAACTGCTTAGCCTCTTTCTTAAGCACACAATTCGTCCCTCCAGTTTTCGGAGGGACGAATTGTGTAAGACACATTCTTATGGTGTCATAAATTGGGCCGTAGTCCAACCGGACGGACCGTTGGCACCATTGACCTTCACACGCCAATGGATCGTCGTGCCTGCTGGCAGGTTTTTCAACATCTCATAACTGGAATCCATGGTCGTGCTGTTGACCAATAGTGTGGTGAAACTCGCATTGGTGGAGAGCTGAATTGCATAACTTGTGATCGTCGGTCCCGTGGCATCCTCCCACTCGAAAGTCGGTCGCAGCGGATTGAGCGGATTGGGATTGACAGTCAAGGATTGCGGTGCCTGAATGATCGTGCGGAAATAGCGAACAGCAGACCAGTTGCTCAGTTCATCAGCTGTATTCACCGCTCGTATGCGCCAGTAGTATCTGGTATTGGATGCCAGGTCAGTGCTCGGAGTGAAGCTGGGATTGCTGGCAGTATCGTTGACCTCGGGACTGGAGAAGCTTACATTGTCATCCACTTGGATGATGTAATTCTGCAAGTTCGTGCCGTTGGGTATAACCACCGCATTCCAGGTGAAGGTGGGTTTGTAGTTGGTCACCAGTGTGTTCGAGGCTGGTAGCGACAAAACGGGAGCAGGTGGTGGATTGCTGGGTGTAGTAAGAGCGCGAAATGCAGAATACACCGAAGGACCATTGCCTCCCTTGGTCAGCACACGCCAGTAGAGGGTCGCGTCCTTGGGTAAATCTGCAGTGGGAATATAGAAGGAACTAATCGGATTACCTGTATTCACGATCTGGGTGAAGAGATCGTTCTTCGAGATCTGGATTGCGTAACCGGTGATCGCTCCCGTTCCGGAAGGTGTGTCCCAATCAAAGGAAGGTCGAAGGGTCAGAGAATGGAAGTCATTGTCGGGCGACAGCAAGGCAGGGGCATCGACAAGAGTGCGGAATGACCAGACCGCCGACCGGGCACTGAGGTGATCATTCAACCCGATTGTGCTGACGGCTCTGACTCGCCAATAGAACTTCGTGTTGTGTGCCAGTTCATCTGGAGGTGTGAAATTGGATGTGACGCTTGTGGTATTGACGACAGGTGAGGAGAACGCTGGATCATCATCGACCTGGAGTTCATAGTGTTTGAAAGTGCCAGCGGGTACAGTGCAATCCTTCCAATCCAACAATGGAGTGTCATCCTTCACCAGCGAATTGTTGGCGGGCAAGACAAGAACCGGAAGGCTCGGCGGATTGCCGGTGGTGAACGACCGGGTGGACGACCAGGGTCCAGTCACCGCAGATGTTTTCGCCTGTACTCGCCAGAAGAGGGTTTTGTTTGGCGGCAAGTCTTTGGTCAGGTTGTATTCCGAAGCATTCACCGTTGCATTGGCCAGCGACGAGGCAAATGTATTCACTGGCGATATCTGAATGTTGTAGCTGGTGGCGCCTGCGACATTATCCCAATCGAAGCTCGGGCGCGTGACGAAAAGAGTCTGAGTGTCTGACGGAACCAGGATGTTGGCCGCACCGAGAGGCGTCTTGAAATTCCGGGCGGCGGACCAGTTGCGTGCCTGACCGATCACGTTGAAGGCCCTTGCCCTCCAGTAATATTGTTTCCCCGGGGACAGTGCAAAGACAGGTGTGAAAGCAGATGTCAGTACATCTGTCTCGTTGATGACCCCTGTGGTAAAGCCACTGTTGGTCGCAATTTGAATTTGGTAATGATCGGCCACTGGCGTAGAGTCCTTCCAATCCAGGGCAGGTTGTAAGGTGTCCACCAGTACACCAGATGCAGGAGAGAGAAGCACGGGCACGCTGGGTGGCAAATTACAGCCAACAATTTGGGCTCCTGCCGTGACTTCCACATCATATCCCGATGGTTCCGGAATGGACTCTAGATTACCCACATTGTCACGGGCGCGAGTGTAAAAGGCATACGTTGTCCCCGGGACACCCGTGAACAGGGCAGAATGAGAGCCCAAATTGTCCCGCCACAAATAAGCTGCATCTGCATCTCCCAGATTGTCCACATATATATCGAAGCCGCGCAAGCCTGATCCATTCGTGTCATCCATCCCGGACCAGGAAACGGGGAACGATGTACACTCCTGTATTCCGGTGGGAGACATCACTGCAGAAGCTGGCGGTGCAGCATCCAGTGTGTTGATGTAAGGACCTTGTGCAGGCGCCGGCTTGAACACATCCAGGTCGAACTTGACGAATGACTGGTTCGCAATGACCGTGCCCGAGGCAAGACCGGCTTTCGGTGAAGCGCTGAACTTCACCCAGCCAATTTCCCAGCCGCTGTTTGTAATCGGCGGCAGGAATCCAGCATAGGGATTGTCCGGTGGCTCGCGTGTAATAGGATCGAGAGCATGGAACTCCCATTCGATCTCCCCGGTTGTGGGGTCAAACGTTCCTTCGACATTCACTGTCATGGTGACCGTCGGCTGACCCGGATAGTAGCGGGACAGGTCGATGGACACATTGGGGATATCGACGTTGAAGTATTGACCCGGCTCCAGCGGCACTTTCCAATCGAGGAAGCCGACCTCGGTGAACTTGAAGGTGCTCCAGTCCAGGTTTGGATCCAGTGAGTCGGTAATGATGACGTCCACGGTCGCGGCGGGCGCGTCATCCTTGTTCCAGAAGTCGACGCGATAGTCCAGTGGTTGGCTGGCAGGAGTCCAATGTTTGAGTTGATCAGAGGGCGTGGTTGGGGTATCGTAACCGACGGGTCCATATTTATCTTCGGGCGAAATGGACGACAACGCCTCAATATCCATCTCCACTTCAATGGCCGTGAAGGAACAGGCTATTATTGTATTTTCGATGCTAAATACATCGTTGACTGCATCCGCGATTTTTAGGAATAGACTTGCATCTTTGGCGCAGGAGATAATCGTATGAGCCAGGCCCTGGGTCAAACTCCAAACATCACCCCAGGTTGGTTGAGCGGTTGCCACGTCCGAGAAAAAACAAAATGCATCAATGCCACAACTCACACCAGGGATGTAGCCAAGAGCCCGTTTCAGCAATTCGGACGTGCAATTTTCTGCTGCCGTTTCTGGCGAGCAGAGTAATCCAACTGGATCCATCCGCGCCTTAAGCTGGACCTGTCGAATTGTGGGAATCGTGATCTCGATCGGAAGTTGGCCTGTATAACCGGCCGGTATCACAGGGATGAGCAAGGGGACGGCAATATTATTGTTGCTTTCAACATAGATGGGGATTTGATCCCAATCCACAGGTTCCTGTCCCTCCGGTTGTGGCGGTGGTTTGACCTCGAAGTCAAGTTTCCAGGTGGATTCTTTTGGTATGCCGTCAATCCAGAGTGGAACGGCTTTGGCATCAACATTGCCAGAGTTGCCATATTCTATGTAGACTGTTTGTTTCTGGCCGGTCCTTACTACTTCACGTCCAAGTATTTTCACCCAGAGTATTGCCTCTCCCCCGCTCTCAACCACGAATGGCGTCGATGCGATCACAGATTGGACGCCTGGATTCGTGACCACCAGATTCCAATTGCCCGGTGTGGCCCCAGAGAGATTGAAAGTGGCGGTCAGACTGCGGCGGTCATCGGCCCCATCGATCGAAGTGGCGGAGATATTGTTATGACCAGGACGCGCCAATTGAACAGTGGATTGCGCATCAAGACATTGTCCGTTGATTTTTACAGTAACCTGTCCTGCGGTACCGCCTTTATCCGGCGTGAAGTTGCTAATGATGGGATCAGTGCAGGGAGGCGGCTCGATCGGATCCGCATCTGCACGGATCATGTGGTCGCGCGTCTGGCTGCTGCCCTGGATCCATGCGGAATCTGTGAGATGGACATAATAGATACCAGCCTGAGGAGATGGGATATCCAGATTCATGGAAGGACCGGATGCCGTCCCGACCAGCGTTCCATTCAGTGCGTCGCGATACACCTGCAGTTGACTCCACAATCCGATCGTCTCCACGTGCACGTGCAGGGAGCTCTGAGCGGATGGGACGCTGAATTGATACCAGGCGCGTCCCCACGATCTGTAAATATTGCCCACGACCCACTGTCCCAAAGGCAAATTGGGGAGGGATGTGTATGCAGTCAGGCGTCCGCTACCTGAACCCAGGGTTTCCACACGATACGTGCCCGCGGTCGGCGCAGGCAACCGAAGAATCAGATCGTCATAACCCGAAGTGGCTGCCAGTAACTGAGTGCCGCTGAATAGTTTTATCTCGCCGCTTGATGAACTGTATTTCTGCAAGGTGAAGAACAGATTTTCCGTGTTGCTCGGAACATCGACCTGGAACCATACAGGCAAGTCAGGAGTTGGCTGAATCTCTTGCGGCACATCAAAGGCGATATGTGGTTCGCTTCCCGGGTTATTCTGTTGCAGATAGAGCGAATAATTCCCGGTATTTGTTCCATAATGATCGAATGCCAGAATGGTATGCGTTCCCGAAACTGGCAGGCTGCAATCGATCAATGTGGCTACACTGGAACCGAAATTTTCACACAGTTGTGTTCCATCGGGACCGAGGACGCGTATCCCCGGATAGAGATTTCCGGATGACCTGCTCATCCTCACCGCCACCATATCACCTGCATCCGCTGTAAAGGTGTAGGCATCTGTTTCAGTAGGTATAGTGATCGATCCAGGTAGGGTCTGCCCGAAGGTGATGGATACCGGGCCTTCTGGATTGTTCAAGCGTTGCAAGTGGAGGGAATAGTTCCCAGCTTGCGTTCCATTGTAAGCATCGAAAGTCAGGATGGAATATGTTCCAGCACTGGGCAGAGCACAACCAGCAATCTCGGCTAATGGTGTCCAACTATAGTTGATATAGGATGTTGCCTCACACAACTTGGTTCCATCAGAACCATATACCCGAATCCCCGGATAATAGGTTCCGGACGACTTGCTCATTCTGACCAGCACCTTGTCCCCCGCATTGGCTGTGAAGGTGTAGGCATCTGCCTCTGCAGGCGCGCTCATCGAACCCGGCAAAGTCTGCCCAAAGGCAATGGACGCTGGGTTACCTGGATTATTCAATCTTTGCAAGTGGAGGGAGTAATCACCGGTATATGTTCCGTTGTAAGCATCGAAAGCGAGGATGGAATATGTGCCATCACTGGGCAGAGCACAACCAGCGATCTCGGCTAGCTGTGTCCAGCTATAGTTGATGTAGGATGTTGCCTCACACAACTTGGTTCCGTCGGGACTATATACTCTGATGCCCGGATAGAAGCCTCCGGATGACTTGCCCATCCGTACGATGATCTTATCTCCCGCATTGGCGGTGAAAGTGTAAGCATCTGCCTCTGCAGGCGCGCTC
>JBGPNQ010000190.1:0-9895 GCA_041487615.1 Anaerolineae bacterium
ACCAATCCGCAGGCGGCGTTGCAGTAACGAAGCAGAGGCGCGCTGACTCTGACGCACAATCGAAACCGCCTTCTCGATCAATCCCTGGTCTTCGTTTTCTTCGGGTTCGATCAGCAGTTTTTCCCACGGCGGCGATTCTGTGGATATTTCTGCATTCTTCTGCCAGTGCGAAATGATGCGTTCAATTTCCATATCGGTGATCATCACGCCTTGCGCCCGGATCGGGTTGCCAACCTCCGGGTTCAGGAACAACATGTCACCGCGTCCCAACAGGCTCTCTGCGCCGCTCGTGTCCAAAATAACGCGGCTATCCACGCCGGATGCAACGGAAAATGCCAGACGGGCCGGAAAATTTGCCTTGATCAGGCCGGTCACCACATCCGTGGATGGGCGTTGGGTCGCGACAATTAAATGGATGCCGGTCGCGCGCGCCATCTGTGCAAGACGGACGAGATTATGTTCCGTCTGGTCAGGAGCAGACATCATCAGGTCTGCCAGTTCATCGATCAAAACAACAATGCGAGGCAGTGGAGCCTCTTTCTTGCGGGAGAGGCGGCGATTATACGTTTCCAGGTCCCGGGCGTGCGCCCCCTCCAGCAACCGGTAGCGATGCTCCATTTCCACGACGACCCAGCGCAGCACACCCAGAATTCGTTCAATGTTCGTTTCCACTTTGCCATACAAATGCGCCAGACCGTTGAAACGAATCAACTCAACCATCTTCGAGTCGATCATCACCATGCGCAAATCTTCTGGCGGGTTGTTCATCGCCAAACAGGCTGCAATTGCGGTGACACAAACAGATTTTCCGGAGCCTGTCGCACCCGCAATCAACAAATGTGGCATGCGCGAAAGATCAGCTACAATGGGCTGACCTGAGACATCGCGTCCGAGGGCCATTGCCAATGGTTTGCCAATCCTGTGGAATGCGTCTGTCTCCAAGATCGAGCGCATCCTCACAACAGATGCATGCGAATTCGGAACTTCAAGTCCCACATACGGTTTGCCTGGCACTGGAGCTTCAATGCGCAAGCGTTCTGCAGAAAGAGCGAGAGCCAAATCTTTTTGCAGTGAAGCAATCTGCGCGACTCGCACCTTGATCTGTTGTGTTTCCTCTTCCGTATTGCCGCCTCGTTTCATAAAACCGGGCTGCACGGCAAATTGGGTCACAGTGGGCCCAACACGAAAACCAATCACGGTCGCCACGATGCCAAATTCAGCGAGCGTTTTTTCGATCATACCCGCCGTTTGATTGATCGTCCGCTCATCGGGGCGGGTGTTTTGATCCGCCAGCAGAATATTGAGCGAGGGCAACCGCTCGTCCCGATCACGGGGCGCAGCAGGCTTTTTATCCTGATGTTCGGCAGCCCGGAGGGATTTCCTGAACTCAGGCGGAAGTGGATTGGGAGTCTTTTTCCGCGCGGCGGGCCCTTGCTCCGTTTTTTCGACAGGCACTTCCTGCTCGACTTGAAGCGCGGCGACTGGCGCTGCAGGCTGAGTCTCACCTGCGAGTTTCAGAAGCCAGCGTTCGAACACGGCCCACAATCCAAGGCCTGTTGCTACTGCCAAAAGCCAGAGGACAAATAATAAGAGGGTTCCCCATAGCTTGCCGATCCTCCAGAACAACGTCAGGATTCCCCAGCCAATACGACCGCCATCCATGCCGGCTTCGGCTCGCAGGACGGAATCCCCCCAGGCGGCGAACAGCGCTATGGTCAGGAATGCAGCGATTTCCAGAACGAAGAGCCGTCCCCAGCCCATGTGAAAGCCACTGCCTCGTAGGATTACGAATCCACAATATCCAATGGCAAGGACAACAAGGTAGGCGCCCCATCCAAACCACAATGAAATCAGATGTGCCCAGGGCGTGAGCACCCATCCCTGAGTGTATCCACCCAGTGCAAGAAGAGTCATGAGTGCCACCGCGATCAATAGCACACCTAACGCATCACGGATGAAACGTCCAAAATGCTGGTTAAAGCGCGCAAGACGATCGAGCCAATCGTCTCGCGATTCAGATTCGTATGCCTGTTGTGTTTTGGAAGGATTCGGCATTATTGATTTAAATGCATACTCAATCCCATCCGTTGATGTGCCGGGTCAACGTGCAATACACGGACCTGGATTAATTCTCCTTCTTTGAGAATATCTCGCGGAGTCTTGTTCTCCTCGAGTGGCATCTCGGATGCATGGATCAAGCCTTCCACCCCTGCATCTATGCGGGCAAATGCGCCATAGGACAAAACACTTGTGACCGTTGCGGGAAGCACTGTATCGGCAGGGAAATCGGTCAGGGCGCGTTCCCAGGGATTCTGATTCATCCGTTTGAGGCTAAGCGCCACACGACAGCGCTCCACAGAAATGTCCAACACCTGCACTTCAATTTCCTGGCCAAGATGGACAATCTGATTCGGATGTGAAACACGTCCCCATGAAAGTTCCGAAATATGGATCAAACCTTCCACGCCGCCCAGGTCTACGAACACGCCAAAATCGGTGACGTTCGTAACGGTACCCTTTACGTGCGACCCTGTTTCCAGTGTATGGAAAAGTTCGGAACGTTTGCCCGGCTCAGCAAGCGCAGCACGTTCGGAGAAAACTACACGCCCATCCTCGGGTACACATTCAATGACTTTGACATTCAACATTTTGCCTGTATAGGATTCGAGGCTGACATCGCGATCGGTGTCCTGTTCCTTTCCAGCCAATTCGATCAAGTGCGAAAATGGGACGAACCCTGAGAACGTTTCAGTTTCCACTAGCAAACCACCACGGTTGTGCCCCGTTACCTTCATTGCGATAATGCGGTCACTTGAGTAGAGTTCCTTCACCTCCTCCCAATTCGTTTGGGCTGGCTGTTGGTCCCCCTGAGCGGATTCAGCTTTCTCTTGAAGAACAGGTTTGGGCCTGGTCAATGCCTGTTGCTGAATACGCGGCGTTGCATAGCGCATTTCTTCGGCAAGGACCGATTCCCACCAGCTCTCGTCTGTGAATGGCATTGCACTTTCGTATTTTCGTTTTGTGTTATTGTTATTAGCTGCCATGGTATTCTCCTGACTTTATTTCTTCATTTTTTTCCATATCAAGGATCGCGCGTGCAACTGCCTCGACCGCAACACGTTGTTTGCGATAGAGATCAGCCTCCGACATTGCCAGACGCCCCGCCACTTCGCGCACTTTGCGCCCCTCGATAAATTTCATTTCCAGGATATTATAGAGTATCCACTCACTTGTAAATCGTCGTTCACCTTCAGGCTTGACCTGATCGACTGCCTTGCGTAGCAGAGCCCGCAATGCATTGGCCGCATTGCCTTCGTAATCATCTGCGAGCATTTGCACAATTCGCAAATTCATCAGCGGGCTGTTTGTAAGTTTCGGTCCGCCCCAATAATGAGTTAGGGCATCTTTTACCCAGTCTGCCAGATCGGATTCCTCGGGTAAAGGCTCCATCAAGATCTCAGCATTGGCATCATATCTTCCGATGGCGCGCATTCGCTGGAGCATCTCAATTTGCGGCTGCAAATCCTGCAGGGAACGGAAGACGCGCTGCTGCAATTGACGATCTTCCAATGCAAGCGCGGCACGATCTGCCAGGAGCCAGACTGCATCACGTTGATCTTTATCCATGGGATGGTCTGCTTTGCGTGCAATTCCAAGCAAACCCAATAGCGGAGGAGTTTCGTCGCGGTCGCCGTTCACTTTACGTTGATGAAGTGGCAAAATCCAAAAATCACCCCAGGCAAATTCCTGCCGTCCATTCTCACCGTTGTGATTCAGGGCACGCAGGGCCTCATCAAGATTTTCTTTTTCCAGGATTGCCCGGTTTCCGGCCACCACACTCAGGGATAACTCATCTCCGTCAAGTGCGGCAACAAATGCGCACGGAGATTGTAGATGATCACGCACAGCAGCCAATACCGTCTCGAGAAATTGCTGGAGGTCGCTGCGGGTCAGCAACCGTTCTTCTATATTTTGAAGTAACTGGAGCTCCGCGCGGTCCCGCCCAAAAAATAAGAGTTTTTCCCAGATGGGAGAAAATAACGTGACCGCATGCTCGAACATCAGTACGGTCACAACCACGGCGAGTGGTACAAAAGCCGAGTAAGACTCCCCTTCAAACAGCAGGCCTGCGCGGCGGACGACGGTCATCATGGCGAGCGCAAGAGAGGCGGTTACCGGTCCGCGCAGAAGCCATTTAAAAAGACGACTCTTGACCACACGGTCTGGCCACGATACACCGAAGAACGCAACCGCATAGGCCATCAGAATGACAAGTCCCGCAACAAGCAAGTTGATAATGAACGCGCTGGTCCAGAATGCGAGCGGGAAGCGGCTTGCAATACCGGAACCAAACAAAAGGTACGGATACGAACCGAGCGCCGGAGCGGTCGCGCCGGCAATCAGATAGAGCATCCTGCGGCGGCCTGAACGCGTCAACATACGCGAGAAGGCGCGGAGAAAATTGTACCCAGCCCAACTAATGATGGCGATATAGTAGACTGTGAAGATTTCCGTCCAGATTGTGCGCTGCAAATGTGGTGCAGGCTTGCCATCCAACACAAGTCCACCCACGAGCACGCCCATTGAAAGCAAAACCAAAAAACCAACTGACAGCGCGTAGATCATGCGCACGGCAATTCGCCTGCGTCCCCGCGACGGGCGTCCGGCTGTCACGAGTAATGCATCGGAGAGATGTAAATAGGAAGGTGGTAAAAAGATGATGCCTATCCATTGCAGGCGCAGCAGCAATTCTATCCCCCAGTCAGGTATGGTCTTATTCTGGAGCGCTTCCGTGGTAAAGACCACTACCACGCATAACAGAATGATCGCGAAGGAGCGCGCAACACGATCACGCAAATTAAACGACAGCGCATACAAAAATAACGAAAATGCCGTAATGGCAATGCCCGCCGTTAAAATATTATTGATTGTTTGAAGTCCCGCCAGCAAACTATCCATCCAACCATTAAACATGCAAACCTTCCAGACTTATTTTAATGCTCTCCCAAAGAACAAAGCCACATCCTGAGTTGGGTAATACTGGTCATTATACCCGCAGAAATCATACCCGAACTTCTGTGCAAGGCGAATGCAAGGTTGGTTCTTGGATTGCATCTCAAGAATGATGCGGTGGACCCCTCTTTCCAAAGCCCAGGTTTGGGTAGCCGTTAGAAGTGCTGACGCGACGCCCTGGCGCCTCCTCTCCGAGGCAACCACAATATCTGTTACCCAGCCTACAGTAGCGGAATGCTCCTCCGTCGCGCAGATATATCCCACCGGATTGTCCTCGAATACCGCCACCAACATCAGATCACGCCGGTTCCACTCCTCTGAGAGCGAAAACGGATTGCGCGGGTATGTAACCACCACCGAGCGTGGGAGACGAACCTCACGAAAGTTGGATGTGATCTGCCCAGCGTCCCTGCGCAGATCCAACTGCCAGACATAATCGCTCAGGCCGGAATGATCTATTGCCATTAAACGCGGCAGGTCATTTGCAATGGCGGGGCGGATATCAATGGAAGGCATCGTTACTCCGTTTACTGATTCAACACTCGCACTGCGAGTACACAAGGCTCAAGTTCGGTTCCTACATTATCAGTGATGACCAGTCGCAGAAAATAATCTCCATTTGTTAGCGAGGTCGTGCTCCAATTGCCAAGTGAGGCATTTACCTTTGGTTCGCGGGCAGCCGATACAGTTGCCCAGTTTTGAGTGCCCATTTGGGAAATTTCATATTTGTAAAAACCAAAATTGGGGACATTGGCAGTTCCTTTGATGTCCACGATCCCATTGACTTCATCGCCAGGTGCGGGAGAGGTGATCATGATCCGATCAGGTATGCAACCACTCATTCCGTTGGGAACCGTCTGTGTTATGGAGGGAACCGTTACACCGGGCGGCAAAGTACCAGCCGGCGTTACAAGCAGATTCAGCGTGGGTGTTGCCAATATATCGGAGGCAGGCAAGGAGGGCGCAATGAACGTTGCAATGAAGAACTCGGTGAATACAAGTCCAAGGATCAACAAAGCAAGGGCGGTTGCCTGTCCCAATCTCCTCAGAGCGAACTCACGCTCCAGACCATATACTGAGTCGCGCCACTCGCGCCATGAATTCCACATCCGCCGAAAGGCAAACAAGCCCCCAATCGCAAGCGCGATGTAAATCAGAGGCTCATAACCTGCCAAAGTACGATAGACAGCACCCATACTTGAGTTCTACAGGGAGCGTAACACACCGCGTATGATCTTTTCAACCTTCGGGGTAATCACTTTGCCTGCTTCAATGACTTCCTCGTGAGTTGTTACCGTTGAGCCATCAAGGTTGGCTTTGTTGCTGATGCCCGAGAGGCCCATCACGCGCATCCCGCCATGGCGGGCCACAATCACCTCAGGAACTGTGGACATCCCCACCGCATCCGCGCCCGCAGCACGTAGGAATCGTAAGTCAGCCGGTCCTTCAAATGAAGGTCCACTCAAACAGCAATAGACACCCTCGTGCAGTTGGATTTGTTCATCGGCGGCCGCTTTGCGAGCCTTGGAGGTCAGTTCGCGGTCATACGCTTGACTCATATCCGGGAAACGCGGACCTAATTCATCGATGTTTGGCCCAAATAATGGATTCATGCCCGTCATCCCAATAAGATTTAGATTATCAGTAATCAACATCACATCACCTGGGATGAAATCCGGGTTGACACCACCTGCTGCATTGGTGACAAATAGCATTTCAATGCCAAGTCGTTGCATAATTCGAATGGGCAAAGTGACCTGACCCATGCTGTAACCTTCATAAAAATGGACCCTTCCCTGCATGACAAAAACACTTTGGCCCTCAAGCTCTCCTATTACCAGACGGCCTGCATGTCCATGGACCGTGGAAACAGGCATATGCGGTAGATCGCCAAAAGGGATGATGTCCGGCTTCTGCAGGGAATCTGCCAGCCCATTCAATCCGGAGCCGAGGATCAGGGCAACGCGTGGCATGTAAGAGGAACGTTTCCGAACCGCGTCTGCAGCTTGATCGATTTGTTCCAGAGTTATATAAGATGTGCTCATAACCGCTCTTCTTAATAATAAGATAAGGGCACGCTTCCCCTTTCTATTGTCCCTTCCATTAAAAAAATTATATCAGATTTCATCCTAATACTATCAAAGCTGTAAGCCGCTTTCGACGTTCGCCACGGCCTAAAATGTTACAGCCATAGAAAAATAGGCTTTTTTGTGCTATCCTCGTACACCATATGTTCAGAAAGTGGTTTCTCATCGCTGGTGGAGTAGCATCGTTCGTTACTCAATGGATTCTTTTCGCTCCCAGTTTTTTTGCATTTTTTCCGGGCACTATTCCTGCTTTTGCCCAATCCATTCTCAGCATCCTGCTATCCGTAACAGCAGTTATTCTTTTCTTTGTCGCCATTCAGACTTACCCATCAGGATCGCGCAACGACTGGGTATTGTTCGCCATACAGGCGATTACTGTCATTGGACTCCTTCTCCTATTGGATGGCTCCGTATCGCGCGTCCGGGCAGGAGGATTCCTTATTACAGGGTTTATCACCCTTCTAACAACGAGTGCGTTATACATTTCATCTGCACCGATCAGCGATTCTCATGCCCCCACCATTGAAAATGAGAATGTCATGTCGGATTTCATCTATGAGCCAGCCGGAAATACGAACGCGCTGAACGAACAAATCGCTTCGCTCTCGCGCCAGCTATCTGCCGAAAAATATCGCACGACACAACTGACCCTCTTGAATGAACTAAGCCAGCAACTGGAAGCGGAACTCGATCCGCCCGTTTCAGCACAACTGGCGGTAAATACTCTCGAACGTGCGATGGATTGTTCGCTTGTCTCCCTCTTTTTATATGAGCCCGAGAATCTTGAATACGTTGTCCTGGCCTCCGCAGGCAAAATGACCAGCCTCATTCCGCCCGGTTACAGGCAGGCTTCCAACGTCGGATTGCTTGGGCGCACAACACGATTTAAGAAAACACACATCGTAAACGATACGCGATTGGACTCCGAGTTTGTTCGCCTTGACAACGACAGCACGCTTTCCATGATTAGCGTGCCAATCCTTCAGCATGGACACATCAAAGGCGTTCTGGAAATTTGCTCTGAGAAAGACTACGGCTTTAGCAGCCTGGATGCCAGCATCGCAGAAGGTGTTGCATCCGAGCTCCTGAGAGCATGGGATCGCTCGAGCTATCATCAACGCCTGACCGAGTTGATTCAGGCCGGTATCTCCCTCACCACACTCATGGACCCGCAGGCCTCCGTGCAGGAGATCGCGGTCATTGCACGGAAAACTCTCGAAGCGCAATTTGTTATGGTGACACTTCTCGATCAACAAGGGAATTTCACCAGGACCGCATCGTCCGGACACGGAGTCAAACTCCTGGCTTCCTTGAGCGGTAACCCATCGGATGAGCCGCTCATGCAAGCCGCGCTGAACGCAACAAAACCTTTTCGTGTGCGCGATCTGCGCAAGTATTCAGGTGCAAAGAAACTCGAAATTGATCATAGTGGCTTGCGCAGCGTCCTCGCCATCCCGATTCGTCTGCACCGTCTGAGCATCGGAACGATCCTGGCCTTTGGAAAACAGGAGGGCATCTTCTTCTCCGAGAATGATGAATCGCTTGCCGACCTGCTATCCTCACAAGCGGCCGCGTCCATAGAAAGCTCATGGCTGTATCAGGAATTGCGCACCACCCTGAATATCACATCCATGTTGTACCAGCTTAGCGTGGATGTGATTCAAACGGAGGAGTTGAGTAACGCAGCAGAGCTAATTGCACAGGCGGCTCACAAGGTAACCAGCTCCAAGGAAACGGGCATTGTCCTCCTGACCCGCGACGGACGCATCGATGCAGAGGTGGAAATTGATGCCAAGGGATTACACACCCGGCAGGAGCATCCGATGGAAACAATCGATCAGGCCACCCAAAGCGGGCAAAGTATCATCGTTTCCAGGGAAAATGGATCTCTCGTCTGTTACCCGCTTGCCACGCGCGGCCGCACATATGGCGCGCTATGGATGGATATTCCTGAAAGCCGTGGTCAGAATTTTGCCAACATGCAAACGCTGGCAAACCAGGCAGCCATTGCACTGGAGCGGTCCATTTTGCTCTCTGAATCTCGCCAGCAGGCAAAACAGCTGGAAGCTGCGTATGCTGAATTGGAGATTACCTACGACCGTACACTGACCGCGCTGATGTCCGCGCTGGACGCGCGCGACCGCGAGACCGAAGGTCACAGCACACGCGTGAGTCGCCTGGCATGGCTGCTGGGCGAGGAACTCGGACTCAGCGGTCACCAGCTCAAGGCGTTGGAAAGAGGCGCCTTACTTCACGATATTGGAAAGATAGGCATTAGTGACACCATTCTGCACAAACCCGGCAAACTGACCGACGATGAGTGGAGAATTATGCGCATCCACCCGGACATCGGTGCGCGCATCGTGGAAGGCATTCCGTTCCTGCAGGATACCCTGCCTGTCATCCGCTATCACCACGAGCGCTGGAACGGAAGTGGATACCCGGTCGGGCTAATGGAAAAGGATATACCCATCCAGGCGCGTATCTTTGCCGTGGCAGATGTATTCGATGCCCTGACCAGCAATCGGTCTTACCGCGAAAAGTCAACGGCCGATGAGGCGGTCGCTTATTTGAAGGAACATTCAGGCCTCCTTTTTGACCCTTCGATTGTCGAGGCTCTCACGAATATTCCGTACGCCGACTTTACCGAAGGCGAAAAAGAACTTTATGAAAAATAGGAAGTCCATCGCGACGTATGCGCCGCATGAGGTCAGGCGAAATGTATTACCCAGCACTCTCGCAGCAGTATGTGTGATCGCATATGTACTCATAGATCACGAACTACAGGATCCCCA
>JBGPNQ010000191.1:0-9823 GCA_041487615.1 Anaerolineae bacterium
ATAAGTCCTGGCTGAATGTGGGAGTTGAAGTTGGGAGGTTGGACTGCAATGTCCCCGTCGGCGTGGAGACAGGATTACAACCAATCAAAAGAATTCCAATAAGGAACGGTGGAAGGAGAATTTTCATGCCGGGCCAGAACTATAAAAACGTCATAAGCTTGCATCCTGTTCCATCTATGAGTCAATACGAGAACACATATTCGAGTGGAGTCTCATCTCGTTGAAGAATGCGAATTTTCACGGTGCTGATGTAAGTTCTTTCAAAATCTCCAGCGCTTCCTGTTTTCCGCCATAACCATTCTCGCCGCCGGGTCCCACACAGGAGGGACAACCGTCCGCACAGGAACACTCGCTGACCAGTTCGAGGGCGCGGGCGATCAGTTCATCGTGCATCTCGAAAAGTTTTTCGCTGAACCCGATCCCGGCGGGGACGGCGTCGTATAGCACGACAGCGGGCTGACCAAAGTCTTTATTTTCAACTGGTTCCACGTGAGTTCCCAAATCCCGTGTGTCGCACATCAGGAATAATGGCGCGAGATTGCCAAGCACATAGGCGAGTCCCGAGAGTCCGCTTTTCATGCGCACGTTCTGTTCCGCTTTATGATGGCAGGATGGACAGAGCGTTGTCAGGTTATCCAATCGATTCGCTTCCATATACGAGGGGAAGGCGCGGAACGGAATCTTGTGATGCACATCATGCTGGCGATTTGTCTCCACGGCACCGCAGACCTGACAGGTATATTTGTCGCGCCCACGGACGCGGTCGCGAATCCGAGCCCAATCGGGTCCGTAGTTGTTCGGGTCGTTGGTCCAAACTCCGGCTTCTCTTAGCTGCGAGACCATCTCTTCAGAGAGGGAAATCCAATAGCCGGTGGTCTGCAAATCGGTGGGAGGCAGATCCAAAGGTTCTTCACCCAGATTTTCATGCGTATACCAGCGGCGTTTGCGAAAACCGGTTACTTGAGTCGTTACTTGTAATTCGCCCCATTTTTTCTCGCCGCCGCGGACGGCGGTATGAGCATTGGTTGAGAGAACTGTCACTTCCGTGCCTTGCAATGGCTCGGTGTAATAGTCGCTTTCGATGGGCTTCAAATAGGCGATGTGTTCCTCGAGATTCAAATCCTTCACGAAGAACGATTGCGCCTCATGCAAATAGATCGCGCCGGGATGAACCATCCATAACGCGCTTTCGCCATCCACTGTCCCTATTGTCAATGGTCTATCGTCCATCGTCGTCTGTAGTACCACACCCTGTGGCGAGGCCGAACGCAATGAAATATTTGCCGCGGGATATGAGTCTGTCATCCAGTAATATTTTTCATTCGAGAGATGAGCTTCATTGTTGGAAAGCAAAAACTGGAGGTATTCATCGACGATCTCTCCAGACAACGCACCAAAGCCTTCGTTTTTTTGGAAGGGCAATTCGAACATCGCGCAGCGCAGATGCTCGAGCAATATCAATAAATGATCAGGGTTGACCAATGCCTGCTCCGGTGACCGTTCGAAGAAATATTCGGGATGGTGAGCCAGGAACTGATCCAGTGGAGTTGCGGATGCGACCATCACTGCCACTGCGGATTCTAGACCGCGTCCCGCGCGCCCCGCTTGCTGCCGGGCTGAAGCGACAGTTCCCGGGTAGCCGACCAGGATCGCCGCGCCCAGCCCGCCGATGTCGATTCCCAATTCGAGGGCGTTGGTGGCGACGACGGTCTTGACGGTTCCATCGCGCAATCCCTTTTCGATCTCCCTTCGTTGCGTCGGTAAATATCCGCTTCGATAACCACGGATGACGGAGTGCAGACTGGGTAGAGATTCATAACTGATAAGTGGTGACTCGATGCTGGAGTCTGGAGTTAGATCTCCCTGTAAATAACGCAAGATGATTTCGACACTTCTTCTGGAGCGCGCAAAGACCACCGATTGAACATTACTTGTAAGCAAATCCTGTGCAAGCCGTACAGCCTCGAGCAAGGAACTCTTTCGCAAGCCGAGCGATTCATCCACGATGGGCGGATTGTAGATGATGAAGTGACGTGGTCCACGCCCAGAACCGTCGTTGTCTATTAAATGAACTGGCTGTTCGATGAGCCGTTCTGCAAGTTCCCCTGGGTTTCCAATGGTCGCGGATGCAAGAATGAACTGTTGATTTGCGCCATAGAAACTCGCAACACGCTTGAGTCTGCGAATTACATTTGCAACATGCGACCCAAAGACGCCACGATAAGTATGGGCTTCATCAATCACAACGAACTTAAGATTGGCGAAGAAATCCAGCCAATTTGTGTGATGAGGCAGGATCCCTGTGTGGAGCATGTCGGGGTTTGACAATACTATGCGTGCATTCTTGCGAATGGAAGATCTTGCAGATTGAGGCGTATCGCCGTCGTAGATCGCGGGTGTGAGGTTCCACGTGTCAGGTCCCGCTGGGCGGGATAATGTCAGGTTGGAGTTGAAGGATTGAAGGTTGGTGAACTGATCTTGTGCAAGAGCCTTGGTTGGGAAAAGATAGAGTGCGCGCGCGTTTGGGTCCTGTAGTAAGGAGGCAAAGACAGGCAGGTTGTAAGCGAGGGTTTTTCCGCTGGCTGTGCCGGTGGAGAGGATGACGTTCTCGCCTGCGCGGGCAAAGTTCCATGCTTCGAGCTGGTGGGAGTACAGGGAATGAATCCCTGCTGCGATCAATGTCTGTTTCACCGGCGCAGGCAGGTCATCCGGGAAGAGATGCGTTTGCGCGGGACGCGCTGGAAGTGTCCGCCAGGCAACCAGGTTGGGAGCGGTCTCCAGGTCACGTTTCCAGAAATCCAAAAGAGAGGCGAGAGGCATACTATTTAACACCAGGGGCACAAACGACACAACGGGGAAGAGAACAGAACGTCACGGGCTTTTTTCCTTCGAGGGACTTGTGTCACTTCGACGGGCTCAGTACAAGCCTTTGTGTGTAGAGAATAGAAACGGTTAACTCTATTTTATTGCATTTGCCCTTCGTTTGTTCTATACTTTAGAAATGTCTACGGAGCCAGCTATGGATAAAAAACCCTCTTTAGCAGAACACCGCCAAACACTTCGGAGCGAGATAGAGAGCTATCGGTCACTGCCTGAATTTGTCCTGGATGCAATCGGGGCTCTCATCACGCGTTCGACGCTGCCGCGTAATGCCTCCACACAGGAGAATGAAGGCTTCCCTTCCTATTGGATCAACGGGATTTTATTGACCGCGTTGATTTTCGATGTAGGAGGAGGAATTTCATGGTTGTCCCATGAACAAATATCGGATGCGGAGATTCGATTTACGTTTTGGGCGTCCGCCATGGGCGCGCTTTCGTTGATCGCCAATAAGGTGAACGTGCGCGCTTTCCTGAATACATTTTATGGTCCGTTGCTCGAGCGCATGGAAGGAAGTTCCGATGTTCTTGACCTGGGCAATTGGTTAAGGAGAAATTTCAGGCTCCGGTTCCCATTGGTATTTGGTTTTGTCCTGGGTCCAATTTTGGCGAAGTTACTCTACGATGGCTGGAGAGTGAGCCATGGTGATCCCGGAATCCCCGTGCCTTTTCATATCGGATCGTTCATAACACTGATCGTTTCCTGTATGCAGGCCATGTGGGTCGGATATTATCTTTATCCATTTTATTTGATGTTCCCACCCCAACTGCACCGTTACCATTTCGATTTGTATACGCCCGACCCAAGCAGCTCGGAGGCTGTGGGACGTCTCTCCCGTTTATTGTCGTTCATCCTGTATGTGACGATGGCTTTTATCATCCAACTGATGCTCGGGCTTGGACTCTTCAATGTGCTCAGCGCGAAAACCGTCCTGCCCGGCTTCCTGCTTTCACTGCTGGTCTTTTCGCCGATGGTGATCATGTACGCGGCCGGGCAATATCACCTTTCCGACCTGATCACGCGGGCCAAGTGGAGGATGCTGAATGAGGTCCAAACGAAAATCGAGAAGCTTGCGGGAGGTGACGAAATCCCCGAGAAGGATACGCTGGATCGCTTGTCGAAACTGATGGACTACCACGATCGGATCAAGTCCACGCCGAACTCGGCCCTCAATGTACGAGTGTCTCTCAACTTCGTTAATTCCCTCCTGCTGCCCATTCTTGCATTCATCCTTGCCAACTTCAACGATGTGGTAAAGGCCATAACAGGCAAATAACGGTGGGCTTTCAGACCTTGTTTTTTTGCAGGGCTGCTTTTTCCCTTTCCAGGTATCGCAAGGCAAACGCGCCGACTCCCATGGGAATCCAGAATGTAATGCCGCGATAAGCGAGGGTGATGATCACAGCCTGACTCCACGGAACGCGCAGGGAGGAAAGGGCAAGTGGCATGACTCCTTCCACGATGCCAATCCCGGAGGGGGTGGGCGAGACGATCAGGAATAAATAAGAAATGGCGAAGCCGCCAATGATCGTCCCGGCTGAGAATGGTACCTGGAATGCCATGAAAAGGAATAGCAGGACACACATCAATAACGATTTGTTCGCAAACGCATATAAAAGGGGAATGACAAGACTGCGCGGTCGCTCCGGGAGGGATTTGAGATCGTCCGCCATATCATGCGCGAACTCATGGGCACGCGCTTCGCTCAGATATTCGCGGCGAATAAATGGACGAAAGACGCGGTTGACGATGCGCGCCATCCATGCCAGTGCATTTCCAAGCGCGGAGGCGGAACGTGAACCCAGGTACATTAAGAAGCCAAGTGCCGCGGCAATGGCAAATATGATCGCGGATGCTGCGATTTCCGACGTGTGCAGGTCATTGCGGCGGAAAAGAACGATCAGTCCAAGTGTGAGCACACACATGAACGCGATGTAATCGAGAAAAATATAGAGCATGCTCGCGACGGTGATCTTGCCACGCGAGTGTCCACGGCGGTGGGCATTACTCATAAAGACCACCATGCCGCCCATCCCTGCGCTGGGTGCAACGATGTTGACGAAATTCGCCGCAGCGGTCAGCAGGGAAAGTTTGTAGACCGTTTCATCTATGCCAAGCACGAGGTAAAGCGAACGGAAGGTCAGGCCGGCCACAGCAAACCAGCCAAATTCAACAAGAAGAGCGATGAGAACAAACCAGAAATTTCCCTGCTGAAGAGTCTGTGTAATGGTTTGAAGTTCCCCAAAGCTCAGGTAAACGAATGCCGCCCCCAGGAACAGTACGATGATGAATATGAATTTCCGCATATGTGAAGGATTATACACACAGAATATGGTTCAAAACCGCCCTATATTTTGTGAAATAAAAAACCTTGCGAAGGCTTAAAGCCCTTGCAAGGTTTTCGTATTGTTGAGGAAAGCGGTTAATTCCTGCGCCGTCCACCAACCAGGAAGACGAAATAGAGTAACTGTAATACCGCGGTGACCAGACCGGCGACATAGGTCAATGCTGCGGCGTTCAATACAGTATTGACGCCGCGCCGTTCCTCCTCCGTTTGGATGATGCCGGTGGAGTAGAGCAATTCCTTCGCCCGGGCCGAGGCGTTGAGCTCCACGGGCAGGGTGGCAAGAGCAAAGAGCGCTCCGCCTGAAAAGACGAGCACGCCCAGCCATGACAGGTTCGTGATGCGCAGGAAGAGTCCCGCCATGATGAGGATCCATCCCAGATACGATCCGATATTTACAGCCGGCACAAGCAGCGAACGTACTTTCATCGGGAAATATTCGTCTGCATCCTGCATGGCATGTCCCAGTTCGTGCGCGGCAACTGCCACCGCGGCAACAGATGAACTGTTGTACACAGTTTGTGACAGGAATAACGTTTTGTTGCGCGGATCATAATGATCGCTCAGTTCACCCTGCGTGCCTGCAACCTGCACGCCATGGAGATTCCCTCTGGAGATCAATCGTTGTGCTGCCTGAGCGCCGGTCAATCCGCTGGTGGCGCGGATGCGGCTCCATTTATTGTAGGCTGAACGGACATATCCCGAGGTCAGCGCCATCAACAGGAACGCCGGGATCATGAATAGTAGATACGTGGGATCGAAGAATAACATTTTTACCTCTGTTAGTGAACGGATGTCGGGGTAACGACCGGGGTCGGCATGGATGTTGGAATGGCCGTGTTATTGATGACAGCCATCAGTGTTTCGACTGCCGCATCCAATTGCGGATCGCGCCCTGCGGCAAAATCGTCCGCCGTAATCTCAACATACACATCCGGCGTCAAGCCAATATGATCGATGGCTCGTTCCTTGGGTGTGAGCCACTTGGCGATGGTCACACGTGCCGCGCCCTGATCGTTGGAAAGAGGCTGCCAGTTCTGCACCGAACCTTTTCCATAGGATTTCACACCGACCAGTGTCGCGCGTCCATAATCCTGCAGAGCACCGGCGAGAATTTCAGAAGCCGAGGCGGAACCCTCATTAATTAATACGACAAGCGGAATATTCGTCGCGCGTCCGTGACCCAGGGCCTTATATTCATCACGCTTTCCGTCCCCATATTTCTCATACAGAATGACGCCCGTATCGATAAATTCAGAGGCAACTTCCACCGCTGTCGTCAGATATCCACCGGGATTGTTGCGCAGATCGATAATGATGCCTTTGGGGTTTTGCGCCATGAGCTTATCGAGAGTTTCGCGAAGTTCGGCCGTGGTCTTTTCACCGAACGTATTGATATCGACATAACCGATTCCATTATCGAGCATCTTCCCATCCGCACTGCGGACCGTGATCTCGTCGCGCGTGATCGTGAATTGCAGCGGCTCCTTCTCATTTTTGCGAACCACTGTCAAAGTGACCTGTGACCCTTTGGGACCCAATACCTTTTGACGCGCCGCTTCAGCATCCACTCCTGTCATGTCCTCGCCATTGATCGCAATCACCTTGTCACCGGGTTTCAGGCCTGCTTTATCGGCAGGAGATCCCTGGATCGGGCTGACGATCGTCAGATAATCTCCGGTCGTATCCACGATCGCGCCAATACCTTCATACGATCCTTGCAGGGAGGATGTCTCAGTCTTGTAGACCTGCGGCTCCATATAAAAAGTCTGCTTGTCGCCGAGGGCATCCATCATGCCGCGGATCGCGCCCTGCATCAACTTAACATCGTCCACGGGCTGGTCTACATACTGGTTATGGACAATATTCCACGCTTCCCAGAACGGAGTAAAAAGCGTTTGCACATTGTCCGGTGTGCTGGCTTGCTGTTCCGATGAGGGACTCTGTGACTGGGGGAGAAAATCATTGATCACAGGCAGGCTTCCAGCGGCGGGCAGAAGATGCCCAACGATAAATCCACCTGAGAACGCTCCTGCGAGCAGGGTAACTGCTACGAAAAGGCCGATGATGGTTTTGACGGTTTTATTCACAATGCCTCCAACTACATAGTGCCGCATAATTAGGGAAACTTCCGGGTCGGATGACAGCCTCCAAAGCAATTTATAAGGTTTGCTTATTTATCAGACA
Organism: Anaerolineae bacterium; assembly: GCA_041487615.1. Classification (GTDB taxonomy): domain Bacteria; phylum Chloroflexota; class Anaerolineae; order Anaerolineales; family Villigracilaceae; genus Defluviilinea. Next base: position 7,412 of record JBGPNQ010000191.1, read on the forward strand.
AGCGGCAGATATACGGCATAACGATACTATGCCGTCATTAAAGAATGCTGAATTAAGTGTATGAGCGATGTAAATTCTTTGTTCGCTTTCCGCCCTCAATTGTGAAGAAAACTCGTGCCGCAACAACATAAAATTGCAGAGTTACTTTGAAAATTGTCAACCGGGATCTAACGACATTCATTACCACTCAACAAAGTTGCGGTACTATTCGTCCTTTTTTACATTTTTCTGCAATTCCTCGATCTTTTGATGTAATTCATCCATGGATTTGTTCGCCTGGCTGTCCAGCGGTTTGCTCAGCCCCTGTTTCAACGCGGACATCCAGCGCGAGTCCCCACCTTTTGCCCAACCGCGCGCAATACCGTACATCACAAAATTCGCACCGATGATCAGCACGATGAATATCAATGCACCGATGATCGCTTTCTCTGATTCCATGTTTCTTACTCCTTCCTTGTCATTGCAACGAGGGCGCGAGCCCGACGAAGCAATCTCCGATTAATAGATCACTTTCTTCGATGAGCCACTTCCTTCAAACGGGAGATTGCTTCGCTTCGCTCGCAATGACGGAATCAATCGCCTAACAATATCGGCAAATCAGTCCAATCGGTAAAGACGCCGCTTGCATCGGGGGTCGGGACATCGCTTCCATACAAGAGACTCGCCATACCCACTTCGAGCGCGGCGCGGGTCGTGCGTGACAGATCGTCGATCATCACACATTTACGCGGGTCGGGTTCGTCGGCCAGGTCCATGGCAATCGCAAAGGATTCGGGCATGGGCTTGCAATACGGCGCGACCGCGTTGACGTCCACAATCGAGTCGAAGAGATCGTCCAATTGGAGCGTTTTTAGGACGCGCCGGGCATGGGGAATGTCTGCGTTCGTAAAGATCAGCTTGCGGCTGGGTACCGAAGCGATTACGTCCCGCAGAATCGGGTCTGGAGTCAGGTAGTCCGTGAGGGCCAGATCATGCACATACGCCAGGTACTCTTCTTTATCGACCTGGTGATGTTGTTGCAATCCGCGTAAAGTCGTTCCATACATCTTGAAATATTGCTCACGCAGAGTTGGGATATCCGCTTCAGGGATGCATAACCGATCGCGCATGAACATATTCATGCGCTCCTTGATGGCATGCCAGAGACCTGTGGAAGCCGGGTAGAGCGTATCGTCGAGATCAAAAAAGAGAGTCGAAAAACGCATTTGGCGATTATACCTTCTTGGGATTGAAGCATTAAATCAAGCTACAGAGACGCGGTACTCTGCGAGTATGCTTCGCGAAGAGCGCAGAGATTCTTCTTTTCCTGAACGGCTCACTGAACTCTGCCGTCTCGCGGAGCGAATGGTGTGGCTGAACTAAGGAGTTTTCAGCTTCTGATTGAAGAATTGGATCATATTCTGGATGAACTGTTGATCGCCCTGACCATAAAATGTGTGCGGCATGTTCTCGTAATACTGACATTTCACGTCCTTGCCGAGCGATTGAAGTTGACCGCATGTGGTGACCGACCAATCCATTGGGACCAACTCATCTGCCGTGCCGTGATTGATACTGACCGCAGCACTGATATTCTCAAAGAAATACATGGGCGAAATGTTTGTCAGTGCATCGACGGGGATATTCAACTCGTCCAGTCCTCGCGTTTGACCCGACCATTCGCGGATGGCGTTGTAATTCTTCCCGTCATCTCCGCTCATCGCCGCGTAGAGTACGGCAGCTTTTACATGATCGGTGACTGTGAGTACGCGTGTGGTGATCCCGCCTCCCATGCTGTGACCCCATAATCCAATGGAATCCGGATTTGCATTTTTCAGTGGATCCGTTCCACCGCTTTGCGATTGGACCAGCGCGATCAGATTCAACACGTCAATTGCCATCCCTACGCGGAAGAGATTCTCACCATCGTCGGAGGGAGGATAGCCGCGCAAATTCGGATGCAGGACAACATATCCCGCGCTCGCCAGCGCATCCGCATAGTGGGTGGTGTAATCAAGGGTGCTATATACTGCGGGATCTATGTATCCATGCAAGGCGATGATGACAGGATGGATTTCCTCATCATTTGGAATATCAGCAAAGCCATAGATGCGCAACCCATCGCTTGGGTAACGGATGAGGTAACGTGTAAAGTGGATATTCTGATCCATTATTTCCAGAAATTCGATCTGTCCGCCTCCGTATGTACGGGAACGAAGATAGTCGTCGCTCCATGCGTAATAAGGATCCGGTGTCGGAGAAAATGTTGGTAATAAAGTTGGTGTATCCGTGGAGAAAGGTGTCGCAGTGACCGCCGCCGCAGTGGGAACAACGACGGTCCCCGTTGGGGCGACAGGTGTGCCGACCGTTGAACATGCAGCCAACAGGATCATGAAGAAAGGAAGTAAATATCTTTTCACACGAATAATTATA
>JBGPNQ010000192.1:0-9805 GCA_041487615.1 Anaerolineae bacterium
CACCGAAGGCGGCGGCGTGCGATGCACCAATACCATGGGAAAACCGCCCTGATTCAGGTTGACCAGATCATCATCCACCAAACCATCGGAAAAAACCAGCAGCCCATCGGTATTGTGTGGACCAATCGGTGGTTGTAAGTGCTCACGGCTGTTTGCGTGATAGGTAGCTACGATCAAATTGTAACCTTTTTTGCGTACAACTGCCTCAATACCGTTCAAGAGCGGGACGAAAAAATCATTGTGCAGGTTATTCAACAGTAGGCCGATTACACGCGTCTTGCGGCTTGCTAAATGCCGCGCCGCTGCATGAGGCATATACCTCAGCTTTTTCATTACGTCGTCCAGTCGCTCTGCAACTTCCTTCGAGACTGGAGCATTTTGATTGATGTAACGGCTCACAGTAGCAACCGAAACATCGGCTTCACGGGCAACATCTCGTATTGTAACGGAAGAAGAACGGCGTGTCATAGAGGTATGTAACCGATTACTGTAACCGTTTACATTATTTCATAGTCCCACCCCAGAGTCAACCAACGCTTTTCTTAAAATATCCGTGAAAGGCCCGTTTACCCTCCATAATTAGTGCCAGGGCATGATGTAGAGTGTGAGGGACTGTGGCGGCAGGATAATTTCGTTGGATAGCTCCAGCACTCCCACATTTTCCGCGTTATGAGAGGGGTCAAATAACCACGTCTCCGCCTGGACCTTTGCCTGATCGCCAAAATGGATGGTTTTTGTCCGCTCTTCAAGCGAGAGATTGATAACCATCACGGTCAGCGCGCCATCTTCACGCCGTGCCGCATAGATTGAAATGTCACGATCGTCGGAAGATGAATAGACCAGCTCGCTCCCAAATTTCCTATACATCTGGTACGTGAAATATGCAGGATAGAGATCATATTGGCCGACCAACCCTTGACCGCCCAGTCCGCCTCTAGCTGTTAATGCAAATTCGTTCGCAATGAAAACGCCGTTACGCATCATCCTGCCCAGCACATCGGCCATCCAGACCGCATTAAAGTGCGAATCGGGAGTAGCCTCACCTCCGGCCGACTTGTCGTACGAGGAATTGAATTCTGTGATCGCGATGGGAATATCACGCCCCGCGAATTCATGGATCAACTCGCGCGCGTGGATAATGATCCTGTCCCATTCCCGGGTGTTGGCGCGAAGTTCATCGATGGACGGTGGACCGGATGCCTGGGTCGCCGGGAAGGGATATCTATGGAATGAAACAACATCCACAAGATCACCGTTTGCTTTTAGGAATTCCGTTAACCACATCTGATCCCGCACTTCAAAGTTGGTCGTGGCCCTCGACGTGGGATCATAGCTGAATTGATTGATCTCCGGTCCGACAAGCTGAATGGTGGGGTCTACTTTCTTCATGGCCTCTGCGAAGGTTCGCCATTCCATATTGAAGCGATCGATCTCATATGTTTCGCCGCGACCTTTTACGGCACCGTTGTAAAGTGTGGGTTCGTTTCCGATGCTCCAATATCGGACGTTATATTTCCTTTCGAGGTTTATATATCGTACCAGTTCTGCAGCTTGTGCCGGATTCCCGCCCAACATGCGGACGGAGAAAAGGAGGGCGGCGCCAGCCTTGTTTGCAAAGTCCATGAACTGGTCGATTTGATAACCCTTCACATCATTTTGATCGCCCCATTCACCCCCTGGGAAGCGCAATATTTTGATTCCAGAATCGTACGCTGCCGGCAGCATATCGAGTGAGACAACCAGCCACGGTCCATAATTTGAACCATAAATAAGAGGACTGATCGGGCCGAGGGAAGTCGCCGGGTCTACGTACAAGATTCCCGGGACCGGAGTCGGTATCGGTGTTGATGTGGGGAGCGATGTTGAGGCTGGGATGATGGTCGCGGTCCGAGTGGGGGATGATATGGCGGTGGCAGGACCCGGCGTGGAAAGAGCCATAGCTCCACATCCAGAAATAATGAGTGCAACGATCATCAATGCGAATATGGTTCGAGTCATTGTCATCTCCGTTGAATGTACTGTGTCATTTATACTACCTTTGTTTCACGTTGATTCGGTCCTCGAAATCATGCATGGCAGTTAAAAGAATCAACCTTCCAGTTTTCTGGAAGGTTGATTCTGATCGATGGCAGCAGGTCTACAGGGTGAGGCGACCCTTGCTGAGAACGGCCAGGAATGCTACGAACAGACCTGAACCGATGACAGACCAGGCAATGGGGAATGCTCTACCACTTACATTGATCGCAAAGATCTCGGGAAACGTCACCAGACCTGCAAGCCAGGTCCCGATCACTGCCCCAACGAAACCAACCAGGGTGGATACAATACAACCACCGGCGGAGTATCCTGCGAGTACCTGACCAACAACCCCGCAGATGGCGGCGACGATTGCCAGGATTACAAGATCCGGAACTGGCATCTCATCCTCCTTTCATAATCCGATCAAACAGTTCGTTCCTTCCAGAAAATTTTCTCTATATTTACAGAAATCTGGCAGGAAACTAACAACGTCGATGGATGGTGTCGCCATCCGCTCTCCGCTATTGCTATATGTTCGGTCGGATGTATTGTTGTAAACGATTGATCAACGGGTTTGTTATGTAAAGATGACGGACCGCATGGGTCCGCCAAAAAATTCGAGATTCCCCGTTATACGCAATCGGAAAACAAATTAATGGGATCGAGGGTCCAAATACTTGAGTCCTGAACCGGTATTAAAAAGAACGATCCGTTCGTCCCTGTGGAGCCAGCCTTTTTGGATAAGGATCTTCACTGCTGCCAGGGTAGCGGCTCCCTCCGGTGCGGCAAAGATGCCTTCCATACCAGCCAGTTGTTTTTGCGATTCAAGGATTGCCTCATCACTCACGGCGACGGCTGTCCCCTTGCTGTCATAGATATCCTGCAAGATGAGATGATCTGCAAAACTCTTCGGGACGCGCAGCCCGGAGGCGAGCGTGTGGGCATTGAGCCAAAAATCGCAGAAGGATGCACCGTTTTCGAAGGCGCGGACAACCGGTGCGCAGCCGTCTGCCTGAACAGATACCATGCGCGGACGCCGGGCATTTTCCAGCCAGCCCAGCGCTTCAAGTTCCGCAAACGCTTTCCACATGCCAACCAGCCCGGTCCCACCGCCTGTGGGATAGATGATCACATCTGGCAATTCCCAGCCGAATGATTCGGCCAGTTCATAGCCCATCACTTTTTTGCCTTCCACGCGGTAAGGCTCTTTGAATGTAGATACATCGAACCAGCCTTCGGCACGCGCTTTTTCACCTGCCATGCCTGCCGCATCACTGATCAGTCCATCTACAAGAATGACTTCGGCGCCAGCCATCCGACTCTCTTCGATGTTTGCGTAGGGAGTGTCTTTGGGCATGAAGATGTGCGCCTTGAGACCAGCCCGCGCTGCATAAGCAGCCATTGCTCCACCCGCATTGCCTGCGGTGGGGATGATAACCTTTTCCACACCCAGTTCCTTGGCCTTCGAGACCGCCGCAGAAAGCCCGCGTGCCTTGAACGAGCCTGTTGGGTTGCTACTTTCATCCTTCACATAAAGATTGTCAAGCCCCAGTTCCTTTTCAAGGTGAGGAAGCTTAAGAAGAGGAGTGTCTCCTTCGCCGAGAAAGATCCGATTTTCTGGCTGCAGGACAGGCAATAATTCTGCCCAGCGCCACATACCTTTTGTGCGGTGCGCGATCTCATCACGGTCCACATGTTGACCCGCCTTTTCCAAATTGTACACAGTAAACAGAGGCGATTGGCAGAGTGGACAGAAGGTATGAATCGCCGTGTGGGAATATTCCTTGCCGCATCCCGAGCATTCCAGGTTGGAAATATAAGACAGTGGCATGGCCTTTTTGGGTGATTTCGCAGTTTGCATGGATGCCATTTCATCCATGTTTCTGCTTTTACTGTTCATCTGATCCGCCTTACGCGGTTGGGACGAACGCTTCGACGCGCGCCCACAGCTCACGAATGTTGATCGGCTTGGACATGTATACATCACAACCGGCATTCAGCGCCTTTTCAGCATCTCCTTTGAGGGCATTGGCTGTAACGGCAATGATCGGTACCCTGGCCAGTTCATGTTTTGAGCTGGAGCGCAGGCGCCGCGCCACCTCATATCCATCGATGTCGGGCAGGTTGATATCCAATAGGATGAGATCAACCTGTTCGCTTTCGGCAGTGACAACTCCATCCATGCCCTTCATCGCTTTCAGCAGATGATAGCCACGGGCCTCCAATGCGCGCTGAACCAGCATCATGTTATCTGGATTGTCTTCTATATATAAGATATTGTGTGTCATGGCGTGTTTCCTTGAGTTTCCTTACAAACCAAAGCCTCAACTGTTTCCAGCAGATCAATTATGTTGATGGGCTTGGACATATATACATCACAACCGGCATCGATCGCTTTTGTCGAGTCACCTCGTAGTGCATTGGCGGTAACGGCGATGATCGGTATATGTGATGACGTGGCTTTTGTGCTGGAGCGCAGGCGGCGGGCAACTTCATAGCCATCAATATCAGGCAGGTTGATGTCCAGCAAGATCAGGTCCAGGGCCTGGGTTTCTGCGATGGATAGTCCCTGTAGGCCTGTGCTGGCTTCGAACAGATTATAACTGTCTGACCGAAAAATTCGGCGGATCAGAGTCATATTATCGGGCTGATCTTCGATGCAAAGGATATTCGGTTTCATCACGAGCCCTTGTGTCCCTGGATTTCATTTGATTCTTCAATCACATTGATCACCTGGTCCACGAATTTCCTGGTGGACAACGAACCCTTCTGATAGACAGCTTCAATGTGTCCACTCAATCGTTTTCGCTCTTCAGGCGTGATATCTTTTGCGCTGACGACAACCACGGGGATATCCTTGGTGCGCGGATCGAGCTTGAGCTCTTCGACCAGCCCAAAACCATCGATGCCAGGCATGGTGAGATCAGAGACGATGAGGTCGGGCAATTTTTGTCGCGCCATTGCCAGCCCCTCCCAGCCATCCTTTGCATGATACACCCGATAGGATTTATGACCTTCCAATATGCGACGAATCAACAGGGCATCGTCGGCGTTATCATCGACCAGTAAAACCGTTGTTGTCTTTTCATCCAAATTTTCTAGAGCGGCTTGCAGACCTTCCCGCGGTGCGGGGGATTGGTCCTTGCTCAAGTGGACATCCACAGCCCATTGATCGCCGAGCACATGCTTCTCGACGGGAAAGGTATGACCGGTACAGTTAACGACCACTTTTTCATCTGATTTGATCGTGCCATCCCGGATCAATTTCTCGAGTCCCGCGAAGGCGACAGCTGTTGCCGGTTCGACGGCCATTCCTTCACTTTTAGCCAATGCTCGCATGGCCGCAAACGCTTCCGCATCCGTGACAGACTCCATCACGCCGCCGAATTGCTGAGTCAGCTTCCAAAGATACGTATATGCCTTGCCGGGATCGCCCGTTGATAGGATGATGATGCTGGTCTCGGGAATGATCGCATTCGCCACGTCGCTGCCTGCCTTGAAGGCTTTCACCATCGGCGAACAGCCTGCGGCCTGAATGACCGCAAGTTTTGGGATCTTGTTGATCAACCCCATGTTCAACAATTCTTTGAAGCCTTGATAAACACCGAGCGGACCCAGCCCTCCACTGACCGCCTGGATATACCAATCGGGAGAATACCAGCCAAGTTGTTCCACGATTTCATAGGCAATGGTTTTCATCGACTCGCGCGCGGGGATGGAGGTCGCACCGCGGTCGAGTAATAAATGCCGCCGTTGTGCAAATTGCGCCGCGATCTGTTTCGTTTGATCGTAGTTACCGCTGACGCGAATGACCTCTGCGCCGAACAGGGCTGCCTCCCGCAATTTTTCCTGGGGAACGAGGCTGGTCATGAATACCCAAAGCTTGATGCCGGCCCGCGCACAGGCAGCTGCATAAGCAACAGCGGCATTCCCCGTGGATGCAATCACGGCTTCCTTCACGCCTCTCTCCAACATGGCAGCGACTGCGCCGGCCGCCTGGCGGTCTTTGAACGAGGAAGTGGGGCCGTAGCGCTCATCCTTGATATGAACGGAGGCATGCCCAAGGTCGGGTGCGTAGCGTTGCGACAGCCAGAGAGGAGTCCCGCCGGCGGGATAAAGATCCAAAGTAGCGGGATTGCTTAGCGGCAAAACATCCTGATAACGCCACATATTGGATGGACGGTTAGGCAGCCCGCGCAGAATCTCCCGTTTGAATGTATCGTAATCGTAGCGCGCCTCCAACCATTGCGATTCGCATTTCCTGCAAATTGCCGGAACAAAAGGTTCGTAAGGCTGTTGATTGCCGCACAGATTACATTCGAGATATTGCGGTGTTGCCATCTTATTTTTCCTTCTTTTCGATCACTTCGGTGATGCGTGCCTCAACGGGCAATTCAACATAAAATGTTGAGCCCTCACCATCGACGCCCGTGCTTTCAGCCCACAGCCGCCCACCATGCATTTCGACCAGACGACGGCTGATCGGCAGACCCAGGCCTGTGCCACCAACTTTACGGGTGGTGGATGTGTCTACTTGCGTGAATTCCAGGAAGACTGCGTCGAGCTTATCGAGCGGAATGCCGAGCCCGGTATCCTTGACAGTGATCAACACATGGGCACCATCAATGGGTTTCGCAGAGAGAACGACCCTGCCTTTCTCGGTAAATTTGATGGAATTGTTTACGAGATTGATCATTACCTGACGAATGCGCGTGTTATCGGCATAGATTTCGATATCCCGATCCGATTCATCATCGATGAAAAGAGAGATATTCTTTTCGCTTGCCAGGGTGGATGTAATGCTGGTGACTTCCTCCAGAATACTTTGTACTTTGAAGGTTTCGGGGTGCAGGTTCATGCGCCCGGATTCGATCTTTGCCATGTCCAACACATCGTTGATCAAGTGCAATAAATGTTGCCCATTCTTTTGGATGAGGCCCAGGTCGTTATTCATGTAATCGGTGAGCGGACCATCCAGGCCTTCGAGCATGACATCTGTAAAGCCCAGGATCGAGTTCAGAGGTGTTCGCAACTCGTGGGACATGTTTGCAAGGAACGCTGATTTCAAACGATCCAATTCCCTCAATTCACGGGCGCGCTTCTTTAGCTCTTCTGTAAGGCGCAGGGTTTCAAGGTGTATGCTTGCCTGAGCGGCAATGGTAGACAACATGCCGGCCGCATCTGCTGGAACATTTTTCAAGCCTGCTACTGCCAATTGTCCAATGGACTCACCTCTTATCACCAAAGGTTGTGAAAGAATAAATTCCTGGGGCATGTTTGTTTCCTGCAAAGGCTTTACCTGGAGAGAGTCATAGACGAAACCCAGGTTGGATTCATCCTGATCATCGGTAAATTCCTTCCAGTTTTCACGTGAGAGACGGCGAATGGCGTCTTCTGCATCGGCGCGGGCGCGGGAGGCATCTGCCAAAAGGCGGATGTTCTCCACCTGTTGCGCAACCTGGTCCGCAACAGCTTTGACCAACTGCTTTTCTGAATCTGTTAGTGTATGGGTGGGATCAGGTTCGATGTACAATGCGCCGACCTGTTCCTCCATGACTTTCACCGGGGCCTGAACGCCACCATTGATATGAAGCGCTTCACTATAGGGGGAAACAGATGCTTGATCGTATGTAAAGCCAATGCGTTCGCTTCGTTGGATCGCATCCAGATACGAATCCCAGCCCTCATGAATAAAACGACGGGTGGCCGATTCCGCCTCAATACGAGATCGTTCCGCATCAGCGAGCAGACGCAGGTTCTGGATTTGCAGCGATGCCTGCTGGGCTATGGCGTTTGTCAGCACCATCTCCTCGGCTGTCCATTGACGGTCTGTGGGAGGAGCAATTTGCACCTCGCCGATGACTTGTCCTCCGGCAGTCAGCGGGGATGTGACAATATTCTCGATATCTCGCAGTGCCGGGCCTGAACCAGGCAACGCCTGCAATTTTTCATTCGAAAAGCTGTAACCGATCTTATCCTTCTCGAATAACGTGAAGTGTGCAGGTGCTGGTTGTTCATCCGGAGCGCTGGCGGTTGGAAGAATAGCAGGAGCTGTGCCATCGGCAATATCGCTGAGGATCTGCTTTTCAAGCTCAAGCAGACGGGCGCGCATACTTTCGATCTCTGCCTTTATTTCCGCTGTATTGCCTCTGGGGTCAGCGGCCAGGCGTTCAAGATCCAGAAAGAGAGCTTGTAATCGTTGTTTTTCTCTGGTATTGCTCATGGATAAGAGTCTCCCGAACTCTTCGGAATGCAGAGTCCAAATTCATTCCACAGATTAGTTGGCGTTTCCAGTTCCATTATTGTTTCCGCCGGTCTTTACGTTCATACCCAATTGGGCAACTGTGAGCGGAGCGCTGAGGGCGCGTCCCAATTCACGGGCGGCGATCTGCAGAACGGCTTCCACGGTCGTTGCGCTTTGAATCTTCTGACCGATCGTGTTCAACATGGTTTCACGTTCTGCCTGACGTTGTGCCTGCTCAAAGGAGCGCGCATTTTGCAGGGCCGTCGCAATTTGGGATGCCAGTGTAGTCTGGATGCTGGCATCTTCCTGTGAGAAGGCATTGACTTTATCGGATTGCACGTCCAGAACACCGAGCAGTTGATCACCGATGATCAGGGGCACTGCCATTTCGGAGTTGGTATCCGGGAGTAGCGGGTTGGGAAGCCAGCCTGGTTCGTTGCTCACATCGTTGACGATGACCGGCTGATGTGTGCGTGCAGCGCGTGCCACCAGGGATTGTTCCTGCGCCAGTGGGATCCTGGCTGTGCCGTGCGTGCCTTCGTGCTCGTCGCCTTCCTTCCAGCCACAGGCTGCAATTTGCAGCACAGCCGTGGCTTCATCGAAGGTAAATACATGTGCATGATAGAGTCCAAACTTGCGTTGCGTAAGATGCACCACGCTCTCCAGCAATTTCTGAATGTCCAATTCCCTGGCGGATGCCGAACTGATTTCGGATACCGCTGCAAGGTCCTGGGCACGTTTATTCAATTCATCCTGTCCACGCCTGGTCTCATCGAGCAGGCGCAGGTTTTCGATATGAGCACCCAGGCGTTCGGCAACCGCATTCGTCAGTTCCATCGATTCGTTGTCATTGGCGTCCAGTCCTTGAATGGCAAGCTTGCCCAATATTTCATCGCGAACTTTCAACGGTACAGACAGCCCCGATTCATCCTGCCCATTTGCAACAAACGGGCGGACTTCCTTCAAATCGTAGAAATAACTCAGGCTCTCATCGGCATTTGCCATATACGTGTTCCAACCTGCGCGGGTGAGGCGGCGTGAGGCATCTTCTGCCTCGGCGCGGTATCGCTCGGCGCTTTCGAGCAGACGCAAGTTTTCGATTTGTTGGGCCACCTGGCGGGCGACCACAGTCACTAAGTCAGCAGCCTGATCTTTGCGAGACGCCTCATCCATTTCAACTACCAGGGAACCAAGCGGTTCGCCTGTAATCGATATGGGCGAGGACACCGCTCTGTCATTATCATAGACCGAAGATCCATCTGCTTCGGCAAGCGGAGTAACCTCTTTTTGATTGAACACAAAGCCGATTTGTTCAGGCTTATGGATGGCATCCAGATGCTCGTTCCAACTCGTGCGAACCAGGCGGCGGGCTTGTTTTTCCACTTCTGCACGTGCCTGTACGGTTTCTGCAAGCAGGTTTGAATTCTGAATGGCAACTGCGAGTTGACCTGCCAATGCCTCAAACGCTGCCAGTACTTCCTTGTTCAGTACGCCGGGCTCACGACTTTGCATATCGAGCACACCCACCACCTTGTCCGCAAC
>JBGPNQ010000193.1:0-9708 GCA_041487615.1 Anaerolineae bacterium
GTAGTGACTCACAGGATTTGGATCGTCTGCTCGCGACCCTTATTCATCGTTATCATTTCACACTGGTCGAGGCAATGGAACTCGCCTTCCCACCCATACTCAGCGAGGTGGAAAATCTTTCACCCGATCTTCAAACGGTTTATAAATATTATCGGCAGGCGTTCGGTCCGTTTGCGCAGGGACCCGCCGGCATCATCTCGCGTCAGGGCGATGAATGTGTCTTCAGTGTGGACGCGCTCGGTTTGCGTCCGCTCTGGTTCGGCGATACTGAGAAGGAATATTTCTTCTCCTCCGAAAAAGGCGTCTACCATCTCGACACGATGCGCATCGACCCCGTCCCGCTCTCGCCCGGTGAAAAGATGCGCATTCGCGTCCGCCGCGGGCAAACGGTGGAAGTGCTCGACTATCCCGCCATCCAACAGCGGATTCTCAAGTTGACGTTACGCCGCTTCGGCTCGCTGGAGACAATGACCAAACGCCTCGCTCTGTCGACACCGAAGCCTGCTCTTGACCATGAACCTTTCGCATCTCTCCATCCCTCATCTGGGATCAATCTCGACAATCGCATGTCTGCCTTTGGCTGGGGACGTGAAGACCGCGAATGGATCGAGGAGCTCGCAAAAAACGGCAGTGATCCGCTCAGTTCGCTTGGCTACGACGGACCTCTCGCACCGCTTTCCAAAGAGCGACAGAATATTGCTGATTACTTCAAAGAGGCGGTCGCCGTGGTGACGAATCCCGCCGTGGATCGTGAACGGGAAGTGGAACATTTTTCCACGCAGACGGTGCTTGGTGCGCGCCCACCTCTTATCCCCGGCGAACTCGGACAGGAAATTACATTCACGTTTGATACGCCAATTCTGCTAGATGATTTGAAATATTGCTCGCACGTGTTCCAGCGGCCGTCCCCGGCGGCCGTCCTCATTACCGAGGACGGCAATGGGAGCAGGAAAGTAAAAGAAACATATGAACATGTAGCCAGTCAATCTGGATTTACAACGCTTAATGGACTGACTGGACAATATCCAGATTCACAAATTACCGAAATTCAAACAGTGACTCTCGCTGGAGAGTCCACGACTCAGGCGTTGGAACGAATCGCTCAAAGCGCAGTGGACGCGGTTCGAAACGGAAGCAGGCTTATCATCCTGAATGATGCGGATGCATTTCTTGAGTCAAATGGCTGGGTTGACCCCATCCTTGTGTTGGGGGTCGTCGATCGCGCCTTGCGTCTATCCTTCATCGAGAATTCTCCAGCTACATTTCCCACTCCTGTTCCGCTGAGTGATAATGGCAAGATTGATTTGGGACTCGTGGCGTCGAATCCACAGGTCAATTTAAGGCGGCAGGCTGGGCTGGTCATTCGCAGCGGCGCAATCCGCAACCTGCATGATTTGATCATGTGTATCGGCATGGGCGCCGATGCGGTTGTGCCATATCTGGTCTTTGAAGCTGCACTCAGCGATGCAAATCTGACTCTCGAAGAACAGACCGGGCGCATGAAGAACACGTTGAAAGCCTTGCGCTCGGGAATCGAAAAATGCATCAGCACGATGGGCATTCATGAGGCCCGCGGCTACGGACGTTTATTTGCGAGCATCGGCTTGAGCAAGGCGATTGCATTGACACTTGGGGCGACGAACTATGCAGGTTCGGACAAGGGCGGCTTGACTTGGGAAAATTTGGATTGCGAGATTTCCAGGCGCAGGATCGATTACCACAGCGCAGGGCGAGGAGAACTCTCACGTGTGAATCATTTCTACCCGAAGATTTGGAAGATGGCGGGCAAACTCGGCAAGGGTGAAGCCGATTGGCGCGAGTATGAACAGCATGTGGAGAATACGGCGAAAAGCAACCCGGTTAACATTCGGAGTATTCTTGATTTTCGTTACGATGCCAATTCAACTATTGACCCTGACACAGTTGATCTGGGGATCACATCGCATCGTTTGCCCTTCCTTATTTCATCCATGTCGTTTGGTTCGCAGGGTGAGATTGCCTATCGCGCCTACGCTGAAGCCGCATTTCGCTTGAACATGCTCTCGCTCAACGGCGAGGGCGGAGAAATTCCTGACCTGTTAGGAAAATATCCATTCAATCGCGGCATTCAAATTGCATCTGGTCGCTTCGGCATCACAGCAGAAACCATCAATGCCACGAACCTGATCGAGATCAAAGTGGGTCAGGGCGCGAAGCCCGGCGAGGGCGGACACCTGCCCGCTCGAAAGGTAACGCAAAAAGTGGCGGCGGCTCGCCATGCCCGTCCGGGCGTGGATCTGATCTCGCCCTCCAACAATCACGATATTTATTCCATCGAGGACCTGGCGCAGTTCATCGAGGAACTCAAGACCATCAATCCTAAAGCGCGCGTCGCCGTGAAAGTGCCAGTCGTGCCCGGCATTGGCATCATTGCCATCGGTATCGCCAAAGCGGACGCGGATATCATCTGCCTCACTGGATACGATGGCGGCACCGGCGCAGCGCGCGCTCATTCATTGCGATATGTGGGACTCCCCGCTGAGATCGGAGTCGTGGATGCTCATCGCGCGTTGACCGAGGCTGGTCTGCGCGAAAAAGTCGAACTCTGGGCGGATGGCGGAGTCCGCTCGGCGGCGGACGCGGTCAAGTTGATGTGTCTTGGCGCGAACCGCGTCGGATTGGGGACTCTGCCGATGGTCGCAATCGGCTGTACGATTTGTCGAGACTGTCAGAGCGGCACCTGTCATACGGGGATCACGACTCAACTCGAATCGGCGGAAGAAGCGCACGCTAAAGGCGTCAAGCACTTTATCCCGCGCGATTTTGAACAGGCAGTGGGTGCACTTGTGAGTGTCTTCAATAGTTTAGGCGAAGCGATGCAAAACATCGTTGCTAAACTTGGTTTTGAACATGCACAGGAAATTGTCGGGCGGTCAGATTTACTGCAACAGATTTCAAATCACGAAAAAATCGATTTGTGCGAGATGCTCATCACAGTGGATGAATACATGAACACTAAGCCCATCCCCATTGAGTTGCCCATCCACGAAATGGCGATGATCGACCGCGGCCCTTTACATCGTCCGCGCAATCATCTGACGACGGTCATCTCCAATCTGGTGATGGAAAGTTTTACAAATTACCGGCAGGATACAGTTCTATTCGAAGATGACAAAGTAACCCCCGTTGACCGCGCACTCGGCACGCATTTGACCGGGGCCTTGACACGTTATCGCAAAAACTGGGACTGGCTGCCCGGGCACGGCGGAGTCGGTGGTCATCGAGAGACCTGGCGTCAGCCGCTCGATGAGATTGACACGCGTTCGATTCCCACAACTGCATTGCGTTTCTTCAGCAGTTCCGTCCCCGGCAACGGATTGGGCGCGTACAATGCCGAGCCGGTCCGCATCGTGGTGGAAGGTGGCGCGCAGGATGGTGTTGCCAAAGGTATCTCAGGCGGACGCGTCGTCATCCTGAAAGGCTACAACCATGATGGCTTGTTGATCGATGGCTCTGTCGGCAAAAGCCTTGCCTATGGCGGTACACAGGGATTGGTGATCGTGCAAGGCAATGCAGACTCGCGCGCTTGCATCCGTCTCTCCGGCGCGGATGTGATCATCGGCGGCGAAATCCATAAGCCGTTGAATGACAGCCTCGGTTTCATCGGTGTCCGTTCCAACGTGAAAGGTTTCCTGTGCGAATACATGACCGCCGGTCGCGTGCTGGTGCTCGGCGACCCGGGTCCGTGGATGTGTGCGGGCATGACCGGCGGCGTTTTGTATCTGCGCCTGCAACCTCACTTGAATTTTGATCAGGCCGCCATTCAGCGCAGATTGGCAAAAGGTGCCAAGGTCGTTGTACAGGAAGTGGGTGAAAACGATTTGATCAATCTGCGCGAGCTGTTGACCGTCTACGCTGATGAGTTGAAACAGAACCACCAGGCGGACGAAGCAGAGAAGGTGCTGGGTTTGTTGATCGACTGGAAGAATACATTCGTCCGTGTGGTGCCATTGGGTCAACAGGAAGATCAGCGTTTTGCGACTGAATAAGATCTTTTTGCCACAGAGTCACTAAAACTCAGAGAAAAATCTGAAACTCCGTATCTGAATGGTTGGAAAACTGAAACTGTCACAAAACGGCTTGCAAATGCAAACACTTGCAAGCCGTTTCTGATTTAAGAATTCTCACTTTGCATTACGCAACATGCTCCATTTGGGTGATGAATTTATTGCTGGTTTCGCTCACAAAGATAATTCATCCATTCAAAATACTCCATAAGGGGAATAGAAAGAGATCATCGATTTCTTCTAAAATACAAAGAGAGAGTTTGCTGTTTCTTTAATTCTAATAAAAGGAGTTCCGATGATTACTCGATTAGACGTATTACGCAAACGTTTTCTAGTCAATATCAAGAATCCCAGGCTTCGATTCAACGTCGCTGTACGCATGGCTGGGAAGATGATCGGTTTGCTTATCGTATTGGGATTGATGACAACCTTCATACCACGGATTGCACATGCTTCCGGCTTTGCTGATGACCCTACTCCCGAAATCAACGCAATCAATACCGTCTGGGTCTTGATCGCGGCTTTCCTTGTCTTCTGTATGCAAGTCGGTTTTGAGATGCTGGAAGCTGGTTTTGCTCGTTCACGCGAAGCGGTCAACATTCTAGCTGAAGGCATCGCCGATACCTGTATCTGTGGTATCACCTTTTGGGCTTGGGGCTTTGCCTTCATGTTTATGTCTGGTACGCCTTTTATTGGTACGTCGGGCTTTTTTCTACAGGGCTTACCAGAAACATATGGTTCCACCGGTATACCCGTGTTGGCGTTCTGGGTATTTCAATTTGCCTTTGCCGATACATGTTCCACGATCACGTCCGGCGCGATGGTTGGACGCACGGGTTTCCTCGGCGATTTACTTTATAGCGTGGGCGTTACCGGATTTATTTATCCCATCATCGGTCACTGGGCTTGGGGTCCTGATGGTTGGCTGGCTGTCATGCAACCGCTGGCGTTTCGTGACTTTGCGGGTTCCACAGTCGTGCACACCATTGGCGGTGCTATTTCTCTGGCGGGCGCCATCGTGCTTGGTCCGCGTCTTGGTCGAGTCTTCAAACGTGACGGTGGTGGCCCCATGCCTGCGCATGATGTCATCATTGGTGCTTGCGGAGGCTTGATCCTGTGGTTTGGCTGGTACGGTTTTAACCCGGGCAGCACATTATCTGCCTTGGATATGCAAGGCATTGGACGTGTGTCTTTTAACACGACACTGGCTGCATGTTCTGCTGGTTTGACCGCGATGATTTACTCTTACATTCGCAGCAAAAAATGGGATGTGGGCATAACTGTCAATGGATTCCTGGCTGGTCTCGTTGCGATTACTGCTCCATGCTACTGGGTTGATCCTGTGGGCGCATTCTTTATCGGCTTGGGCGGTGGTTTGGTTGTCATTTGGGCAACCGACTGGCTGGAATACGCAAGGATCGATGACCCAATTGGAGCCGTGCCTGTACATTTCTTTGGCGGCATCTGGGGAACGCTGTCTCTCGGGTTGTTCGCTGCGGGCAAGTATTTCCTGCCGACTCCTACAGGTGCTGATATCAGCGCACCGGTTACCGGTCTTTTCTATGGCGGTGGTGCCGCGCAATTGCTCTCTCAAGCGATTGGCAGTGGTGCAGTAACAATCGCTACTCTCGCTGTATCCTTTGCTTTGATGTATCTGGTCAATCTTACAGGTACGTTGCGCGTGACGGAGGCTGGTGAAGTCGAGGGACTCGATTTACACGAACATGGCGCCGCGGCTTATCCAGAATATGTGGTGCACGGCAACGACGGTACGCCCAAATCACTCAAGGATTTGAAGCCGGTGACCGGCAGCCCAAACATGTCGCCTTCCCCTACCGCAGGGGACGACTAATCAAAGCTCGTAAGAGACTCGTAAATTGATTTTCAAAAACTGGACGGTTGAGACCATGGTCTCAACCGTCCACAAATTTCAGGCCTTTACATAATGTACCCATTTGGGTAATAGACTTGACTTCCTCCTCACCCATATAATCCATTCGATAATCATTCACAAGATCAATTCATTTGCAGGAGTTTAACCCATGGCAAAAACAATTAAACAAGTTCTGGAACTGGCGAAGGGAACAGAACTGGTGGATATCCGCTTCATCGACGTTCCCGGAACCTGGCAGCATTTCACGATGCCCACACATCGTCTGACCGAAGATTTTTTCGCGGATGGTATCCCATTCGATGGTTCATCCATTCGCGGCTTTCAGGAAATCCATGAGTCGGATATGCTTCTGAAAGCAGATCCCGATACCGCCTTTCTTGATCCCACTGCAGAAATCCCGACGTTGGTTTTAAGCTGCAATGTGTTTGACCCACTGACATTCGAAGCTTATAGCCGTGACCCGCGTTACGTGGCGCTTAAGGCCGAAGATTATCTGAAAAGCACCGGGATCGCCGATACAGCTTACTTTGCACCTGAAGCCGAGTTCTTCGTCTTTGATGGAGTCCGCTATTCATCCGGAACGAACGAATCGTTCTATTCCATTGACAGCGAAGAAGCCTGGTGGGAAAGTGGACGCTCCGACCGTAAGAACTATGGTGGACAGATCTCACCGAAGCGCGGATATTTCCCCGTTCCGCCGACCGACACATTGCATACTCTGCGCTCCAAGTTCATGCTTGCGATGGAAAAAGCCGGTGTAACGATGGACTTGCATCATCATGAAGTTGCCACCGCTGGCCAAAGCGAAATGAGTATGGCGTTCACCACGCTCACGCGCATGGCAGATAATCTCCTGCTCTATAAATACATCATCAAGAATGTTGCACGCCAGAACGGCAAGACAGTGACGTTCATGCCTAAACCGCTATTTGGGGACAACGGATCAGGTATGCATGTCCACTCCTCCCTTTGGAAGGGGAACACCAATGTCTTCTTCGAAGAAGGCGGTTACGCCGGCCTTTCACAGACCGCCATATATTACATCGGCGGAATTCTTAAGCACGCACCCGCTCTCCTTGCACTGACGTCACCGACCACCAATTCGTACCGCCGCCTGGTGCCAGGATATGAAGCACCGGTCAATATCGCATATTCGCAACGTAATCGCTCGGCGATCTGTCGTATTCCAGCAACCAATAGTTCCAAGGCCAAACGCGTGGAATTCCGTGCGCCCGACCCAACCTGCAATCCGTATCTGGCATTTTCAGCCATACTGATGGCAGGCTTGGATGGCGTCTGCAACCAGATCGATCCCGGCGGGCCACAGGACCGCGACCTCTACGAATTGCCCGCGGAAGAGAAGAAGAAGATCAAGCAGGTACCCAGTTCGCTCACCGAGGTCCTGGATGCCCTTGAAGCGGATCACGCGTTCCTGCTCGAAGGTGGCGTATTCACAACGGACCTGCTGGAGGAATATATCAAATACAAGCGCGTTCACGAAGTGGATGCCGTCCGCCTGCGGCCAACTCCTCATGAGTATGTGTTGTACTTTGATTGCTAATTGATGTCTGTCATTGCGAGGGCGCTAGCCCGAAGCAATCCCATATTTTGCAAGGAGATTGCTTCGTCGCAATGACGAATACCAAAGGAGAATGGACAGACCGAGGAACGCCTCGGTCTGTCTTGTAAGAAACAATGTCCTTATTCTTATCATCGTTCATCCTCGCAATCGCTTTCTGTGCCCCGCCAGGCGTGATCACGGCGGAGACAGTTCGCCGAGGCGCGGCCCGCGGATTTATCCCGGCGCTGCTCGTCCAGTTCGGTTCTCTCGTGGGCGATACGACCTGGGCAATCATTGCGTTGACCGGTCTGGCGTTCATCGTTCAAAACAATGCAGCAAAGATTATCCTCAGCCTGATCGGTATTCTGCTCATGCTTACACTTGCCTGGGATGCCATAAGGGATGCGCGTCATGGGAAAGAACTTGACAGCACTGTATCCAACTCTCATCGCGGCGATTTTACCAATGGAGCGTTTCTTTCATTGGGTAATCCGATGAATATCGTCTTTTGGACCGGGCTGGGTACGACGGTGTTTGCGTCCATATCGGGAAGACCGCAGCCTGTCCACTTTGCCATTTTCTTTGCCGGCTTTCTGGGAGGAGCTATTCTCTGGTGCTTTGTCATGGCCGCACTTGTGGCGTGGGGGCGGAAGTTTGTAACGCCAATTTTTTTCCGCCTTGTGAACTTCGCCTGTGGAATCGCCCTGGGGTTTTTTGCATTGCAACTTGGTTTGAATCTGCTTCAGAATCTGTAACCACGGAAACTTGCATGGATGACCAACTAATGGGAAAATCATCTTCACTTCGTGAACGAGTAATGTTTGAAATGACGACCCAACCTTTCCCATCCTCACCTGAAGAGAGTGACCCACGCCTGTTGGAAGCATTACGGATCCTGAACCAGATCAGCAATGCGATCAATCATATAGGCTCGGACGATGCAAGCCAGAACGATTTCAGTTTGCAGCTCATCGTAGACAGTGCGATTGGCGTAGTGCCAGGTTCGTCTGCTGTGATATACACATTCGATCAATCCACCGGTATGCTCGAACCTGCATCTCGGGTTTCAGCGGAAGCGGAAGGTCGAAAGCCGCTAACAACGACAGATCAACCTGACGATGCGCCGCGCACCCATGGTATCGGCATGCGAACGATTCAACGTCGCCGCAGAAGCCTGTCGTATGAGGAGCCTGATTTGGATGTGCATCCTTATCACGCGGCTCTGGGCGTTAAAGCAGTTGCCTGTTTTCCCCTGATTGTGGCCGAACAGGTTGTCGGTGTTTTATATGTTTATCTGCACGAGGAACGCCAGTTCACCCAGCTTGAACAATTGATGCTCAATAATTTTGTGAATCAAGCGGCCATGGCAATTTACCATGCGCGGCGGCTTGCGGGCATCAAACACGACCTGGTTCGAAAAGAAGAGGAACTGAACCAACTGCGTCGCGCGGGACTGCTCATCTCCTCGCGCTTACGTCTCGAAGAAACTCTGGATTCCATTCTGCAACTGGCACTCGAAATCACCAATGCGCAATATGGAATTTTTCGCCTGCTCGATAAAAACGGTAATTTCCTGGTCACCCGCGCTGTGCATGGGCTTCACCTTGAACGTCCCCTGGTGGAAAAACTCCCATTGGATGGAAACAGCATCATGGCGCTGGTTGCAAGAGAACGCCAGCCCCTGCTCATCTCAGACCTGCGACAGGAGCCCTGGGCGAAGATCTATTATCCGCTCGACTCGAATCTGGAGATGCGTTCAGAGTTGGCCGTGCCGCTGATCAACGCCAGTGGACGGTTGGAGGGCGTGCTCAACCTTGAAAGCCCGCAGCTCGGCGGATTTTCGGAAGATGACAATCACATGCTGCAATCGCTTGCCACCTATGCGGTTACCGCGATCCAGGAAGTCCGTTTATTGGATGCCTTGCAGGAGGCGGCACAATTATTGATCTCTCAACCAATCCAAAAGATATTGGATCGTCTGTGTGTGATGGCGAACGATCTTCTAAACACATCCTCCAGTGCGATTTGGCTGAAGAACGAATCCGGCGAATTGCAACTGACCGCATCGGACGGCCTGGTCCAGAGCGCGCAAGAAGCCTTCGAAGCAATGCATCAGCCAAATATCCTGCTGCTTCCGCTTCCTGGAAGTGTTGAGACCAGTCCCTTGGGCATGATCGGGGCTTTCAATTCAGAAGCGGGCGAAGGAA
>JBGPNQ010000194.1:0-9685 GCA_041487615.1 Anaerolineae bacterium
AACATGGCGCGGTCTCGTGCATCTGTGATGACAGCAAAGAAGCGCTTCAAATCTTCTTCCAGCACCGGGCGCGGCAATCTTTGTTGTTCGCGCACATGATGTCTGCGTACCATGACCGGACATACCAGCTCTTCCTCTTCCGGCACAAGAAAGCTGTACAACGCCACGACTGATGCGAGGCGGCGATTGATCGTGCTGGGTTTGAATCCTTTCTCGCTTTGCATCGCGATGAAACGATCTATGTCTTTGAATGTGATTTCTCTAAGTGGACAATCCCCCACGACCTCACAGAACATCTGCAGGTCACAACGATAATCTCTCCAGGTGTGCGCGGCAGGACTACGTCTGCGAGTCCAATTGACGAAACGTTCAATCTCGGCTAGCATAACAAAACCTCCTGTTGAGCAGAATTTTGGATGGGATTCCTCATTCTACTCTCGGGAGGTCTTGCGCTTGCTCCCAAACAGAACGGGTCTGGGTAATATAAGTGATCTTAATAATTGGGAGGTTCAGCCAGCCGGATACAATTGTTCCAAATGGAATACAAGGGCAAGATCGATATTCGTATGTGCAAAATAATCCCTTGTTATACGTAGACCCATCTGGTCATTGTGGAATTGAGAAAGATAAGAACGGCAAAGAGATCGTGGGTACATTGGATTGCACAGCCGAAGACATTGCTGGCTGGTCGATGGAGTATAGGCTACGATGGTTTAAATTACTAACTTCTGTTGCAGGCGCATCTCAATGGTTTCATAATATCGAAGGGATTCTAGAAGTATTCGATGAACATAACCTTGGTGAGACTGCTTCCGGCGGTGCAGATGATTGGGTATCATGGACAGATGCTGGATTGCTCGAAAGTATTCAAAATGGCTATACGGGTGATACAGGTGGTGCTGCTGGAAAATGGAACACTTTTTTCCGTGCTGTTGAAGCCAGGAAGGACGATGCCATTCTTAAACAACTTTGGGGACAAGCGGAAATGGCGGGTACGTCGTACGGCAGCGATTTAGCAGAAGGGATGGGATATGCCGCCCCTGATTGGGCCTCTGACCCAAGAGGAAAGTTATTCCTTGAAATCGGAAATCGCTATCGGGAAATTACTGGCCTTCCTTACGGCGGTGAAATACGAGGCGCAGCGTCCGGCGGATTAATCGGTGGATTTATAGGATATAAAACATGCGGAGCATTATGCGCGGTTGGAGGTGTACTAGTAGGCAGGGCCGGGGGCGCATATGCTGGAGGCTGGGCAACGAATCCTGGATCTGATATCGGCGGTCATCATGTCGTATACTACGTTGCAGACTTTATTCTTGGAAGCAATTAAGGTGGCACCAGATGAAGAAGAAAAGCATCCTTCCAGTATTGTGTCTATACGTTGCTATACTGAGCTTCTTGTTTTCTTGTGAACGAAGAATTAACCAGAGCAATTTGGGTTTGAAAATGAATTACCCGCTTGTGAATTATGCAGGAATTGGCTGGCTTGATGAAAGTAAATTGGCGGCTTTTGTATCTGATGAAAATGTAGGTGTTAGTGGTTACTATCTTGAAAATGACGACCACTTTTACTCTTTACATTTACCTCCTTTTGTTGCAGAACTTGATTGTAATGGCGTGGAAGACATAAACTACAGCCATCCATCACTCTTACCCGATGGGCGTTTGGGGCTAATTAATAGCTGCATATCACGTGGCGACCCACCTGGACAGAAAAGGCAGTATATGGTTGCTTACAATTTTCAAACTAAAGCAACGAACCTACTTGTAAAGGAGCCTTTACCGAACTATTTATCAAATGGGTTCACATGGAATCCTGATATGACCCAAGGACTTCAGCAAATATATGGGGGACTGAATGGCACAATTTATTGGATGTCATCCGAGAAAATTATGCCTGTAGATTTTGCAATCAGTGATGGAAAGCGTTCATTTTTGCCTGCCAAAGATTTTCCACAATTCTCAGACAGTAGTGAACAAGGCATTGTGTTTTCTCCTGTTTGGTCTCCCAATGGAAGAACAATTGCTTTTTTTGTAACATTGGATGCGATAGGAAGAAATGGATTTATCCGCTCTGACGGTGAATATAAGATCTTTTTCATGGACCCCATAGAGCAAAAACCGGTACCGGTTGCAGATAAAATTTATCACCCATCTAAATTAATTTGGTCTCCTGACAGCACTTGGCTTGCCTTTGTAGGAGAATATGGAGCATCAAAGATGCACGGACTGTGGTTATATTCAACTAACTTAAGAAAAGTTTACTTTATAGCCTCTGGAATATTCGAAAATATTGCTTGGTCTCCTGACGGTAATAGAATCGCAGCGACGAAATGCGAATCAAACCATCCTAACCAAATTTGTGAGCGTTATGAAATTTGGGAATACAATCTCACGTCTTTTCCTCAAAAATAGTCTCGCAAGGCGGCCCGACCCAGCAATACACAGATTCGGCTCGGTTGGGTGAACTGGGAAATTCCCTGAAATAAAAATCCTCCACGCTCGGCGGTACTGACTGACGCGGCCGAGCTTTGACCAAAGGATTCCAAAAGCATTTTCAAGTATCAAGATTGAAAGCAAAAAGAATTAAAAAGGACAGGCTTGTGCCTGTCCTTTGCTTCTTAAAGCCTTCTTGATTGTTTTCAGATGGAGTCGTCACGATGACATTGAGCTGAATAACAAAATTACTATCTGGCGTTTCTTCCGCCGATGGGTGTCATGAAGAGTTCGGCACCCAGCTTGACCCCTGCTGCTTCCAGGCGCGGGCTAAAGATCGGGCGGATGCCGGTTGGCTTGAGTTCGCCCAGGATGATGCCATCCTTCCCGACGCCTGTCTGCTCGAATTTGAAAATGTCGGTCAGCACGACCGTCTCACCTTCCATGCCGACAACTTCGGTGATTGCCGTTACTTTGCGAGAGCCGTCCTTCAAACGCGATTGTTGAATGATCAGATCCACCGCGGAAGAGATTTGCTGCCGGACTACCTTGAGGGGCAGGTCCATGCCAGACATCAGCACCATTGTTTCCAGACGTGAAAGGGCATCGCGGGGTGTGTTGGCATGTAACGTCGTCAGTGAACCGTCATGTCCGGTGTTCATCGCCTGCAACATATCCAGCGCTTCACCGCCGCGACACTCGCCTACAACAATACGGTCGGGGCGCATACGTAGGGAATTTCGCACCAGATCGCGGATGGTGACCGCACCTTTGCCATCGACATTGGCAACTTTCGTCTCCATCCGCAGAACATGGTCCTGTTGGAGCTGCAACTCTGCCGCGTCTTCGATGGTGACGATGCGTTCCTCCTCTGGAATAAAGCCTGAGAGTACATTCAGGAGTGTTGTCTTGCCCGAGCCGGTTCCACCTGAAATAACGATGTTCAAGTGAGCCAGCACACAGGCACGCATGAATTCGCCCATGTTGGTGGTTAGTGAACCATACTCCACCAACTGCTGGATCGACAATTTATCCCTTTTGAATTTCCGGATGGTGATCGAAGGTCCATCGATCGAGACGGGACGGACGACTGCATTGACACGCGAGCCATCTGGAAGGCGCGCGTCCACGGTGGGGCTGTCTGCATCCACGCGGCGGCCGAGGGGAAGAATGATCCGGTCGATGATGCGGAGTACATGATCGTCGTCATCGAAGGTGATCGGACTTTTTGTCAATTTCCCCTTTTTCTCGATGAATACCTTTTTCGGTCCATTGACCATCACTTCGGTGATATCAGGATCCTCCAGCAATGGCTGGATCGGACCGAAGCCTGTCAGTTCATCGAGAATGTCATGAAAGACCTGTTGGCGAATATCTTCAGGCAGGTTTACCTTCACCTGTCCGTAGACTTCATTCAAACGTTGCTTGAAGAATTCGTCGCGGTCTCCCAGTTGAAGCGCTTCACCTTCCATGGACCGTCCGACGTTCTCGATCAGGTAACGCTTGAATTTCAGGAGATCTGCAGAAGTCAATCTTGTAAAGTTGGAGGAAATGGGGATTGCCATTATGAATGACCCTCCTCATTCTTATCCTGTTCCGGCATGACCCATACGATGTGGGAGCGTTTCACGGCCAGGAACGGGGCACGGAAAATGATCTGTCCATCTGGGCCCAAAACGCTCACATCTGTAATCGCCATGAAACTCGCTTCTGAGTCCAATTCATCCTTGATACGCTGATCCCTGCGGACGTGGATGTTACCCTGCATCAGGTGTGTCGTTGTTTGGATGGTGGCCTGCATAGGTACTTTGGAGACGATGTCTGTAAATATTTTACCCTTTTCATCATATTCAATGGTCATATTACCTCTACTTGCTGTTCGTCTGAAAACGATCTTTTTATGAACCGTCTGTTTGTGGGACAAAAATAGCGACAAATGCGTTCCTGTCGCCATTCCCTCTTGCCTGTAGAGTGTAGTCGAAATGTTGAGGAATTTGCCTTTCACTTTCCTTAGGCAACTTATCGAACTCGCAAACGACGCGCCGCCCGTACCATATCCGTAGCGAGTTCTTTCAGAATAATCGAGGCTGTGTCAGTGGGATATTTCGTCGTGATCGGCTGGTTGAGATTATTGGCCAGCGCAAAATTTCCACCCAAATAAGGCATGGTTGATTTGATGGGCAGGCCGATGATCTGCTCGGCCTCCACTTTTGTTGCCCCCTCCAATCCAACCGCGCGATTTAGAATGGTATAGATTTTCTGATTGTCAATTCCCTGAGATTGCAGATACTTCCAGGTGGTCTGTGTGAGTTTGACCGTGCTGTGGTCGGTGGAGACGATCAGGGCAATGAGGTCGGCCTTTTGGATGAGAGGCAGGCTGATGCGGGAGAGGGCACGTCCAATATCCAGGATGACAAAATCGTACACGGAGCGGAGCGAATCCACTACCTGTCCAACGCGGTCCCCTTTGAGGGAGTTTCCGCTCTGCGGGTCGGGTGAGCCAGCCAGCAACTGGAATTGCCAACGATCCGGCTTAGGCAGGTTCTTGGGGAAGTAATCCCCGCTTGTCTGCGAAGCCGGGAGGTCCGCCACCGTTACAATATTCGATTTCTCGTCCCCTTCATAACCGACGATTGGGCCAATGGAGCCGATCGGCAGGACAAGGTCTGCCACGACGACGCTCGCATCGGGCTCTCCCTGTTTAATATTCATCGCGATATTTGCGCATAATGAAGAAGTGCCCGTCCCGCCCTTTGCACTGAGAAAAACAATCAGCAAACCAGCTTCTTTTTCTTCTCCGCCCGACTTCTCGATCGATTTGTTCTCGCTAAATATTCTTGCAAGGGTTTCGTCAAGCGATGCAAGCGCCTGCGAAGATTTCACCAGATATTCATTCACACCGGCCTGGATGCATGAGTCACGTCGTGTGGGGCCCGGATCGCTGGAAAGAGCAACCAGCGGCGTATCCTTGGTGCGAGGATTCGTCCGGAGCTTGGAAATGAATTCACTTTCCTTGATGTCTGATAGCACGGGATCGAACAGAACCAAATCCGGCTCATCGCGCCATGCAATAATCAGGGCATCCTTTCCGGAGGGTGCCTCCAGGATCTTGAACTGTTTTTCTCGCAGGGTATTTGATAAAAAATTTCGGCTGGCTGTGTTCTCATCAAGAAGCAGTATCTTTTTTCCAACCACAATGGCCTCCAGGTGGGATCACTCTTCGATGGGTGGCATCAGGTATCCCAGACCTGAACGCGTCACAATATGCTTTGGGGTATGCGCATCATCTTCCAGTTTTTGGCGCAGACGTGCAATGCTCACCCAGAGGATTTCCTTGTCTGTGCGGTATTCAGGCCCCCAAACACTGGTGAGCAACTCCTCAGATGTCATGATCTTGCCGACGTGATGCGCGAACTGAAGCAGCAGGCGATATTCGGTGGCGGAAAGGGAAACCGGTATTTCACCGCGCCACACTTCTGCACGGGCAAAATCAATTTTCAAATTTTCATGTGTAAAAAAACGGGATTGCCCCACCTCGCTGGGCGGTTGTGCGCGGCGAAGGACTGCACGCACGCGTGCCAGCAATTCGGTGGCAGAAAATGGCTTGACAAGATAATCATCCGCACCCAGATCGAGTCCGCGCACGCGGTCCTGCTCGTCTCCTTTGGCGGTGAGAATGATGATGGGTGTGCTGGAGAACTCGCGGATGCGCTGGGTCGCGCCAAACCCATCCAGTTTTGGCATCATCACATCCATCAGCACCAGGTCAATGGGCTGGTCTGAAAAAACGCTTACGGCCTGCATGCCATCCTGCGCGGTGACCACTTCATATCCTTCCGTGCGCAGGTTGGCTTCGAGCAAACGGAGATAACGAGGTTCGTCATCAACTATCAGAATGCGCTTTGCCATAAATTCTCCTTCACGTTAGTTTTCTGAATTGCTGGGCAGTTCAATGAAAAACGTGGTTCCCTGACCGGGTGTGGACTCTGCCCAAATCTTACCACGATGTGCCTCAATTATCTGCTTGCAAATGTAAAGTCCCAGCCCCGTGCCGGTAACACTTTTCTCGGTTCGGACACGATAAAAACGCTCGAAGATCAGTGGCAGCGATTCCCTTGGGATGCCGGGTCCGTGGTCAATAAATGAGATCAGTACACGATCGCCCATTTGACTTAACAAAACGTCGATCGGCGCACCCGGCGCGTATTTGATCGCATTGGTAAATAAATTGTCGAATACCTGCGCCAGCCGCACGCCATCTCCATTGATGGGCGCCGTCGATTTCAGATCCATGTTCACGTCCAGCCCTTTTTGACGGACGCGTATTCGGGCGATCACATCGCGTATAACGGCATCCAGCCTGAGAGGTTGGAAGCGCAGCGGCAGTGTCCGGCTCTGTAAACGGGCCGATTCCAACACATTTTCGATCAGCAGGGAGAGACGGTCTGCCTCTTCATCGATGATCGTCAAGAACTCCTTTTGAGTTTCCTCGTCCCAACTCGTATCCTCGCGCAACAGGCTGGTGCTATATCCTTTGATGAAGCCCAGCGGCGTCCGCAGTTCGTGTGAGATGGTGCTGACGAAGTCCTCCTGCAATTGCATCTGGCGCTGGAGGTCGCGCAATTCGGAATTTGTTTTCCTCCACCTCATACGTTCGAAGAATACGGAGATCAGTTCCGAAGCAAAGAGGGCAGTCTGGATGTGGTGGTCTTCATAGGGTGGACCACCGAAGCGGACAAAAACCAGCGCGCCTCGGGTCAGATCATCCGTACGTAAAGGTAAACCCAACAAGTATGCCTGGTGCAGCCGGTCATCCGGCGGGATATCAGGCTGTGGGTCCTGCAACAAAAGGCTGCCCTTTCTGACCACCTGGCTGGCGAAGGTTTCCCCCCAGGCAGCATCGGCTTCCGCATATTTGGCGCGTCCAATAGCGCGTGCATAGGTTACATCCAGTGCGCCGCTGGTATCGTCCTGGAGATAGACCGCCACATTATCAAAGACAAATTCACGGCGCAATGTTGTCAGAAAATCTTCAAGTGCATTTCTTAATTTTCCCGCCTTGGATACAATCTGTACTAATTCCTGAAAAAATGCGAGTGTGGATTCATCCATGGTCATGATTTTATCCTGCCACGGAAAGCAATGGGAATTTGAATGTCGACCCGCGTCCCTCGGTGGATTGCACTTCAAGCATGGAACCATGGGCTTCGATGATCTGTCTCACAAGGGAAAGACCCAATCCGGTCCCACCATACTTACGTGTGGGGGAGCCGTCCAATTGATGGAACGGTTCGAAGATATCCTCGATGTGATTGGCTGGAACGCCAATGCCCGTATCGGTCACAGATACGATGACAAGGTTCTCCCCTTCACTTTTAATCGATACAACCACGCTTCCGCCCGACGGCGTGAACTTGATTCCGTTATCGATGAGCTGACCCAACACCCAGGCCACCTTCTGCGAATCCGCCTGGACGAAGGGCACATTCTCATCGACGACCGCGTGCAGGTTTACACCGCGTCCGAGTGCTGCATCGGCAAGTGATTTCACTGCCAGGTTGGCGAGGCGCCTGATATCCACATCCTCCTGTTTGATGCTCATCTCGCCGCGTGAGGCAAGTGACACCATGATGAGGTCTTCGATCAGTGTTTCGAGCCTGCCTGTGGATTGCTGACTTATCGTCAGCGCGTGACGTTGTTCCTCGGTGATCTTTCCAAGCGACTGGGTGATCAGCAACTCGACATACCCTTTGATATGAGTCAGCGGAGTCCGCAGTTCATGCGAAATATTCGAGATGAAGTTGGCTTTTAGCTGGTTCAGTTCCGAAACGCGTTCAAGAGCCTTTTGCAGTTCGGCAGTCCGTTCCTCGACGCGGCGTTCCAGCGTGCGATTGGCCGCCTGCAGCGCGGAGCGCAAATGGATGATCTGCTCGGTGACTGCCTGATCGAGTTCTGAACGGTCAAGGAATTTGAGATCGATCAGCGCCTGACCGAGCAGGACCGTATTGCCCCTGGATGTTTCCTCCTGCTGGTGATCAAGCGCCTGTTGCAGATTCTCTTCGGTGATGAGTCCTTTTTGGATAAGATATTCTCCCATGCGTGGTACAAGCATTTCCGGGGTTAAACGTTTTTGATCTGACATAGTTTATGAGCCCATGAAGTCGTTCCAGGCGGATGTGTATACCCATTCTCCATTTACCATTGTAGCGGAGGATTGCATCGTAAGCAAATCATCCGGGTCACATATGAAAGGATCCTGCTCCAGCACGATCAAGTCGGCGAGGTGATTCGGAGCGATACGACCGAGACGATCCTCCATTCCGGCTGCATAGGCGGGACCCAGTGTGTAGCCCTCCCAGGCCTGGGACATGGTCAACTTTTGTCCGGGGTACCAGCCATCGGCGGAGGGTGAACCGTCGGCCCGTCTGCGTGTGACCGCGGCGTGCAATCCCCAAAAAGGATTCGGCGATTCAACCGGAGCGTCCGACCCGAGGGCAAGGTGCGCGCCGAAATCCAATTGGGTCTTCATCGCGTAGGCAAGGCGCGAGCGCTCTGGGCCCCAGAACTCATCCGCCATGAGCATATCGGATGTGGCATGGATGGGTTGCATGGAGGCAACCACATTAAGTTGGGCGAGACGCGGCGCATCGTCGGGATGCAGCACCTGCACATGTTCAATGCGATGACGCAGGTGTGGAAGATGATTTTCGGTTTCGTACGTGCGCAACTGTTCGTAGGCATTCAGTACTTCGTGGTTGGCGCGGTCACCGATGGCATGGACCGTTAATCCAAGACCGACGCCCGCGGCTTTGCGTCCATGCTCGAAGAGTTCCTCACCATCCATATTGAGGATGCCGCGGTTCTCACCTTCGCCAATATAGGGTTGGAACATGGCTGCCGTGTGTGGACCCAACGCGCCATCCATGAATACTTTGATGTTGCCAATGCGGAGCATATTATCGCCAAAGCCGGCGCGCAGCCCGAGAGCAAACGCCTGATCGAGCAGTTCCACCGGAAGGTTTTTGAGCACGCGCAGTTTGAGTTTATTTTGTGAACGAAGCCCCTGCAATGCCGTGAACGAATCGCGGCGGTCGAAATCATGCACGCCTGTCAATCCCATCTTCCATAAAATGGGTTGAGCTTTTTCCATCGCATTCGCAAGATCATCGATCGTCGATTTAGGGACCGCATCTCCAACCAGTTCCATCGCGGTTTCCAGCAGTATGCCCGTTGCGTTTCCTTTTGCATC
>JBGPNQ010000195.1:0-9626 GCA_041487615.1 Anaerolineae bacterium
CAGTCCCGGCACATGTTATCTTTTCCAGTCAGACAGTACTCACACATTCCACAACCCAGGTTTGCATTGATGACTACGTGATCCCCAATTCCAAACTCATGGACACCGTCGCCAATGGCTGCCACCTGGCCAGCTCCATCAGCGCCGTTGATGTGAGGCAGATCCAATTTTAGTCCTGGCCAGCCATTGCGCACCATCACATCCATACGGTTGAGCCCTGCTGCCCGCAGATGAACCAGCACTTCGCCTGCTCCTGGCTCAGGGGTTGGAAAATCGGCATACTCCAGCACTTCAGGTCCGCCATGCTGGCGGAAGAGGACTGTTTTCATGGGAATGATTCTAACGTATTAACTTGTACCGCATAGGTATCCGAATTGGGCCTCAATTTTCAACCCGTAAATCAGGCCCGAAGATTGAGTAACTACCGGGAAGAGCTCTGGGGACGATTCCTCTTGCGCGCGGGGATACGGATTCGCAAATGGAATTCCACCTTTTCGTTCCCGCCTGGTTCACTGCCGATCTCTTGCACCTGTTTCGATGGATCATTCCCAATCTCGAACAGAATATCGTTGCGCGGCCAACTGGAAGCATTGCGAAGCATAAACAGCAGGGAAAGAATGAAAAGTATGGCAAATGCGAGAAGCACAAATCGCACCGGTGTATTCAGGATCGAGTTCAAACCGTCGGCGATTCCAACCGGTGGATTCAAATCGATGTCCGTATTCGTCAGCGCGTATCCCATGATGTATCCATCCTTGTGACGATAACGGATCGGGTTATGAAAACCATCCGGCGGATTATCGATCAGCGAAATTCCCTGTGTTTGCTGAGTATCGATGAAGATAACCGTCGGTTCATTGCCCGGCAGACTTGTGTCGAGGGAGAATCCATTGATGACCCCGGATGTATATGTATGAGGTGCAATATGGGTGTTCACCAGATATTCCACGCGGTGCGGCCGATCGGTTTCGCTCAGGTATATGAGATGGACGGGTTCCTCGATTTTCCATGCCAGCCAGGATGCAACATCTTCAAACGGTGGCGGATAAGCAAGGGGCATTCTGACAAAATATCGCTCGAACCCGAGGTAGATGATCGCAACTGAGGTGCTTCCTACAATCAGAAATCCGATGATTGATGCGACCATTTTCCAACGGGTGGAAATTGCCTCCTTCAAGCTCTCGATAATGGCCATGAAACCGGCTGCTGAAATTAACGCAAGTGCGGGAATGACAGCGACCAGATGTGTATGCCGGGGTGGAAACGAACCGAATACGCTCAAGAAGAACATGCCCGCAACAAACCATAACAATGGAAGTCCAAAGCGGAATTGCCGTATGCGCCTCAGACTCAGAGCAAGCCCAACGAGGAAGAAGATTGGAGTAATGACTCCTGCAAATCCTGTATTTAGGAAATGCTCGGAGACAATAAAGGGATCGAAGTTTGCCAAAAATGTTCGGATGAGGCCGCGCCGTATCATTTCACCGTAGATTACGGGGTTGTAGAATAAAGTGTCGTGCTCGCCAACCGGGATAAGGGGAGCTACCTCCGTCAGGTCTGCCTCTCCGTAATAGGCTGTGCCATAGAAATTGTTGACGAAACTTGTTTCGAATATCTTATAGAGCAGGCCCCCGCTATTATTGCCACTGGCAGTGTAGGCGATGCGCGGAACGAACACAACCGCCCATGCGAGCAGGATAATCCCAACGAGACCAATTGCCCGGTTCCAGCGGATCTCTTTCACAAGCACAAGATAGAGCAGGCTGAGACAAAGTGTGACCAATCCGATCCATGCTGCGAAGTATGAATAGAATCCAAGACCGGCCGTCAAACCGGCCAGGCATAAATAAAAATAACTGCCTTTGCGGGCAGCCAGGGCGAAAAAGAATATGCAGAGTGTGACCGGGAACAAGGACTGGCTGTTGTTGTACCCCATGCGGCAAAACGATATGAAATACGGGTTCGATACCATCATCACGCCGGCCACCACAGCCGCGGTGCGACCAAACCATTCCTTTGCGAGCAGATAGAGCGGAATGACCGCCAGCAAGCCGGCAACCACAGATGAAAAACGCCATGACCAAAAACTGATGCCAAATATGCGCAGCACCCATCCTTGAAAGATCGAACTTGCAACCGGAAACGTATACACACCGGAATCGAAAAACACAGGGTGAAGATCGCCGAGCGCAATGGCACGCGCGGTCTCCCAGAAATTTCCCTCATCCGGAACCATGATGACGGGAATATCGTTCAGAGCAAAGGAAACGATGCTGAAGCCAAGGATGAGAATCCCCGCCATCCAAAATAAATCAACCGCGGAGATTCCGGGGGAGAGATCGATCGCGGCATTCCGATCCCACTTCCAGAAGAAACGCGAGAATAGAAAAATACAAACGAGCCAGATGACGAGATAAATTGCAAGAAACTGATGCCTGCCAAGCTGAAACAGCAAAAATGCAAATAATAAAGTTCCAATTATCAGGCTTGTTGCGTGCGCCTTCCAATTTGCAGCAGCCCGCAACGGCCAGGTGGATGCCCAATTGCGAAAATTCGTTTTCCACGCGGACGGGGTTGCAGCCAGGAAGCATAAAAATGCTCCGCCAATAAAGTATGGCAGAGCAAAAAACACATTGTCGTAATTTACGATTTCCAGTTTATAGAGCGCATTCCATGTTTCCGCGATCGGATTCGGTGTCCCCTGCGGTGGACGTTGTTCCAACAGGTACTGGCTGTAGCCAATGCAAACCAGTCCCGCGATGAGTAACACCGAGCGTGGAATGGCGTTTTGTATTTTTTCGCGGAGCGCGCGAAAGATGGCTGTCGCTTTATTGAACGGAGTTCCGCTATCGGCTGCGTCCCCCACGGGGATGGTATTGGATTCGGTCATGTGGTTGTATCTACTTCAATCCCAGTTCGCTTCTAGAGATCACAAGTCGTTGGATCTCGCTCGTGCCCTCATAAATTTCAGTGATCTTCGCATCCCGGAAATATCGCTCCACGGGGAGTTCCTTGCTATATCCCATTCCGCCATGGATTTGCACAGCCTGGTGCGTCACCCACATGGCGGTCTCGGATGCAAACAGCTTCGCCATGGATGCCTCAAGCGAATACCGCCCGCCCGTTTGCTTGGCCTTTTCCTTGGCGAGCGCGGCGTTATAGATGAGCAGACGGGAGGCTTCGATACGTGTCTTCATATCGGCGATTTTGAAACCCGTTCCTTGAAACGCCCCGATCGGCTGACCGAACGCTTCCCTCTCGACCGCGTACTTGCGCGCCGCTTCGTAGGCCGCCTCCGCGATTCCCAGCGCCTGTGTCGCGATCCCAATGCGGCCGGCATCCAGCACGGTCATCGCGATCTTGAATCCCTGGCCTTCTTTTCCCAAAAGATTCTCTGCAGGGACGCGACAGTTCTCGAAGATCAATTCGCTGGTCGCCGAGGCACGGATTCCCAGTTTCGGTTCCTTCTTGCCGCGCGTCAGCCCCGGTGTATTCGCCGGGACCAGGAACGCGCTGATGCCGCTCTGCTTTTTCTCCGGGCTGGTCATCATAAAGACGACATAGTAATCTGCAACAGGACCACTCGTCACCCACGATTTGCGGCCGTTCAATACATACGTGTCGCCGTCCCGCGTCGCACGGGATTGCATTGTCCCTGCGTCTGAACCGCTTTGAGGCTCCGTGAGGGAATATGCGCCGATGGCTTGTCCCGAAGCAATGGGTGTGACAAATTTCTTCTTTTGTTCTTCCGTGCCGAACTTCATGATGCCATGACAATAAAGCGAATTATTCACGGACATGATCACGCCGTGCGAGGCGTCCGCTTTGCAGATCTCCTCCAGCGCAAGCACGTAGGCGAGCGTATCCATGCCAGCGCCTCCATATTCCTCCGGGACTTCGATTCCCATGAATCCCATTCCGCCCATTTTCTTGATGGTTGCGTGCGGAAATTCGCCACTCTCATCGAATTCAGCCGCGATGGGAACGATCTCATTCTGGGCGAAATCGCGTGCTGCATCACGGATCATCTTGTGCTCGTCGCTCAGGGAAAACAAGGCAAGGTCGGGCATCTATCCTCCAGGGTTAATCTCGGGATGGCAAATCCCCTAGGCCAGCCAAAATCCTAGACACGGAGCACAGTGGGAACTCTGAGATTTTTCTTTCGTTTTCTCAATGGACTCTGCGCTCTCCCCCGGCACCACCCCGCCGGGGCTGGTGTGTGGCTCGAAGAAACTCGGCCCAATTTCCCAGCCACTCATCTAATTTCTCGAGATTATACGTTATATTTCGGTCTGATAAAATAAAACATAGGTCAGGCTTTCGTGGTGCGGGATGCCATCCCGCATATCCTTGAATCGGCGGGTAACCAACTCGCGCCACAAAAACAATCTTCTTAATCATGAACACATCACCCACAACTGAAGAACGCATTTGGGCAGTACTTGCACATCTTTCTGCACTCGCTTTTGGAATGGGAATTTTGTTACCGATCATCGGCTGGTCCGAGCAGAGGCGCAAGTCAAAATATGCATCGTTCCAATGTTTGCAGGCATTGGGATATCAATCGATTGGGTATACCGCCTGGCTCCTGTCGTACCTGATTGTGTTGATCGGTGCATTAGCAGTAATTGTCGTCATGAGTTATTG
Organism: Anaerolineae bacterium; assembly: GCA_041487615.1. Taxonomy (GTDB): domain Bacteria; phylum Chloroflexota; class Anaerolineae; order Anaerolineales; family Villigracilaceae; genus Defluviilinea. The sequence goes on from JBGPNQ010000195.1 coordinate 4,648, forward strand.
GGCGGAGAAAAACCAGGAGCCATTTGATCCGCTGGCAGGTCCAACAATGGTCCTGGTGCTGGTCGCAGCATTTGGTTTTTTGGCGCTGTACATACTATTGCCGATCATCGCTGCGATTGCATGCGCATTGGGCAGGGATTTTCGTTATCCTATCATGGGACATCGACTGGCCAAATATCTCGGCTATCAGCAAGTGGATGGCGACTCTGAATGGCTCATCGAAGCACATGAAGAACGCTGGGTGGCGGGGATGGGACATTTCACCGTCATCATTTTCCTGTGGGGACTGATCGCGCCCGTCACCACCTGGATTTTGCAGGGGAGGCGCAGCGCGTACTTAAAATTTCAATCCGTTCAAACATCTGTATATCAGTCCGTTGTCAACGTGCTGTTTTTGGGAGCAAGTTTTATCTATTTCATTGGCTTTTTCGCTCTGATCGCGACCACGGGACTCGCCGGAAATGCTGGGAACATGTCCTCATTGGGATTGTTTAGTTTTGCGATATTTATCATTTTCTCCCTGATCGCCTTCGTGGTGTTTCTAGCGATTCCTCTGTTTCATATTCTGGGACAATGGGCGGGTTATCGCGTGCTCAAGGGGGATAGTTATCATTATCCACTTGTTGGTAAGTTGGTTGAAAAAAGGATTCCCAACAAAACCAATACAGCGCTCCAGCCGCCGTCCTCGGCGGCTGGAAAAACAGAGGAGAAAACAATATGAAAATCTTGATCGCAGTTGACATGGAAGGAATCACCGGCGTTACCACCTGGGATCAGGTCACACCGGGACACGCCGAATATGCACGCTTTCGCAAGTTGATGACTCAGGATGTGAATGCCGCGGTCCGCGGTGCATATGAGTCCGGCGCGGATGAAGTCATCGTTGCAGATGGACATTGGAACGGCTCGAATATTTTGATCGAAGAGCTCGACCCGCGCGCCAGGCTCAATAGCGGTTCACCTTCTCCGCTTTCGATGATGGAGGGGATCGATGAAAGCGTGGATGCGGTCTTCTTCATCGGCTATCACGCCCGCAACGGATCGCCGGATGCCATCCTCGATCACACCTGGTCATCAAGGACGGTTGCGAATGTCTGGCTGAATGATATTTTGACGGGCGAATACGGCTTGAATGCGGCGGTGGCAGGTCATTTTGGAACGCCAGTGATCATGGTCTCCGGCGATCAGACGGCGTGTGCGCAAATGAGTGAATTGCTGGGCGATGTGGAGACGGCAGTGGTCAAGCAGGCTAGTGGACGTTATGCCGCGGAATGTTTGTCACCTCAGGTCACGCAGGAGTTGATCTTCGATGCCGCCCGCCGCGCGGTGGAACGATTATCCGAGGGCGATATGACAGATCCGTTTGTTCTCGATCCACCGATCCGCGTTACCGTGGAGTTCTTCTCCTCGGATATGGCTGACCGTGCCGCGAAGATGCCATTTACGCAACGTGAGGGGACGCGCGTCTCATTTTCGGGGAAGGAGATGGAGACCGCCTACAGCGCATTCCGTACGATGGTCACGCTGGCTGCGGGATGATGTGAAATGATGTGAAGACCTCCGGTCGATTTGCTCGTCGGGGTCGGAGACCCTCGACCAGCCAAGCCCCATAATAGTAAATTCCTGCCCCCGTCATCTCGCGTTGACCGGTGAACAGCTTATTTGTATACATAGTGCCGGTCACGAGGCGTGTTTCCCCAAAAGGATAATAGCGCTGGTCACCAACTACGTTACCAATGGAATCGGTCTGGATGCTGGTCGAACCGAGATGGTCTTTCAGCATAAAGTAGAGGGTACTGCTGCTGCGCACGGCTCCACCCGCAGGATAGTAGGTTGTGGTTCCAGTCACACTGCCAGCAGAGTTTTTGCGCACTTCATAGATTCCGCCGATAAAGAGAGTTCTGCTGCCATCTGGATTGAGCCTCTGTATAATAATGTTCTCGTCAATACTGAAAAATCCATCTCTTATGGACCACTTGGTTCGGGCGTGGGCCATAACTTTGCAGGTGTTTCTATCCATTTGTCGGTTGGATTTCGAAAGGTCTGATAGAACTGCTCCACCGTCATCTGTGTAGCTTCCTCCAGAGGCTTATATCCATTTTTCTTCACCCCCCAATCGGTTTTATCGAGGAGAGCGAAAAACGATGCAGAATCTCCTGGAGGGTATAGTTCCATTTCAACATGCGCATTGGTCGGCCGTCCACGTACATTGTCTCCCACGATATACATCTGAGTAATGTAATTCACCCATATTCCTTTATCTGGATATAAAAGCGCTATATAAAACCCTCCTCCACCTAAGTAAATTGCTGGCGGGCCAGATGTAGCAATCAGCACAGAGGTTGGAATGCCTTGTTCAGAGAGTACATGAGAGAGTGAGTAGTAATCAAGCCGCTTACCAAAAGAGAGGGAGTCAAAAACACCTAATGGGATTTCTTCACCGTTTGATGCTGTTGATTTTCTTTCCTCTCGAGCACGATAAGCGATGCTGCTGACGACACCATTGTTGGCGTAAAGGTATGTCACTTTTGTGGATAGAAATAAATCATCCTCGGAATAGACAGGTTGAATCTCACCTGGGCTGGGCTTCAAATCTGTCAATTCTGAAATGGAACTAAGCGGAATTAGCAGATTCTCTGCTTCTTGATTCGTACTTTTACCAGGAGTAATTCCCCACAAGCATGGCAGTTGACAACCACCGTTATTTGATAACAAATCCAGCAGTCGATTACGACCATCACTCAATGATAAGGTTGCAACTGCTGTTGCTGTGAAAGTAGGTCTCACTGTAACCTTGGGACCAAGTTTCGGTGTTGGCGTGATTACCTTAGTTGTTAATTTGCTAGCTGGTAGCGTTGGTGAAGGACTGGTTACTTCTGCTTTAGACTGGGTACAACTGGTAATAATCAGCAACAAAACCAAACATCCGAGCCAAAGAATCCGGCATTGAGTTTTCATGGATTCCTCAAGAGTAGTCTTTTAGGGTTGGTGAACTAAGCCGTTCATCCACGCCTGCGCCCTACCAACATCCTTTGATACATCTGGGTTTAGATTCCACGCATTATAAGTCCAAGCAATGAACATATCGCCAAATTTCTCATATGATACATTGCCATTAGCATCCATCGATGGCGGATGTTGTTGCCAGTTGTAACAACGATCGCATAAATTGGGACGCATCACGTCACGATCTAGAAATGCATCCGAATCATTCGAACGTATACCCAGAGCATTGTCATAAGCGTGGCCCAATTCGTGAACTACATTTTTCATCATCCTATCCAAATCTTTATACATCTGACCGGTCATTGAAGCGAAGGTTATTACGTTTCCAGCAGTAAATCCGCCTGCAGGTTTACAATCACCGGAGTAACTATTTCCGCAAGCTGCAGGTCTGCAGCCTGCACAACTTGGATCCCATCTAATAGTTACTCCCTCGCTGAAGACGCTTTTGAAAGCATCAGTAGCTGAGTGTTATTCCCAACATCAACGATGCAATATTAAATGAATCCAGTGCTGCCATTTGTAGCATCGTGATAGGCGAATACAACAAACCTAGACCCAGGAAAAACAAGAGACCAGTCATTTGTAGAGCCTGGGTACGCGTAATTGCCTTTCGAGCAGGAACTATCCGCGCGATCAGTAAAAGGAAGATAGAGCTTCCCACCAAAATCAGAATACCTGTCCAAGAAAGCAGTTTTACTTCGAGAAGATCCATCATAACCAAAACCGTACATAAACATAGAACGAAGCCCTCAATTTTCGTCACTTTAGATGCTGTTTTCAGCGCAGCCATTTCATAAATTCCTTTTTTAATCAATTGACTTGTACAAACGAACCTGGCACATTTGACCTTGTCATTGCCATCGGGAATGAACGGTACGCTGTGGTAATGGAGGATTTCTAAGGAAAACCTAGATTGGATGGATCCCCATAATGCCCGCCAGGATCGCTTTGAGACAATACTCCTGGACCACCCCACAAATGGTTATCGAAAATGGATTCTCCCTGCTGAAAGTCCTTGTTCCTTTCGTGAGAGAAATAGATTGAAGTGCCGATTGCCGCTACCGCTACAATGGTGGACGGTACAAGAGTAGCACCTTCCGAAACAGCAGCTACCATTACTGAGCCGGCTGCTCCCCATATCGCGAGCTTGGCAGTTTTATCGTTCCATAGATAAGATTGTACAGTAGCCTCAAATTCATTAAGCCATGTTTCTGTTGACGTACCGTTAGCTGTAGAATTGTCTATAGTTATCGTCTAATAACTACCGTCTGAAAGAAGAATATAAATTGTTTCTAGATTTCCATCTAGGAGATGCGACCGCAGGTCTCAAACGGATTCGCTAAGTCTTCAACAAATATTATCTGCAGCCTTTGAGTGTGGAGCCCTACGGTTCAAACGCTGATCGCGGTCCAAGCCCCTCGACCAGCTTGAGCCATTTCTACTTCTCTTCAGTGATCTTTGCACTCGGTATTTCAATGATACGGCTTTTTAGGTCACTTGCCAAATTCTGGATATCCTCGGCAGTCGTCGGGTGCGTACAATCATTATTGTAAAAATGGACATCGAACCTGTCTAGATCCACAACTGTATTCCAAATAACCAACTCAACATCTTTTCGTGTCATGTCAATACGGAAGTTTTCTCCTGTCCTTGAGAAATACGCGATATCAAATTGAAATCCGTTGTTGCTAGCAAATTGCTGTGCTTGTTCAATCAAGATGGTCTGCTCATTTCTGTCCATGAATAATATGAAACCATGCAGAGAGGGCCGGGATTTGAAGCAATCAACGTTTTGCTGATATTTGGTAAGACCCGTTGCCCCCAAAAGGCAACAGAGAAGACTGAGCAATAAGTAACCCACATACTTCAACTTTAAGAAATTGGTTCGCATTAGTACTCCGCATGACTCCTTAGTGATTCGCTGTGATCGCATTTAGCATCTGCTGATCCGAATTATTGAAAATCCCAGGACC
>JBGPNQ010000196.1:0-9613 GCA_041487615.1 Anaerolineae bacterium
CGGAAGTTTCCGACACGCTGGAAATACAATCCGCGCAGACCGCGCACGATGGATGAGTTGGGACTCAATTGATAGGCGCGTTCGATCTCTGCGCTTCCGTCCTCACCCTTCGACACGCTCAGGGCGGCGCTCGATTGCTGTTTCGCCTCGCCGAGCCACGCCCACGCTTCGGCATTGGCCCCGTCCGCTTCGACCGCGGATTGAAAGGCGACGCGGGCTAACTTCCATTCCTGCACGAGAGCGAGTCCGCGGCCGATGAGCACCAGTCGCGCAGAGGGTGAGTCAGTTAACGATGCCAGATTCAAGGCGGAGCGAAGAGTCTCGACGGCGGGATCAAATTGAGGGTCCAATTGAGAGGCGTTGATCAGGTCCGATAAGGCGCGGTCCGGATCGGTCAGAGTCAAAAGGAGTCCCAGACGATAGTATGCGGAGGCATCCTCCTGATGAAGGGATACGTAGTTCTGCAGATACTCGGTCGCCTTGGAATAATTTCCATTTTCCTGGTAGGTTTTCGAGAGACGTGAGTAGAGATTCTCTGATGGATTCTCCTGCTCGAGAGCCTGTTCCCAGATTTCCGTGGCGCGCTTTGGGTCATTGCTCAAATATTCGACGTCGCCCCACGCCACCCAACCGTCCGGCGACAGCGCATGGCGTCGAAATGCTTTTTGATAGGCAGCATTCGCTGTTGCATATTCCTTTGCGTGGTAATAGGCATGGCCGGCAAGCTCATATCCATCCGGGCGCCAGGGAATCCGTTGCGCTGCATTCCAATAGTGCCGCGCAATTTCCGTGTAGCTTTTTGCAGCAGCGGCCTGCCTTAATTCGGAATAACCCGACGAAACCAGCGGCACAAAAATAGCAAGCGCCAGCAGGATGATGATGAAAACGACTCGCAAGGTGTTTCGTTGCATGAGTCTATTATACGTTCTGAAATAAATCATGGATTTGCAACCTTATCAAATCCGATTTGTAGGACAGATTTCGACAAGTGGAATATAATCACAAATATCATGGGCGCATCATTCGGCACAATTCTTTCCCTTCTGACAACCCCTCAAGGCAGCCTGGTCTATCATCTCATACTGGTGTTTTCCATCGGGAGTGCATTGCAGATGGCGTACGTGCACTGGCGCTCGAGCGAGTTTCCACAGGCGCGCCGTACGATGTTCGGACTCTTGATGCTGCTCACCGCGCAGGTCGGGCTGTTCTTGATCAGCGCACTTGGCTCACAGGGAATTTTGAATCTTCCACTTTTCCTGCCTCCGTTGGATCGAGCCATTACCCTCTTTTCATTGATATGGATGATGTGGCTCTGGACGTTCCCCGAACCCAGCCGCTCCGCGGATGCAGCGACATGGTTGTTGAGTCTGTTGGTGGCCGCTGCATTGGGACTGAGTCTGGTCGCGTATTCAGGCGAACCGGTTTTTCAATCGTATAACGCCACGGTCTACGATGGTTATTGGCAACTGGCCAGCATTGCCTTCTCGGTCTTTGCCTTGCTGATTTTATTGGTTCGTCGGCCGAACGGATGGGGAAACGGTGCAGCGGTTCTTTTGCTGAGCTTCGCAGGACATCTCCTTCACTTAATTCTAGGCCGCGCGGACGGTGATTTTCCCGGTGCCGTGAGACTCATGCACCTGGCAGCCTTTCCCATGTTGATGACTCTGCCACAGCGCTTCCCTGCGCCGTCCAACCGCCTGACATCTGTCAAGCAACAGGATGTGCCCGTTGCCGGAGAACGCCGACGCTATAGCACGGATCCGAAAACCTTCCATGCGCTTCTGGCGCTGGCAGGCGAATCCCAGGCAGACAAGGTCAGTCAGGCCATCACGCGTGCCATCGCACAGACCATCCTTGCAGATTTGTGCTTCCTTATCTATCTCACGGATAACAACAACCAGATGCAGATTGCCAGCGGATACGATCTCATCCGTGAGGAAAACCTTGAGGGTGGGAGCATGAACAAGAATCTCATCCCCATGCTTACCAACGCCCTGCAGCGCGGACGTCCACTACGCCTGCCGTCGAGCAGTACGTCTGCCGATATTAAGGGCTTGAGTGACCTGCTCGGACTGACGAATCCGGGTCACTTGATGAGCGTGCCGATCATCACGCCCGAAAAAGATCCGATTGGTGGCGTGCTCCTGCTATCTCCCTATTCGAACCGTTTGTGGAGCGCAGAAGACCAGGCCTTCCTTGCCAATATCGCCATTTCACTTGTGCCAATCATCCAGCGTGGACAGAAAATGACGTCGCTCGAGCAGAAGGGTGAGCAGACCCGGCAGGCATTGGATGTGGCGCAATCACGCATCACGGATCTCGAACGAAACAACAACGATCTGCTCAAACAGATGGATGCTGTGAGAGCGGACGCCCAGGAGGGACTCGCCCAGGCTGAGAATCTGGCCGCGATGACTACTGTGCAGGAGGAAACACAGAAAGCTCTTGAAAAATTTAAGCAGGAAAACGAAGAACTGCGGGCCATGAAGGATGTCAAGAGCACCAAAGGCAAGGCATCGGCAAACACCGCACAACTCGAAGGCGAATTACGTCTTACACTCGAGGAAGTGGCACGCTTGCAGAACCAGCTTGCCGAAGCCAATATGCGTATCATGGAAGCTGAAAAAGGAGTCTCCACCGCGCGCTCGACTGAAGAGGCGGAAGTGGTCGCTTCGATTTCGCAGGAACTTCGCCAGCCGATGTCATCCATTGTTGGATACACCGACCTGCTGCTGGGCGAATCGGTTGGAATACTGGGTGCATTACAGCGCAAGTTTGTTGAGCGCATCAAGTCCTCCACGGAACGGATCGGCAATTTGATCGATGACCTCATCCAGGTCACCACGCTCGAAACCGGACTGAACGAACTCAAGCCCGAATCCGTTGATTTGAATCTCATCATTGACAACGCCATGTCGTACACAAGCAGTCAGGTGCGCGAGAAGAATATCTCCATGCATCTCGACCTGCCGAAGAATGTCGCAGCCATCCATGCAGACCGTGAGGCCCTGCAGCAGATTTTGATCCACCTCCTTCAAAATGCGGGATCCGCCTCTCCCGTGGAAGGAACCGTGCGTTTGAAAGTCCAGACGCAAAGTGAAGACGGCAGGGAATATGTCCTCATCCAGGTCACGGACACCGGCGGAGGAATCCCGGCGGAAGACCTGCAACGCGTATTCACCCGTCTATATCGCGCCGATAACGTATTGATCCAGGGTGTGGGCGATACAGGCGTGGGACTTTCCATCGCCAAGACGTTGACCGAAGCGCAAAAGGGACGCATTTGGGTTGAGAGCCAAATGGGTGTTGGCTCGACCTTTAGCGTACTTTTGCCCATTGCCCGGAAAACGGCGGAGAAATAATGCAATCCCTGCGGCAATTAGGCGGCGGTGTCATCATCGCTCTCGTTTCCGTCATTTTGGTGATCGGTGGAATTTCACTTGCCCTGGCCGAAACGCTCCCGTCGCAGGCAACTCCAACCCCCATCCCGCCAACCATTTCATTGGATTTCCCCACAGCAACATTTACTGTTGCGCCAGCCAGCAGCGAAACACTGACTGCTACACAAACACCGGCATTCATACCCAGCGTAACCGATACTGTCTTCGCAACAAATACACTATTTGTTCAGGCGTCATGCACACCACCCTCAGGATGGATACGCATCTTTACGGCCGCAGGTGATACAGTCTATTCACTTGCGCAACGTTATAAAACAACTGCAGAAAATCTGGGAGCGGCCAATTGCCTTTCATCATTCGACATTCCCGTGGGACTGGCATTGTATGTGCCGCCGGTTCCGACCGTAACCGTCATTCCATGCGGCCCGCCTGCAGGGTATGTGAAGAAATATGTTGTCCAGCCGGGTGACACGCTATATCGTATCGCCACATCGTATGGCATCACCTATCCACAACTACAACGCGCGAATTGCATGGGGTCGTCCATAACGATCTATGCCGGGCAATTGCTCTGGGTCCCTAATTTGCCAACTCTCACGCCCATTCCGGGTGTGACCGTCCTCCCCGATTTTCCAACAGCCACACCAACAGCTACGGCAACGGATACATTGATCCCCACTGCCACAGCAACGGCGACGGCCACGGCCACAGCGATGCCTTCACCCACATTCACGGCTTCGAATACATCTCCACCACAATAACGCATGAAGAAATCATTCCATGCCATACTTCTCGCGGCGATACTGCTCGCTGGATGCGGGACTCTCGCGCCTGTGCAATCATCCCTACCTTTCGTTCTGGTGACCGCTGCGCCAAACGCCTCTTCGACACCGACTCCCTTCCAGCCGATTCCCTGGACTCCAACAGGCACGCTCCTGCCTCAGCCGACAATTGATCCCGCCAGCTTAACAGCAACCCTGCCTGCCGCGACTCAGACCGAGCTGCCCACGATTGACATGAACATGCTCAACAATACGGTCGCGCCTCTCTCAACCATTGATCCGGCGGGAAGTCAGGTGCTCAACAATGGACAGGAAACTGTCAACTTTTTGTTGATCGGTTCCGATCGCAGACCGGGCGGCTCATTCCGCACCGACACGATGGTGATCGCGATCCTCCGCCCAAACGATGGACAGGTTTCGCTCATCTCGATTCCACGTGATCTTTGGGTGTATATCCCAGAATGGGGAAATCAACGCATCAACACAGCCTATCAGCACGGGATTTCGGTTGGCTATCCCGGCGGTGGACCGGGTCTGCTGAAAGATACGATCCTCTACAATCTTGGTATTCGTATTGATCATACGGCCATGGTTGAGTTCGATGGCTTCCGTCAAATTGTGGATACGCTGGGTGGTGTGGATGTCCCGGTCTCGTGCTCATACACTGACTGGAAATTGATCGACCCGAGCTATAACCCCGAGAATGCGAACAACTGGTTTCTCTATACAACTGGACCCGGTCTCATTCACATGGACGGCGATCTCGCACTCTGGTACGCGCGCTCACGGCAAAAATCCAGCGACTTCGACAGAGGTCGAAGACAACAGGAAGTGTTGCGGGCCTTATTCTCACAGGCTTTACAAGCTGGGACGTTGAAACATCTTCCCGAGCTATACAACGATCTAAAGAACACAGTAGATACCGATTTGAATCTGGTGGACCTCCTGCAGCTTTCCCTGTATGCGCCAAAGATGACGAGCGCCGATATCCGCAGTTACTACATCCGCCCACCGTATGTCAGTTCGTGGATCACGGATGGCGGCGCGTATGTGCTGCTGCCTAATGAAGAAGCGTTGAAACAGATGTTAACCGAGGCGCTCTCCGCTTCGACAAAAACTGTCGAGCGGCAGGCCATCACCATCGATATCATGAACGGCACATCCATCACAGGCTACGATTCGCTCGCAGCAACGCGCCTCAATTACGCGGGCTACGAGACAAATATCATTCCCTCCGACCGGCAGGATTACGCCTACTCGGTGCTCATCGATAAAACAGCGGCCCAGGACGGGGCCCAAAGGGATGCCATCATCAACGTGCTGGGCTTATCACCTGGCAGCTTGATTCCTTCACCCGACCCTAACAGCAAATCAAATTATCTCTTGATCCTCGGCAACGATTACCAGCCCTGTTTTCGACCCGAAAATTTGGGTCAGTGAGTAAGTTCAGATCAACCATAAACAGAAATCCCATTAGAGAGCCTAATGGGATTTCTGTTTCACCGGCGCTTGAGTCAGCTTTGAACCTATATGAGTTACATGCCCGGCATCATAGGATCCATGATCATCAGGTTGCGCATCATCGTCATATCTTCATGTTCCAGAATATGGCAGTGATACATGTACATGCCCATGTGCGGTCCAAATGTCATCGCGATCTTGACCTTCTCGCCGGGCCAGACAATCACAGTATCCTTCCAGCCGCTGTCGAGGAATCCCTGATTGACGGTGTTGTAACTGCTGGTGGAGGATGGTGGCGTTCGTTTGACGACCTGGAACATACAATTGTGAATATGCATCGGATGCGGGATAGGTGAGTTATTGATCCATTCCCAGGCAATCGGCACATCACGATAGACCATCTCATCCTCGGCAACATCCATGGGCTCATAGACACGTCCATTGATCGTCCAGGTCATTCCCATCTGCATCGCCAGGACAAAGGGAACAGGCGTGTTGAAGTTGGATACGTTGCTCGCATCATAATGCTGTGTGATCGCAGGCAGCGGACCCAGGGCTGGCTTGAGGGTGGCTTTGCGTCCAATGTTTACCGTCAGGATGTTGAAACTGGCCCCGTTTGCGAGTGATGATCCCACACCTGCACTTGCGCCAGGTGCAAGTGTCATCCCGCCGCCGCCCATGCCTCCTCCACCCATTCCGCCACCACCACCCATGCCACCTCCGCCACCCATCATGCCACCGGGGTTGAAGGAGAGACTCTTGAGAATCACCTGCTTCCCTGCAACAGAGCTGAAATCTGCCCATATGTCAACGCGCTCGCCAGGCATCAACATCACATAACTTTTGGAAACCGCAGCCGGGAGAAGTCCGCCGTCTGTGCCGATGACTTTCAGAGGCATGTTATTGCTCCAGGCCAGCTTGCAGGTGCGGGCATTCGAACCGTTGAGCAAACGAAGTCGGTAGGCCCGCGGTTCCAGTGAGAAGGAGGCGTTTGCTTTCCCATTGACGAGGATGCGGCTGCCCAAATATCCCCACAACATATTTGGATTGTATAGGAATTGGTTGTTGCTGTCGAAGTTGCGATCCTGGATGATCACAGGCAAGTCATTCGCTCCGGTGCTGGCGCCCGGCACGGCGATTTCCTCTTCAGAATCCCATACATTGAACAAACCCGCCATGCCCATCGCGACTTGTTCAGCAGTGCGTCCCATCGGATGAGGATGGAACCAATACGGACCGGCGCGGTCGATCACCTTGAATTCATAGATCTTCGTCTCGCCCGGTGCGATGGCCTGCATCGGCTGACCGTCACAATCTTCCGGCACGCGCAGTCCATGCGGATGCAGGACACTATCTTCGGCAAGATTATTATGGAAATAGATACGGACCTTCGTACCGCTTCGTGCGCGCAGGATTGGACCGAGATAGGTATCGGAGAGATTCTGCACAGTCACGCCGGAACCACTCAGCAGTTGGCCTTCATAACTCCAGACCTTCGTCTGTGCCCCAGATAGGATCTGAACATATTTCTCCAGGGCAGTGATCGAGACTTCGGCATCGGGCACAAAGGGTTCCATGGATGTGCTCTTGTGGACCGGTAGCAGAGTTCTGCCAAACAGGGCAATAGCACCCAAGCCTACGGATTTCAAGAATTCCCGGCGATCTATTTTTTGCGAACGCATTTTCCACCTTCCTTTCCAGTTGAATTTTGAATTGATTGTGCAAATCAGATTCGATCAAAAGAGAACTTGGTAATAATGTAATATATTTATTACACCTCAAAAATACATTTAATAACCCTCCTCAACAAGAGTAAAAACTTCCTAAGTTTAAGATTCAGCGGCCACGTAAAAAATACGTGGCCGCTTCGTGCTGCAAATATGCGGCGACTATCGATATGCCCATCTTTCCAACCAAACAGAAGCAGGAGAGGCACCGCCCTCCCGAAGCTTTTGGGACGTCACCGCAGCCCGGATGGTGAAAATACTCAGGAGATTTCAGAACCACGATTGTCATCCAGGAAGGATCATCATGATGAAGCAGGCTGGATTCGCCGTTGTTTCCAACCCCATGATTTCTGACAACAAATCAGTGCTTCGTGCAGAATATAGAAGTTCAGCCCTGTGAAGGATTTTCGCAAGGGCCATGGCTTTCTAAAGCAACCGTTGCAAGGCCTCTGCACTCGCAACTAAAGCAGGATTTAACCACTGATGAGTGTCCAGCTGCCAACTCAATTTGGCATGAAGGACACTCATCGACGGATTACCGTATCCGGCGTCAGCAAATACTGACGCCGGATGATTGTATTACAGCTTACGGTGTGGTTGCACTGCCAACGTTCGACCAGGCTGAGCCACCCGCAGCATTGACCGCTTGAATCCTACAGTAGAAGAGGAGGCCTCGCGGTGCGTTCACGTAGCTCCACGTTGTGGAGTTCGCAGCAATGTTGCTGAAGGTGTTCAGGTTCGCGGTGAACGTAGAGTTCGTCGCACACTGCACGGTGAAGGATGTTTCGTTGTTCGAATTGTCCACCCAGGACATGTTCACGATATCGAATGTGCCATTGCGAACTGCCTGGATTGTGAGTCCGGACGGCGCCGCAGGAACACCAATGATCGTGACACTCACTGTGTTCGAAGGAGCCGAGGCCTGATCAGGATTCGGTACCGTGTTTACGGCGATCACATAGTACTGATACGTGTTGCCCGGGGTCAGGCTGGTGTTATTGGTATACGTTATAGTAGCGCCTGTTGCTGTGCGTTGAGCAGCGGTTCTATTCACGGTTGCCAAGAGGGAGAATGCGCCACCGTTGGTTGAACGCCAAACCTGGAAGAGGTTCTCATTGTTGGAGTTGTCTCTCCAGGAGAGCTGGACGCGGGTTGGGCCAAACAACTGTGTTGCAGTCAGGTTGCTGGGCGCCAGGGTCCCAAAGTTCGGCGTTGTTACCGTAGCCACGTTACTTGGCTGTGAATTTCCGCCAAGGTTGAAGGCAAAAACTCGGTAGGCATACGTTGTGTTGGCTGAGACCGTTAGATTGCTGTAGGTGGTGATATTCGGCCCAACGCCATCGATAGCAGTGAATGCTCCGGTGACGCCGCCAGTAACGAGAGCGCGTTCGATCGTGAAGCCGGTTTCATTGTTGGCATGGTCGACCCAGGTCAAATTCACCTGAGTTGGAGAGATCGCCGTGGCAACCAGATTGGTGGGCGCGGCGGGCGGTGGCGGCACAACGGTCACAGTGTCTGAAACAGACTGGACTGTCATGGACGGGAAGGCACCACCGTAGCCAACCGTATTCTTGGCAACGATCCGGTACTGGTAGCCTGTGTTCGCCTGGATGATTGTATCGGCAAACGTCTTTACGCCGGTTGTGTTGGGCTGATCGAGCGGTGACTGGATGGTCGTAACATCGAGCCAGGTCCCTGATCCGGACAACATTCTCTGAACCACATAGGATGTCTCCGCAATGGAGTTATCGTTCCAGCTGAGGTTCGCGACAGGGTTTGCTGTGCCGCCGCTGATTGCAGCAGCCAATCCCGTAGGTTTAACCGGTGGGATTGCTAACGAAACGGGCCTCATCATGTCCATTTCTTCGTGGCTCAAGATATGGCAATGGTAGGTATACTCCCAGCCAAAGTTGACTAGTTGGTTAACAATATTTGCCGTTGGGTTGCCATTTATGTCAATGTTGTTGAACTGCGAGGTATCGCCAGCAGGCATCATTGGGTTCAGCATTCTGATAGAGTTTGGCACCTCGAAGGGCACGCTGGGGACAATCGGGCGGAGAGCCACGATCGTATCTTCAAGAGGACTGATCCTTACGGTGTCCTTCCAGCCGAGCTCATTTGCATCTGGCGGGATAATGATGTTGTCCCACGTGACCCGGTTGAGCACTTGCACGTCATACAAGTGGAAGTGGATTGGGTGTGTGTCCACACCGTTGTGAGTAATCTTCCAAATTTGAGTGCC
>JBGPNQ010000197.1:0-9571 GCA_041487615.1 Anaerolineae bacterium
ACCATATTCAATTCTAGTGTTGCTGAGAGTTCACGTCCCACACTGGCGATGGTTGCCATCTGATGGGCGTTTCGCTGGGTTTCGGCGTGCAATTGCGCGGTATGAAGTGCGGCGCCTGCATTGGCAGCGATCGTCGTTAACAAGCGCAGATCATCATCGTCGAAAACACCTTCCTCGGTTGTGCTCTGCACGCTCAACACGCCAATAGTCCCGCGGCCCGATTTGATCGGCACCCCCAGATAGGAAAGCGATTCCCTGCCGACCAGCGCGGTGCCTAATTGTTCGCGGCGTTCGCGGATATCCTTATTGATGAGTAGCGGCTCGCCTAATTCGATGATCTTGCTTGTCAGCCCTTCGCCCAAATTCAGGACGGTGAAATTCTCGCCATGCTGATACGGAAAGCGGATGAGATTCGCCTGCGGATCGAGCAACGCCACATAGGCAATATCCGCATCGAACGCATCCCGCGTCTGACTCCCGATGAGCTGGATCATGGCTTCGAGGTCCGTCTCTGCCACGAGGGCCTGGCTGATCGTGCTGATGGCAGAAAGCTCCTGGGCGCGCTGTTGCTCGGCATTGAAGAGGCGGGCATTCTCGAGTGCGATACCCATACTGCCCGCCAGCGTTTGTAGTAGGCGCACATCAGAGTCTGCGAAGGCGTTTTCGCGATCAAAGTTTTGCAGGCTGAAATACCCATTGACCTGATTGCCTGTACCAAACGGAACATAGATCAAAGACTTGGGTGCCTGCGTTCCCTCCACGGTCTTTAATCCATATTGTTTGGTGGCTTCAACACTATTTTCGTTGATCACCACGGGTTGACGCGTGGAGATAAGATGCTTGTTCATTGGGCTGAATGGCAACAGTTCATCATCCGATATGTGTTCCCCATTTTCAAAGCCATAATCCAAACGCGAGACTTGTTTCTCGTGGTCGAATGAACTGATCAGGACCGATTGCGCATTGAACATACTCTGGATCTTATCGCCGACCAAATCGAAGATGGATTGCATATCCAGTTTGGATGCCAGGCCTTCCTGCACGCTGTTGATGATGGCAAGTTCCGCCGCGCGTTGCTCGGTCTCTTTGAGCAGGCGCTGGGTCTCATCGAAGAGGCGTGCGTTCTCAAGCGCGACACCCATCGATGCGGCGACTGTTGTCAACAAGCGCACATCTGAATCACGGAAGGCATACTCTTTACCATAATCCTCCACAATAATCGACCCAACCACTCGATCACTGCCGATGATGGGCACCTGCACAGCGGATTTACTTTTGTCCGTACCCGGCACCGTGGTGACACCCATCGCTTCGGCTTCAGCAACGGTATTGCGTACCACTGGCATTCGGGTCACCATCATCTTTTCGAAGGCTCCGCCCTTCTGCGGGGCACCTGGTGGGATCGACAAACGCTGACCATGTTCATACTCGTACAGATAGTGTGTGAGATTCGTCTGCGCGTCATACCAGCGGATGCCGATCTCGTCCATCTTCAACACTTCTCGCAATTTATCTCCTACCAGATCAATGATGGATTGGAAATTTAACTCGGCGGCGAGCCCCTGTTGAATGCTGTTGATCACTGCAAGTTCAGCGGCGCGGTCTTCCGTGATCTTGAGCAGGCGCTGGGTCTCGTCAAAGAGACGGGCGTTTTCGAGCGCCACGCTCATGGCGTTGGCAAGCGTTTGCAGAAGGCGCACATCCGATTCACTAAAAGCTTGTTCGTACTCCATGTCCACCAGATCGATCAACCCACGCGCCTGATCACCCGCTACCAATGGAACCATCACCATCGATTTTGGCGCAAGTGTGCCAGCCAGTGTGTAGCTGCCATATTTTTCGCTTTCCTCTAACATGTTCTCGTTAATAAATATCGTCTCGCGTGTGCGTATCACGTGATAAGCAAAGCCTCTTTCAGGCAGCAGTCCAGATTCAATCGCGATCCGTTCCCCATTTTCGTACGAATATGGATAATGGATCAAATTCGTTTGCGAGTCATAGATACGGATTCCCACATCTGCTTTGTTAAAGATCTCCCGTACCTTATCTCCGACCGCATCGTAGATACCTTGAATCTTCAGTTCAGCGGCAAGCGCGGCCTGCACACTGTTGATGATGGCAAGTTCGGCGGCGCGGTCTTCGGTGACCTTGAGAAGGCGTTGGGTTTCATCGAAGAGACGCGCGTTTTCGAGAGCCACACCCATGCTGGACGCGACCGTGGTCAACAGGCGGATATCCGCTTCAGTATACGCATTCTCTCTGTCATAATTTTCGGTGATGATCGTCCCAAGCACACGGTCACTACCCACAATTGGCACATAAACTGAGGATCTACTTTGGTCAGTCCCTGGCACTGTTACACTTCCCGCTTCCATCATTTCTGCTAATGAGGTAAAGATGACTGGTTTGCGAGTGAGCACCACGTTTTCCCATATTTTTGGTGTGGGAGCTGCGCTGGGAACGGAAATGCGTTCGCCATGTTCGTACTCATACAAGTAATGCATGAGATTTGCGTCTGGTTCATACCAGCGGATGCCAAGCTCACCCGTATTAAGCACCTCGCGTAATTTATCGCCGACAAGGTTGATAATGGTCTGGAAATCCAACTCGGCGGCCAGCCCTTGCTGAATACTGTTGATAACTGCCATTTCCGCGGCGCGGTCTTCAGTGATCTTGAGCAGGCGCTGGGTCTCGTCAAAGAGACGGGCGTTTTCGAGCGCGACACTCATCGCATTGGCGAGGGTTTGCAGGAGACGCACATCCGATTCGCTGAAGGCGTTCTCGCGTTCCATGTCAATCAGATTGATCAGCCCGCGCGCCTGGTCGCCTGCCACCAGCGGCACCATAACCAGTGATTTTTCGGCTTCAGTGCCGGGGAGGAGATAGCTGCCATACTTCTCCATCTCCTGCGCCAGGTTTTCATTGATGACGATCGTCTGGCGAGTACGAATAACTTGAGAACCGAACCCTGTAGCTCCCATTGGGGTAGGATCAATGGTGAGGTGCTCCCCCCTTTCGTAAGCATATGGGAAATGGATCAGACCCGTCTGCGGGTCATAAATGCGGATGCTCATATCCGTATTGTGGAAAATCTCGCGGATCTTGTCTCCCACCGCATTGTAGATGCCTTGAATGTTGAGTTCCGCGGCGAGGGCAGCTTGCACACTGTTGATGATGGCAAGTTCGGCGGCACGGTCTTCCGTGATTTTGAGCAGGCGCTGGGTCTCATCGAAGAGACGGGCGTTCTCGAGCGCGACGCTCATCGCATTAGCGACGGTTTGAAGTAAGCGCACATCTGAATCGCTAAAGGCATGCTCGCGATCCATATCTATCAATTCAAGCAAGCCCCGATCTTCGTTGCCGACAATCAAGGGAACCCAAAGCGCTGATTTCTCGGCTTCTGTTCCCGGCAATGTAATGGCTCCATACTTTTGATGAGTTTCCTGCACCAAATTCTCATTAACGAGCAAAGGCAGACGACTCCTGAGAACATGCTGGCTAATCACTTCCTGTTCAAGTGGCATGGGCGGGAGTTGCAGCCGCTTGCCTCTCTCCACTGCATAGGGAAAATGAACGAGATTTGTCTGGGAATCCAGTACGCGAATACCCACGTCAGCATTAGGGAAGATTTCGCTGAGTTTGGCTCCCACTGCGTCATAGATGGATTGAATATCCAGTTTCGCAGCCAATGCTCCCTGGACACTGTTGATCACCGCAAGTTCCGCAGCGCGGTCTTCGGTGATTTTGAGCAGGCGCTGCGTCTCGTCGAATAGACGCGCGTTTTCCAAGGCAACGCCCATGCTGGATGCGACCGTGCTTAGCAAACGCACTTCCGATTCGCCAAAAGCAAATTCTTTTTCGTAATCTTCCACGATGATACGTCCAAGTACCCGATCGCTTCCGATAATAGGTACCTGCACGCTGGATTTGGCGCTATCTGTTCCGGGCAAATTTCCACCCTGTGCTACTTCTGCAGCAGTATTGCGGATGTTTGGTGCGCGCCGCGCAGTTAGGCCCTCCCAGCTTATCTTGGCTTGTTCAGCTGGAATTGATAAGCGGACACCATGTTCATATTCATACAGGTAATGAATAAGTTTTTCCTTGTCATCGAACCAGCGGATGCCAATCTCGCCTGTATTCAATACTTCGCGCAATTTGTCGCCCACCAAATCAATGATGGTTTGAAAGTCCAGCTCAGCCGCCATCCCTTCTTGAATCCGGTTAATCACCGCAAGTTCCGCAGCGCGGTCTTCGGTGATCTTGAGCAGGCGCTGAGTCTCATCGAACAGACGCGCGTTTTCGAGCGCGGTCCCCAGCGAAGCGGCGATGGTGGTCAACAGGCGCAGTTCGGATTCGCCGTACGCGTTTTCGCGTTCGTAGCTTTCAATTTGCAAAGAGCCGATCACGCGGTCACTGGTGATGATGGGAACACTCACGAGAGATTTGCTTGTGTCAGTTCCAGGAACCGATGTGCCGCCGGTTCTTGCCATGATTTCAAGCGTGTTTCCGATAATTGGTTGACGATCACTCAGAAATTGTTCAAAAGATCCGCCCGGGGTGGGAGGTCCAGGTGGGATGTTGAGCCGTTCTCCATGTTCATATTCGTAAAGAAAGTGAACCAGATTTGTTTTTTCATCGTACCAGCGGATGGCAAAGTCATTCGTGTTGAACACCGCGCACAATTTATCGCCGACCAGATCCACAATCGCCTGAAAATCCAACTCGGCAGCCAGACCCTGCTGAATGGAGTTGATGATCTGCAGCTCGGTGACGCGCTCCTGTTCGGCCTTGAACGATTGGGCGTTCTGCAGTGCCACGCTCATGGCATTGGCAAGCGTGGTCAACAATCGCAGTTCGCTTTCGCCAAAGGCATTCTGCTTGTAACTTTGTATTGCCACAACCCCTGTCACTTCATCGCCAAGCACAATTGGCAGACCGAGATACGACTCATTCAGTTCCCTGTCCTGACCTGGCGAATTAACAATAACAGCGCCTGCTTTCAACCATTCGTGTTGTGTTCCAAATAATAAGGGTTGCCGAGATTGGATGATTTTCATGTACAGACCTTGCCCAAGAGGTAGTGCCTGAGGCGGCAAAGACTGACCCCTTTCCACATAGTAATGAGCGTAGACTGATTGCTTCTCGCGCTCATAACTTAAGATCGCGGTTGTGTCCGCATTAAATATCTCGCGTAGCTTATCGCCCACCAAATTGTAAATACCCTGCATGTCCAATTTGGAAGCCAGCCCTTCCTGCACACTGTTGAGGATGGCGAGTTCTTCTGTGCGTAGCCTTTCCGCTTCGATTGCGCGAGCTCGCGTCAATGCGGTAGCGATGTGTTGCGCGACGAACCCCAGAACTTGTTCATCTTGATCTGTATAGCCAATCCCTTCGGTATAACTCTGTGCGAAAATAGCGCCGAGTACTTTGCCATCCGCTTTAAGAGGCGCGCCCATCCCATCGCCCGCTACGGTACGTACCAGTTCTATTTCCTTTTTTGCCTTCAATTCAGTAAACAGACGAGGCCCGTGCTCCAACATTTTGCCTGTGCGAATCACCCAACCCGTCATACCGTGAAAGTTGGTCAACGGCTGGGTTGGAGGCGCTTCATCTTTTTCATCTACAAAGTACGGGAAACTCAACAATCCGCTTTGTTCATCGTACAGCGCGATAAAGAAATTCTCAGCATACATCAATTTCCCCACGATCTTGTGCAGTTTCTTATAGAACGATTGCATATCCGTCACAGCGCTGGCAACGTCCGCGATCTCATACAACGCCTTCTGGGTTTTCAGTTGGCGCTTTGTGTCTACCCGAGTCGTTTTCACAGCCGCACCAAGTCGCGAGGCTTTCTTCTTTGTCTCCAATTGAATTTTTGGCTGTTTCACCTTCAATGACTTGCGTACAGTCCTGGGCTTTTGCTTCCCCTGCTTAACAGCCGTGCTTACGGTTGATGACGTCTTTGCCATACCCGTTGCTCCTCAATCCTCTGGTTTGTGTTTACTATAAGCGTGTCACCCTGAGCGATAGCGAAGGGTCTCTTGCAATGCGGTAGAGATTCTTCGCTTCGCTCAGAATGACATTGCGAAGTGATCGTAATTTCACAATGGCGTTTTTCCAAATCCAATCATACCGTAACCTCACGCCGCGGCAGGTTCTGGTTGCATATCAGGCTGGCTCGTCCGCAAGTCGCGCAACAGCTGCTGGTCAAAACCGGTACCGCGCGGCAGTTCCGTCAGACTTAGGCGTTCGCCAATCGTGGTATGCAGCTTCACGTTCAGCGCCGCATACTTTTGCGTCAACTTCTTCATGACCCTGGATGGAATGACGAGGAACTCGCTATCCTCCTCCGTGATGATGTTGGCCGTGCGCGGCATCCCTGTCAGGGCCGCCACCTCGCCAAAGAAATCGCCCTCATGTAAATATCGCAGGATGACATATTCATCGTCCTTCACATATCCCGCGCCTACACTGCCCTTCAAAATATAATACGCCGCGTCGCTCGCCTCACCGCGATAGGTGACGACCTTTCCGCCCGGCGCTTCTGCGACTAAGGTATCAGACGCCAACTGCGCGCGCTCTTTGAGACTCATTCCCATCAACTCTGGCATGTGACTGATAAACCGCTCCACTTCCAGCGTCGTGGCCGATCGGCCTGACCCGAGCCTGGGCGCCGCTTCGACTCCTCTCAGCAGGGCAATTGTGCGTTTCCACTGGGCGCGCGATTGTCCCAGCTCCGGCAGGAAGGACAACGCAATCCCTGCCAGGACCAACATCAACGCGCTGATGAGATATAACAATCGAACGTCCATGAAGTCTGCCAGTCCTGCCGCGCTCATCCCGAGCAGGAATAACACGTCGCGTGCCACAAAGAACGCACTGCTTACACGTCCGCGCATTTCAGGAGGGGTATTGCGTTGCACGATCACGCGCCGCCCGATGGAGCACGGGGCGTTGAAGAAACCCGAGAATGCTATCAATGCAATGGCCAGTGGAACGGAATGCAGGAACGAATAAACAACGCCGACCAGCCCCATGCCAAGAAAACTGATCGCCAGCCATGCGCCGGCTTGCAGGCGGTCGAACACCTTTGCCATCAACAGACTTGCCAACACAAAGCCAATCGAAGTCAGTCCCTCCTGCAAGCCGTATTCGAATTCGGTCGCGTTCAACGCCTTCAATGCAAAGGGTAATAACAATGTGTTTGACAAGCCGAAAGAGATTAACACCAGCACCTGTACCGAGAACAATGACCGCAGAATTGGCGTGCTGAACAGTTGTCGGATACCGGCCTGCAGATTCTTGATTACATGAGCAATGCTGGTTTCCTCCTCTGCTCGGATTGGTTTGATTCGGATCAAGTAAACACACACCGCTGAAAAAACAAACGTGCACGCATCAACATAAAACGCCCAATTGATATTTGCTGCCGAAGCTATGAATCCTGCTGCCGCGAATCCGATCGCGGTTGAACCAAATCCGCTGATCGCCATTAAGGAATTGGCAGCGGAAAGCTCTTCGTCTGAAGCAACCTCGGGCAGCATGCTTTCATGCGCCGGATCGAAGAACTGACCAATGGCACTGGTAAGCATCACGATCACATACAGCCAGATTACATTTAACGGGACAAGGATTGGGACCAACGCAATCAACACTGCACGGAGAATGTCTGCTGTGATCATGATCTTCTTGCGATCATACCGGTCTACGAAGACGCCCGCGAAGAGTCCCACCAGCAGGCTGGGCGCGGCAGTTGCCATCAGCATCAGCCCCACACTCAGAGCAGAACCCGTCAATCGAAAGATATAAATGGAGGCGGCAAGCGAGGTCAGGGCACTGCCCATCGTCGAGACGAGTTGACCGGTCCAAAGCAGGGAAAAACTCCGATTTTTGAATACTGCAAACGGGGAGGGTGAAGCGGAATTGGCTGTTGTCACTTGTAAGACTCCTGGTCATCATGGTTTGGTAGCGAGAGGCTCCGCAGAGAGAAAATGAGTTTTGTCTTTTTTCTCAACCATCTCTGTGCACTCTGGCGCAAGAATTCTGTCTTCACCTTAGGCTGCCGATATTTTTTCCAGTTCATCGATCATATTTTGAATCACATCAAATCCAGCCTGCCAAAAGGCGGCTGAGTTCACATCCAGCCCGGCTTCGCCAAGGATCTTTGCAGGCGACTCCGATCCACCATATGAAAGGATTTTCAAATACCTGGGAATGAATGATTCGCCCTCGATGCGATACTGCTGATATAAGGCCAGCACGAGCAACTGACCGAAACTATAAGCGTACGTATAGAACGGTGATCGATAAAAATGCGGCACTGCAAGCCACTCCCATTTGAATTCATCCGACACTTCCACTGCATCGCCAAATTGCTCCTTGAGGTTATCCAGGTAGTGGTCGGTGAGTTCATCCAACGAACAATTCTCGTTGATCATTTCATGGGCATCTTTTTCGAAGATCGTGAAATATGCCTGCCGCATGACCGTGATGTAGGCGTCATCCAAAGCATTGGCAAGCAGGTCGCGTCGTACAGATGGATCGTTTTCCTGTTTCAAGAGTTGATCGGTCAACTGTATTTCGGCAAAAACGGAGGCGGTCTCTGCCAAAGGTAATGACGCCTGTTGCGTAAGGACCGAATGCTGATTCGCAAGCATCGCATGGATGGCATGACCCAGTTCGTGCGCCAACGTTGCAATATCACGGGCACGACCATCGTAATTGATCATCACCCACGGAGTCCATTCCGGGCTGACGGCATAACAGAATGCACCGCCGCGTTTGTCGGGGCGGATTTCTGAATCAAGATGATTCTCATCGAAGACGCGCTCGGCTAATTTTGCAACCGCCGGCGAAAAAGCGCAATAACTATCCAAAACCATTTGTTGCGCCTGGGCATACTCAAATTTCTTTCCGGAGGGAGTCAGGGGTGCATAAATATCGTACCGCCGCAGCCTGCCCGAAGGAAGACCAAGCCACTCTGCCTTCATTTTGAAGTAACGTTGAAACACGTTCGCATTTTTTCGGCAAACCGATAGAAGGGTGTCAACCACTTCATCGGGCAAATCGTTTTCCACATTGCGGGCGGAGATGGGCGAAGGGAAGCCGCGCAGTTCCACGGCTTCGGTATGCCAGTCACGCACGCGGTGGATATACATCTGCGCCAGCACGGTCGAGTTTTCAATATAGACTCGATACAATTCCTGATATGCCGCGGCACGCACTTCTGTGGAGGGCGATGAAAAATAGCTTGATAATTGGTCGCGGGTAATGCTTTCAATCTTGCCGTCAGTTTCGAATTTGAATGCAAATTGGTTTGTGATCATCTCATATAGATTGACCATCGCGTCAGTGCCGTTCACGTCCTTCAGGTTGATCATGCGCTCTTCGAGCTCGGTCAACGTGAACGGCTTGAAGCGCGACATCGTCTCGAGAAAATATTTATTATCTCCGCTGTGTTCGATCAATCCCTGCGAGACATCCGCGGGCAGTTCTTTGAACCACATCTCGAAGAACAAAGCGCGGCTACCCATATCCGTCAAGACCTGGTCAACCCGGTCGCGCAGATTCA
>JBGPNQ010000198.1:0-9501 GCA_041487615.1 Anaerolineae bacterium
GAATAACGTCATCGCCATATTGCTCGATTAATTGAAATCCCTCATCACTAAGGCCGGCAAGTTCATCCTTTAATTCCCTTTCAACGGAATTTCCAGGCATGCCCCCATCCATGTGCTCCATTTGGAGTTCTAATGCAGTATCAGCCGCCGCCGGATCATTACGCCAGGTCTGATACGCTAACTTTGCAGTTAACCAGCCTTCCTCAACGGTATCTACGGCGTTAAGAACAGGCTCAATATGTGTACAGACATCTGTGCCAAACTTTGCGCAAAATGTAGTCACTCCTCCCACTGCAGCCTGAAATATAAAGCCCGCACCGGTTACCAATGCGGCTGCCGCTCCCGCTGCGACGATGTTTCCCAGCAGGTGATCATTCCAATCTCTTTCATAATGGGCATTCAGCGCTATGGTTCCGGCGGCTACTACACCTCCTGCCACTGCGGCGGCACCTGCCATCCAACCGGCTGCAACCAATGGAGTTGCAATACCACCACTCAGTACGATTGCAGTAACTCCAACTGCTACCCCAAAGCCTAGTGCGATTTCGGTTTGATGATCGTCAATCCAATCAACAGTCTTATCCCACCAGGACTTTTCCTGTGACGTGGTAGTAGTCTCTCCTTGTTTCCGGCCGCTATAATATGCTGCCAGTCCAGCTTTAAGATCTTCTGCTTTTTTCTTCTCCTGCTCAGCCTGCTTTTTCTCTTCCAACCTCGCAAGATTCGCGGCCTGTGCGGCAATCCATGCCTCTTCTTCTTTTTCATCAAGGCGATCGATCTTCGCAGAGACACCTGCCGTTGCGAAATCCTTTGGCTTCCGTGCTTCCTCCCAGGCTTTTTCCTGTGCCCATTTCGCTTCCAGCTTTTCCATCTTCTGTTCGTGCAACTTCTCACGGTTCTCTCGTTTCTCCGCTTGGAGAATCAGTGCCTCCGCCTTTTCCTGTTCTTTTTTGCGTCGTTCCTCCTGAGCATAGGAGATCATTGAGCCAGCCATGGCTGCTGCGGCTGCGCCCCATAATATATTCGACTGACTATCTGGAGATCTGGAATCGGTGGATTGCGAGTCAGCGTAATTTATTTCTGTAACTTGATCTGTAGAATCTGCGCTGGGAGCAAAGATGGATTCGAACCAATCCAGTATGCTCGTCTGGGTTGGAGTTGCACGCGGTGTGGACAGGATTACGGGTGTCGCGGTGGTCTCCACAGTTGGCTGAATATCGCCAAAGACACTCACGACAGTTGCTTGAGTTTCCGTCGGCGAAGGAATCAGCGTCGGCGTATATGATGGTGTTGGCGTGGATGCGGCACGAGAATAGGGCTGTGGAGTCGAGGTCGGTCCGGGTGGAAGAATGCTTATCAGTATTTTGACTGTGGCGGATTTGCTAGAAGAGTTATCTAATTTATCAACAGCGATTACTTCCACATCATAGTTTCCATGAGGAGCGATTGTGTTATCCCCAAAGCGTCGATCCCATTTGAATGCCAACGGAAACTGTTCAGAATTAAGTTGAATCACGCGCTTTGGCCAGTGTCCCTCCGGATCACTGATCTCAACGCGTACGTCGGACAACCCACTGTCGTTATCCCAAACGTCAAGATTGATGGTTTCCCACTGATACCATGAGTTAGGTAGATCAATGTTAGGAGCGTAATTATCCACTCCAACATTCAACGTTTGCTCGGTATTTAGCCCAGCCTTGTCAGTAACACGGATATGCACATTGTGAGAACCATTCGAACTGTTATGTGTATCCCAGTCATAACTCCAGGAAGTTGTACCATTTACTGCCTGCCACGTTAGCCCGCCATCTATGGAAATTTCAACGTTGGATATTCCACTACCACTATCACTGGCTGTACCACTTAAGGAAACATTGTTTCTGATCCAATTTGGAAGCGTGGTGTTTATGATCAGAGCTGGATGGATGGTATCTACATTGATGTTTTGGTCTGTAGAGTAGGTTAGCCCAGCCTTATCCTGTGCATTGAGTCGGATTTTGTGGTATCCATCTGGAACAGTGATTGAGCTTGTGAACGGCGCCTCGGCCGCGTTATCAAGAATATAAGTAAACGCGTCCATACCGGAACCCGGTAACGGGTCGGCAGCAGAAGCAGAGAGCGTCACATCTGACACATACCAGCCATTCGAACCAGGCGTCCCACTAATACTGCCGGCAATTTGAGGCGGACGCCTATCAACTTGATATATGCGATCAATCTCGGTGACCAATCCGGCTTCATCCTGTGCCCAAAAGGAGATGCTGTGTGTTCCCTCATTGATAACTAATGGTGTAGCGTATGGAGTCCATACATTGTTATCGAGACGATATTCGAAAACATCGAGGCCCGATGTGTTATCGCTGGCTGAGGCTGCAAGATCGAGGCTGGTGATGTACCAGTTGTTTGATCCCAGTGTTCCCTGTGGGTCCAGTGTTATATCCGGACCGTCACTATCCAGCCAGTATGATTTTGAGGATGACGTAGCCTGCCCGGCATTGTCCACGGCACGGAGATCCAAAGAATGCTTGCCTTCCGGGAGAGCTAATAGGCCTGAAGCAGGGAAATTCGTCCAACTGGTATTGTCAATGTTGTATTCAAATACTGACAGATCTGAACCAGGAACAGGATCGGTTGCAGATGCATTGAGGGATGCAACGGTGTACCAATTATTCGAGCCCAGTGTGCCATTTAGAGTAGCTTTCAGTATCGGACTTTGAGTATCAATGGAAACATTTTGCTGAAACACACGTGTGTTTCCGGCGTTGTCAGCAGCGGTGAGTACAAGCGTATGTGCTCCATCGCCATTCACAGAGATGGAATTACAAGAACTCGGCGGAACACCGTCCAATGTACAAGTGAAACTCGCCAGCCCGGAAGTTAGATCGGAAGCAGAGCCATCAAAGGATACCTGACTCAAATACCAGCCGTTGGCTCCTGCTGCACCACTAAAAGCACCCGCAATAACAGGCAATTGCGAATCTACCTTTGCTGTCAATGTACCCATCGTGGAACTATCCCCCCACGATGAAAGCGCCCAATAAGTAAGTGCGTTATCTCCCTCGAGCAATGGCACACTACAATCCGAGTCGGGACAGGCAAAATTCTGTCCATTCAAAGTGCCTTCAATTCCAATGATGTCGTAGCTTGCTACAGGTTCGTCCGCGCTCAAGTCCAGTTGAGGGACACCGGCGCACCAACCGTTATTTAATGAACAGTTCTGCAGCGAGCTGCTAATGGTGGCTGATGGATATGTATTCGTTACCACCTGCGTGCTCTGGACTTTTCCCCAATGTGTATCCCCAGCTGTTCCAGCAAAACAACCCTGGGAGGATGCCTTGCTGGAGTATGCTGTCCAGGGTTGACTTTCGTTTGAGCATAGCCAGCTATTTACACTCTTGTATTTCCAGATGGCTTTGGATGAAATGTATTGACATTTATACAGGACCACCTTACAAGAATTAACTGTTTCAGTCACTGTACGGTCAGGACCCAGATAATCTGCTAGAACCGGCGTAACACCGGCCAGCGCGATCAGAATCACAATAAACCATAAAACTGTTTTACGTTTGATCTGAATGGTATTGGAGTTTTCCCACATACAAAAACCTTTGCGTCGATGAAGTCTATGTTGAAGTTTTTGAAGCAGGTCGATTGTAAAATTGAATCCAATAGATTGTCTTGTCAACTTTGTTTGTTGGCATTACAGCTATGAAAATGAGAGAGACTTTGTCCCAATAGGGGAAATAGAACTTTTTTCTGCCAATGAACTTCATAGATAACATCCGTTTGGAATATCTGATGTCGTTGTGAGTTCATCGATAAACGCCGCAAAGAATCTCCAATCATAGCGTGAGCCTTCACATGGTTGTGAAGAGAGATTGACCCCCTTCGCTTCGGCACCGTTCGTCCACAGGGTCGCTGCGCTGATGCCGCAAGTGCGAGACGGCAGGCTCAGTGCGGCGCCCGTCCTTGCCCTCGCGAAGCACCCTGTACGGGCAATTCAAACCCGAAGGAAGAGAACTAGCGGAGGCGTGACAAATCCCCCTCTCCCACCAGGAGAGGGGGATTTGTTTTTGCAACCCACCCGCATCTCCCTCGTATGAACCACAGAAGGAGATACCCCATGAAAGTAAAAATCATTTCAGCAATTCTTGTTCTCTCACTGGCCTCTGTGGCATGTGGGTTCAGTATTGACCTGCCCAGGCAACCCAAACCCGGGCCGGATATTAAAGATTCCATAACGGTGACAAATCCCGATTCGAAAGAGACGCGTTTATCGCTGTCGTTCGGCGCGGGCAAGTTGAAGTTATCCCCCGGCGCGGAGAATCTCGTCGACGGCACCGCCATCTACAATGTGAAAGACCTCAAGCCTGAGATCGTCCGGGATGGGAACAACATCGAGATCAGGCAGGGCGATTTCAAAAGCCTGCCTCCGTTCAAAGATATGAAGAACGAATGGGATTTGAAACTGGGCAGCGCGCCCATGGACCTGGTCATCTCTGCAGGCGCATACGATGGAACACTTGAACTCGGCGGACTGTCGTTGAAGAGCCTGGAAGTGAAGGATGGCGCCTCGGATGTGGATCTGTCCTTCTCGGAACCGAATCCGATCGAGATGTCGGTCCTGCGTTATTCGACGGGCGCTTCAGACGTGAGATTAACCGGACTCGCCAACGCGAATTTTTCGGCGCTGACATTTTCAGGCGGCGCCGGAAACTACACCCTCGATTTCAGCGGTGAACTGCAACAGGACGCCGTCGTAACCATCGACTCTGGTTTTGGAAATCTGAGTCTGCTCATCCCGGAAAATGTGGACGCCAAAGTGACTGTGGAAGGCGCGGCGGTGAACATCAACCATGGCTCGGGCTGGTCGCAAAACGGACAGGACTACACTCAAAAATCGGCGGGTCGGACGCTGACAGTCGTTGTAAAAATGGCGGCGGGAAATCTTCTGATAAGTAATGAGTAGGCGGCATCCGCCCTCTCTGAAGAGAGGGCTTTGTCACTTGCCCGGCAGGTTCGGATCGAAATCAGCCTCCCTCATTCCTTCTAATTTGGCGCAAAAGGTCATAATTCATCTGTGACCTCTATCACTTGCAGTAATGTAAACTGGACAATAAAATCGTCTTTAGAGACAGGTATTGTCTGTTTTACTTAGTACCGCATCATTAGCTAAACTTAAAATCTGAATTCAGCGTACAGATGAACTGCAAAGGTTTAGTTATTTATCAGACAGCGGTAGAAAGAAGGCCATCATGCAAATAACACGTCAGGCTGATTACGCCGTCCGTGCAGTGCTACATCTCGCACGCATGAATAGCAGCGAACGAGCAGCCACAAGCACTGTTGCCAAGGAACAAAACATTCCACCTTCATTCCTTGCCAAAATCATCTCGCAGCTTTCCATTGCCGGACTCCTTCATACTTCACGCGGTGCGCGGGGCGGCGTAACGCTTGCCCGCAACCCAGGGGAAATCACTCTGCTTGAAGTGGTCGAGGCCATTGATGGACCCATCCAGTTGAACGAATGCGTTGGCAGCGACGGCGGCTGCACGTTCGATGAGAACTGCCCGATCAAACCGGTCTGGTGCGATGCCCAGGAAGAACTGGTGGCACGGCTCAAGAGGACCAATTTTGGAGATCTGCTGGTCAAGAGCAGATAGAAAAGTCCATCTTGTCGCTCCCGGCGTATAATGACCGGGAGTTTTTTATCGCAATCAATTTGGCCTGTAAGCGACACATCCCTCCCCGCCTGCCCTGGCCAGGAGGGATTTTTCAAGGAGGAAACGTGAAGCAAAATGAAGCCATTCTCAAACCGGGGCTGGTTGTCCTGCTCCTGACGCTGGCGATCCTTTCCTGTTCAGGTGTTTCCGACATCCCGAATCTATTTGCCACCGAAACCCCGACACCGACGATCACATTTACACCGAGTCCCACGTTTACTCCCAGTCCAACACCAACTGAAACACAAACTCCATCGCCAACACCTTTGCCCGGTGGAGTGGTGGTCGAGGATCAATCGGATGGCACAACTTTATTCATCGATTACGATAATAAATATCGATTGGTGCTCCCGGAAGACTGGCTGGTGATCCCATTCAATAAAAAAGATTATGCGGAGGCAATGAATAAACTTGCAAAGGATAATCCACAACTCGCCGCTGCTGCACAGGCTTTTAAAGACATGGACCCAAAGGTCTTTCGACTGGTGGCGATCAATAGAAATCCAAAATATGTAAAGAATACATTTGCATCGAACCTGAATGTCACCGCCTATGAAAATGATCTGATGGGAGCCATGCCGCTGGAATTTGTTACGGGCGCGCTGGAGGAGCAATTCAAAAAAAGCGGTATCGAAGTACTGACCAATGGTGTAAACGTCATGGAAAATTCCCATGGTGTTGACATTGAGTTTATCGAAACTGAACAAACTGCAAATGGCATTAAATTAAACCAGAGAATCCTTGTATTCCAGGCAAATCACAAATTGATCATGATTGCTTTCACCACACTGCCGCAGTTTTCAAAGGATCTATTCGCGGCAGGAGATGTCATCGGTGGATCTGTCGAAGGGCTAAAATGACATCGAACCTGTCGGACGAATGAGGCTGACCCCTCGCGGCGTATAATTGTCGTGAGGATTTTTTATTCCAACAAGGAGACTGCAGCATGTCTGGACCTAGAACTGTCCGCGCTCCGAGGGGAACGGACCTTACCTGCAAGAACTGGCTCAGCGAAGCCGCGTATCGCATGATCCAGAATAATCTCGACCCGGAAGTGGCGGAAAAACCGGAAGACCTCGTCGTCTATGGCGGACGCGGGAAAGCCGCCCGTTCCTGGGATGCATTCGATGCCATTCTTGAGTCGCTTATAAATCTCGAAGAAGACGAAACGCTCCTGGTCCAATCCGGAAAACCCGTGGTCGTTTTCAAGAGTCACAAGGACGCCCCAAAAGTATTGATAGCAAATTCAAATCTTGTCCCTCATTGGGCGACGTGGGAACACTTCGATGAACTCGCCAAAAAGGGACTCATCATGTATGGGCAGATGACTGCCGGCTCCTGGATCTACATCGGCACGCAGGGAATCTTGCAGGGCACATATGAAACCTTCGGCGCGCTGGCAAAACTCAAAGGTTGGGGATCGCTCAAAGGGAAATTTGTCCTGACTGCGGGTCTCGGCGGGATGGGCGGCGCGCAGCCGCTCTCCATTACGATGAATGAAGGTGTGGGTCTCATCGTCGAGGTGGACCCCGAGCGCGCAGAACGTCGGCGTGCGATCGGGTATGTGGATATGGTGGTGGATAACATCGAAGAAGCGATGACGCTTGTGGAGGACTCTAAAGACAGACAAATCCCAAAGTCGATCGGTCTCATTGGCAATGCAGCAGATATTTATCACGAACTCTCAGAGCGTGGCGTCATTCCCGATGTGGTGACCGATCAAACGTCCGCGCATGAGGCCTTGTTCTATGTTCCCTCCGGTCTATCGGTGACAGCCGCGAACGAGTTGCGAACGTCCGATCCTGAAAGATACAAAAAGATGGCAATGGACTCCATGTCAAAACATGTTCGCGCCATGTTGGAGTTCCAGCACGCGGGAGCGGAAGTGTTCGATTATGGAAATAACATCCGCCAGCAGGCATACAACAATGGTGTCAGTGATGCGTTCGAGTTCCCCGGCTTTGTGCCTGCCTATATCCGCCCGCTGTTCTGCGAAGGCAAGGGACCGTTCCGCTGGGTGGCGCTCTCGGGCGATAAGGAAGATATTTACGTGACCGATGAAGCGATCATGGAGTTGTTCCCCGAGGATGATCATCTCAAACGCTGGTTGAAGATGGCGCGCGAGAAAGTCCCGTTCCAGGGGTTGCCGGCCCGCATCTGCTGGCTTGGCTACGGCGAGCGCGTAAAGGCCGGACTCAAATTCAATGAACTGGTTGCCACCGGAAAAGTGAAAGCGCCGATTGTCATTGGACGCGATCATTTGGATTCAGGTTCCGTTGCTTCGCCGAACCGCGAAACAGAATCGATGAAGGACGGATCGGACGCAATTTCGGACTGGGCGATATTGAATGCGCTCATCAATGCGGTCGGCGGCGCGACATGGGTTTCGTTCCATCATGGAGGCGGAGTGGGGATGGGATACAGCCAACATGCGGGGCAGGTTATTGTTGCAGATGGGACTCCCGAAGCGGCCGCCCGTCTCGCGCGGGTGTTGACGACAGATCCCGGCATGGGAGTTGTGCGCCACGCCGACGCGGGGTACGAGATCGCCATCGACGCCGCGAAACGTCACGGCATCAAGATGCCGATGTTGAAGTAATTATTTCGTATCGTCATTGCGAGCCCCGAGCTTTAAACGGCGAGGTGGCGAAGCAATCTTATGCTGAATTGTTTATTACAACCGAAAATGAAATTGTTTCGCCATGGCGTCGCTTCGTTGAAACAATTCTCGCACTGACAGAAATTCTCGAGATGACTAATCGTTTGATGAATAAAAAATACTTCTATGGTCTGCTTGCACTTGTCATCAGCACATTGGCCTGTGAGCCAATGTTCGCAATCGGATGGGAAGAACTCTTAATATTATTTATTCTGTTAACCATCCTGCTTGGACCGCCGTTATACAGGCTCATTCGAAGGCTGGAGAAATTGCTAAAAAGCGAAAAGAAGAATAAATAGTTCACAGCAAGTTCAAAACAGACGGGTGAAAGCCCGTCTGTTTTTGTTTATCACCTTATACTTTCATCCTTGACATACTGTATGACATACAGTACAATGCGACCATAATAAGGTGATCAATGGAAAACGATGAACTAGTACAAAACATGTTGTTGGAACTGCGACGCGGGGTGCTGTCCATTGCGGTGCTGAGCCAGTTGAGCAAGGAGGAGTACGGATACTCCCTGCTCAAGGCGCTCTCCGATAAGGGCATGGAGATAGACCAGAGCACGCTCTATCCCCTGCTCCGCCGCCTCGAGTCGCAGGGACTGCTCCAGTCCGACTGGCGCATCGTGGACGAAGCCCGTCCACGGCGCTATTACGTCATCAGCACGCAGGGACGCGCCGTGCTGACCAAACTCAAACGTGAATGGTCTACGATGGCTGAGACCATGAAACAAATGTTATCGTAAGGAAGGAAGTAAAAATGAATCTGATCGATAGATATATAGCAGAAGTCGGCAAATATCTGCCGCGCAAGAACCAGGCGGACATCAAGGCTGAGATCCGCTCGACGCTGGAGGATATGCTGGATGAACGGAAGCCGGCTGACGGTCCGGCAGACGAAGCGACGGTCATGGAATTGCTGAAGGAATATGGTTCGCCGCGCGAAGTCGCCGCCACGTATAAGACACACCAATATCTCATTGGACCACGTCTATTCCCGATCTTTGAGATGGTGCTGCGGATTGTATTAGCCGTCGTCGCTGGCGCCTCTTTAATAGGACTCGGAGTCGGTCTGAGCAAAACCGGCTTGAGCGGTCCTGCCTTTGCTTCCACC
>JBGPNQ010000199.1:0-9442 GCA_041487615.1 Anaerolineae bacterium
GCCCGAAGGCTCCTGGCGAGCATCATGGTGGTCTTTGAAATCACGGGAGAGACCCCAATGTGTTTTCCATCCATGATTTTCTTCTGGAGCTGCTCTCGCTGGACACAAGCTTACGCCCCCTCAAGATCAAGCTTTGGATCTTTTCGGACCACAGATCTGCTCGAACACTTGGTCAAGCCCACTGAGAAAGATGTGAACTCGAAGTTTGGCCATGGCAGTGTGGAGGTGGAGGATGTCGTCAACTGTTCCGGTTACGTGGATGTGAGGTACGTCAGCAAGTTTTCGGACCTCGGCTGGGGGGTCCTTGCCCACCACCACCAGGCGCACACCCGGACGCTTCTCCCAAAGCCGCGGCATGATCTCCTTAAACAGATACATCACCATCGAGATATTTGCGTGATAGCTCATCTTACCGGAAAAAACCAACGTAACGGGATCGCGCTCAATATCCGGATTGACGTGGAAGTAGTCCTGGTCGACACCATTCGACAGCACCGTGATCGGCGCTGATTTTGCCTCAGACGGAAGGGTATCCAGCAAGGCAGTTTTGTCCATTTCAGAGGTAACCAGCACATGATCGAAACGACGGAGCAGTTCCCCTTCGGCATTTCGCGTCCGCCCCAGCTCAAAGCGGGTCATCAGTTTTCCAAACACGCTCCCACTCTGACCTACCGCCTGCTCGAACAAATAACTGATGCAGTCCACGCTATCCCAAACCACGGGCATATTGGGGAATTGCGACTTGACGAATTCGCCGTATCCCGAGCCCCGCAAGTGTTCCACATGGACTACATCATAAAGGGAGTATGTTCCGTTTGGGCTCAATAACGTCTTCAATCGGGCTGTAAGCTTCGGGTGTAAGCTATATACAGCCTGAAGAGGTCTGCTCGAGGGCACTGCCAACGCCGAATTCAGCAGGGATCGCCATACGGCCTGATGCTGGTAATAGACCTTGCAGCATTTTGCCTGAAGTGCCTCGGCATCCAACATATCTGTTTTACCTGATCCGAGTGTGAAGACATCCACATCGTGCCCCAATGCCGAAAGGCTTGAAATGAGGTTATAGGATCGGGTTCGAATCTTGTTTGGAACGTATGGAACGATATACGCGATTCTCATAATGAAGTTTGTGCCAGTCGCGCATAGGTTTTATCCAGTTCACCGAGCACAACCTGCCAATCATATCTCTCTTCGACAAGTTTCCGCCCGTTCGCAGACAATTTGTCCTGAAGCAGCTTATCCCGTAACAGTCCGATAACTGCTTGGGCAAAATCAGCTGGGCTGTCCGCAACGAGCACGTCCGTGCCTGGCCGTGCCTGAATTCCCTCAAGTCCGACGGTTGTGGTGACCACCGGCATTGCGCGCGCAAACGCTTCAAGGATGCGGACCCGCATCCCACCACCCGCGCGCACTGGAATGACCATCAATGTAGACCTGCCAAAATAGGGGTCCAGTTCTTCAACGAAGCCGGTAACTGTCACACCGCTTTCAGGGTTTTCTGCCAGCCTCACAAAATCTCTGGGTGGATTCTTGCCGACAATCGTCAATGTGGCTTTCGGTATCGTCTGTCGAATCAGTGGAAACACCTCCTGCGCGAACCAGCGAATACCATCCGCATTCGGAGGATAATAAAGTGTACCCATGGTCAGAATGTTGAGTGAATTCGGCTCACGTGGGACCGGTTGAATCTGATGTGTATCCACGGCGATGGGAATCACAGAAATGGGGACAACTCCATCGTTTCCTCCTGGACTATATAAATGGACTGCATCCATCAGTGCGAGACGATCCGGCTCGGTAACCGCAAGGGTCGCCTGGAAATCGGAGACAATCATGCCCTCATAACGTTTGACGCGTTTCGTCTCCAGCCATAATGGAGGTTTCAAATAGAACGGAGCATTTTCCTTCATCCGCTCCGTGATCGTCCAGACCGCGTTGTGAGCATCGAAAACCAGCGCTGGCTGGTTACCCCCCTCAATATGCAACGGGAAGGCAAACTGTGTCATCGTTAACTGATCCGCGTGGATGACATCCACATGTTCCGAATTGACAACCTGGTTCACCACGGCGCGCATCCCGGAGAGGTCATCGCGCTCCACGAGAAAGGGACGCCCACTGACCAGTGAATGTAAGAAATAGCCTACATCGCTCACGCGGGACCGATGGACGGGTACTGCATGGACGCTGGCACACACTTCCTTTACCGCATCGATGTATGGCAGTTCCTCGGGGCGGACAAACGAGGCCAGTGTAATCTTATGCCCGCATCGAGACAAATATCTCAAGACATGCCAGGTTTTTACCTTCGGGCCAGACGTAGGCGGGTAGGGAAGAATTTGAGTGAGAAAGAGGATATGCATGGTTTTTGGACCGTACTGTGAATCCTTACGGCGAAGATTTGAGATAAAGAATCGAATCACCAGTAAATGGAGCGGAGAAGGTTCTTGTTGCCCCACCGCTGACGGTGCCAGCATTGGTTTTGGCGCCGGTGGATGGATCCAACCATTCCACAGTGAGTGTGCCGGAAGTCGCGCTGAGATTGACCGTGAAAGAGCCGCCCGATTCGGCATACACGAGATATTCTGCCCCTGTGGAGACCGGGTTTGCAAGACAATAACCGCCGGACGTCAGCTCGCCATGAGGTGGCATGTGCGCCAAGTTGATGGTATTGGCATAGGTACGGATGTAGCCCAGGTTATAGCGCAGGTTCTCATCCGTGTTCAGGTTGTAGCCGCCCCCCTCCAGCTTGTAGCTGTCATCGTATTGATCCATGAACAACAGGTTCTCGCCGTGCATGAACCCCTTCCAGGCCCATGAGCGGTCGCCGCAGATCCCGCACAGATGATCCGTATCTGCCACGATCACTTTGCTGCCATCCGCCACCGGCGGATTGTTCAGATCGCCATTCGGGGCGATCCAGTCGGCATTGCTGGCAAACAAGTCGGCATTGTCTCCACAAGGGTAAGGTACGGTCATTCCCACTGGGTGCTGTTTGGCTTTCGTGGCTTCATACGTCTTGATGGTATTGATCATGTGATACTGCCAGTTGACTTCATTACCGCAACCATTGCTCTCATTGGCAATCTCATACAATACGTTATTCAGATCCGAGACGGTGTCGATCACTTTCTTTACATAAGCATCCTGGTAAGTAGTGACTGCGGGGATCGACAATTGCTCAATCTCATCGCCGCTGTTGTCGTTGTTAGAATCCCCATCGATATTATTTACGTTATTGGCGCTATTATAGGGATGTCCTAACCAGGGATTTGAGTGCTGGGTACTCCCCTTGTCCGGGGTAATGCTCCAGCCATCGAAGAGCATGATCGAGACATACATGCCGCGGTTACCTGCTTCGATGATTCGTGAGCGCATCCTGTCGAAGTACGCCTGATTGAACTGATTCAGGTTGAATTTAGGCTTTCCGTCCAGCGCATTGCCAGGACCAGTGCGTTGATAGGGCAGCGGCGTCCAATAATAAGATGTGGACGATTCGACCACCCATTTTGCCTGTTCCCACGTCCACAAGCGGAAGAAGTTGTGATTGCGCGCCTGCAGGAAATTCAGCCAGCCCGTGTAATTGAACTGATGAGGCAGCAGTGTGCTCGACCCACTGTCCTGCAGGTTATCCCAGAAATGCGACCCCGAGAGATAGACAATATTGCCGTTAGGATCCACAAAATATCGGGGATTGACGGTACTTACTTTCAAAGGCCCTGGTGCATTGATGGGAGGGGTAGGTGTCTTCGTGGGTGTGCGCGTGGCAGTCGGTGTGCGTGTATTTGTTGGCGTAAACGTTTTGGTTGGCGTCTTCGTGGGTGTCCGCGTGGCTGTCGGTGTCCGTGTTTTGGTTGGAGTGAACGTACTCGTAACTGTGAAGGTGTTCGTTGGCGTGAACGTATTCGTAGGGGTAAATGTATTGGTCGGCGTTAACGTATTTGTTGCGGTGTATGTATTGGGAAATGTATATCCTGATTTTGTCAAAACGGCTGTCGCGGAAGGGTGGGTGGGGGTTGGAGAAACAGGTATGTAAGTAAGATGAAGCGCTTCGTAATCCAACTTTGCATCCCCATCCATATTGTTCGATCTGAACTGAATCCTGATTTCACCCGTTGATGAAATGTAACTCGAAAAACCCATGATGGGAAAGACAAGAGAATTCCATTGATTTTCCGGGATTCCGATGGTGTCGCCCAGTGGAATCCAGATTCCCGTATTCCAATTGTAAATTGACCATGTCCAGATCTGCACGGTGTCTGATGGTCCTTTGAAATTCACCTGGAAAAGGATTGTTGAAATGTTATTGGGATTAATCGGCTGTGAGAGCTGAAATACGCTATAACTGACATGCGGCGAAGACGGCGTGGCGAACGTCACATATGTAGACGGATCATCATCCGTGTTGCTCTGCTGGATCAGTCCCAGGCTCGCAATTGTTCCACTAACGGAACCAAACTGGGTTGCGATGGAGGTCGGGGGCAGCGCCACAGACGTCGAATCTGCAGAACTGGCCGGCGTTACTGAAAATCCAAACAAGAACATGAAGATGACTAGAATATTAATAAATCGATGAATACTCATTGCGCGTTCCTCAAACACTCATTCAATTTCAGGGCAACATCTTTGGCATACTCAAGATTCATGATTTCATGAGATGCTTCAAAATAGTAAACTTCCAAGCCGCCGGCAGCAAGCGGTTTCCATCCCATCGGAGAATCATCCGGGTTTTCCAGCAAAGTTTGGACGGCGCGAAAAAGAGTTACTTTTCCCGGGTATACCATCGGTATGTAATTGTTCAGTGCCTCGCTATGACATTCCCTCAAATAACGGAGCAGGAGAAAATCAGGCAAACGCCTTCCAAACACACGAATGAGCTTTACAGGAATCGTAATTATTAAACGCTTGGTCCGAGCGGCGATTTGGTTGAAAATATATTTGAACTTTTCCCGCGGATCTAAAATTGACCAACGCAGGTAATGTCCGGTTATCTTGCGTTTCAAGACATGATATACACCGGAACGAACGACAGCATCCATATCAGGAATGAGCGCTCCTTCATTAATTCGAGTCATTTGACGAATAGGGCGTTGTGGATTTTTCGTATCGAACATCACCAGCAGACGAACCTGTTCGCCCTGGGTGAAGAGTTGCTGCGACACCTCGAGGGCAATTTCTCCGCCCATTGAGTAACCGCCTATATAGTAAGGGCCATGTGGCTGAACCTTGCGCATCTCCCTGATGTATAGCGCTGCCATATCAGGGATTTTCGTCATGGGTTGTTGAATACCATCCACTCCTTGCGCCTGAAGGGCATAGAATGGTTGATCGCTGGGCAACTGTGAAACCATATCACGCCAGAACAGGACACCTCCTTCATGACCATGAACGCCAAAGAAAGGAGGCTTACTGCCACGCGTTTGAATAGGCACCACAATCGACCATCGAATTACTTCATCATTTGCGTTGGCCAAAAGCTCCGCAATTTGTGAGATCGTTGCTGCACGGAAAAGGGTAGTATAGGGAAGACGTACTCCAAGGTCTCGCTCTATACGTGCAAACATTCGCACAGCCATCAGTGAGTGACCACCCAGGTCAAAATAGTTGTCATGGATTCCTACGCGCTCGAGCTTCAACAAATCCTTCCAAATACCCGCGATGGTCTCTTGTACATAGTTACGTGGTTCTACAATTGATTTCAGAGAGGGATCCTGATCTGCGCGTATCGTGAAGGGGTCGGGTAATGCAAGGCGGTCGAGTTTCCCATTCGGAGTCAGTGGAAATGCCTCAAGAAACACAAAAGCTGCTGGAATCATGTAATCGGGAAGCCGTCTACGGACAAAATTCTTCAATTCAGAAATGCTCGGACTTTGATGCAATGCAGGAATGACGTACGCAGCCAGGTATTTATCATCGGGATTTCCGCCACGTGCTGAAACCACACATTCTTTTACAGAAGCGTGTTCACGAATGACAGCCTCCACTTCGCCTAGTTCAAGCCGTTGACCTCGGATCTTCACCTGATAATCGCCGCGTCCTAAAAACTCGATATTGCCATCCTCCCGCATTCGAGCGAAATCACCAGTGCGATACAGTCGGTCATTTAATCCATCCTGGAAAGGATTGGGAATAAATTTTTCCGCGGTCAAATCAGGACGATTTAAATAGCCGCTCGCAAGGCAGGGATTGCTCACGCATAACTCGCCCTGTTCGCCAGGTTGAACAGGATTCAGATCAGCGTCAAGGATATAAAGCCTGGTGTCAGGGACGCTTTGACCAATTGGGATAATTTCCACGTGAGATGGCAATCCTTGTGGAATCGTATAAGTGGCGACCACACCCGTTGTTTCCGTCTGTCCGAAGATATTCACCAGTTTCGCCTTATTTCCAAAACGAGTCATCCACTCTTGAGGAAGATCGGAAAGCAATGGTTCACCTATGGATACTATGCGTCGCAGCGAGTTGTCCAAGAGGGATTTCCGTTCTTTTTCGGGCAGATCAGACAACCGCTGAATACAGGAACGCCAAAAAGACGGCACTACATCCATAAGGGTGATTTTTCTTTTTTGGATTAACTCGAACAACCGCAAAGGATCGTGCGTCTCTTCGGAAGAGGCAATGACTAATGTCGCTCCATTTACAAGAGGTATCATCAATTGTCTTACGGATAAAGCATACGCAATGGAGGCTGTTTGAAGATATATGTCATCCTGCTTCACGTTCAGTGCCCAACCTGCGATCCGAATAAAGTGTCCCAAACTGGAATGCGAGATCATGACTCCCTTTGGTTTTCCGGTAGAACCTGACGTATAAATTACATATGCAAGATTCTGCGCGGAAACCGAGCGCGCAACCTTTGTTATGGGTTCCTTTTCAATCTCTTCTGAATCGCGACCGAAGCAAATCGTTTTGACATTTGCATCAGAAAACATATCAAGAAACTTGATTTGTGTGATTACAATATCGATGTAAGCGTCTTTCAATAGGAACATCAAACGCTCGTGCGGATAGGATGGGTCCAGTGGCACATAGGCATATCCAGCCTTGAGAACACCGAGAATTGCGACCACCATGTCCAGGGATCGATCGGTACAAATCCCCACCAGCAATTCTGTCTTGACCGTCATCCTTTTCAGATAATATGCAAGTTGATTCGTATAACGGTCCAAGTACTTATAGGTCAACTGCTCGTCACCACAAATGAGAGCAACGGAATTGCCAGATTGAGCGACTCGATCACTAAATAAGTCTTGTATAAAAGTATCCATGTGAATCCATGATGCAAACACTGCCTTACTCTTCAGCGGTTTATCATCTTTGATTTCTGACTCTGTCAATAAATTAATCACCAAAAAGATCTTTCAAAAGTGAACCTCATAGATTCGCTCCATGTAGGCAGACGCACGCACAGAGCTTTAGATGCTATGCTTGCTGTCCTATAGAGGGTTAAGGCAATGCCTGGGTTGATGTAGGCTTTGACTGAGCCAGCTCAACATCAAAAATATATAAGACAGCGTCACCTGAGAAAGGCGCAGTGAAGGAGTGGGTAGCCCCGCCTTCGACTACACCACCGTCAATGATAGTGTCGTCTTGCGGGTTAAACCACTCCACCATTAGTCTTATTGGGGACGCAGAAAGGTCTACTTTCACGGTATCATCCAATGGCAGGGGAATATTAACTTTCTTATCAATGCCAAATTGATTTAGAACGCCCGCAACTGTCCCACCCTCCGGGAGGAACACCAGATATTCAGCACCCACAGCGACGGGATTTGCCAAACAATAACCAGTCGAACACAGTTCTCCATGCGGGGTCATATCGACCAGGTTCATTCGGTTGGCATACGCGCGGATGTAACCCAGGTTGTAGCGCAGGTTTTCATCGCTGTTCAGGTCATACCCTCCCCCTTCCAGCTTGTAACTATCATCATACTGATCCATGAAGAGAAGATTTTCACCGCGTGTGAAACTCTTCCATGCCCACGAGCGATCTCCACAGATTCCGCACAGATGATCCGTGTCTGCCACGATCACCTTGCTGCCATCCGCCACTGGCGGATTGTTCAGATCTCCATTCGGGGAGACCCAGTCCGCATGATTATTACTGTCAAAAAGCGTTGCATTGTCTCCACAGGGATACGGCACCGTCATCCCCACCGGATGTTGTTTTTCTTTACTGGATTCGTAGCTCTTGATGAAATCAATCATGTGGTATTGCCAATTGACTTCGCTCCCACAACCATTACTCTCATTGGCAATCTCATATAACACATTATCAAGATCAGATACAGTGTCGATCACTTTCCTGACATATGCGTCTTGAAGACGGGTAACCTCGTCGATGAACAACTTGTTGATCTCATCGCCGCTATTATCATTGTTTGGATCGCCGTTGATGTTATTGATATTGTTGGCTTTGTTATATGGATGTGCCTCCCAGGGATTAGCGGCACTATTATTGGATTTAGGGTAGGACACACTCCAGCCATCGAATAACATCACCGACACATACATTCCATGGTCGCCCGCTTCAATAATGCGTTCCCGCATGCGATCGAAGTACGCTTGATTGAATTTGGTCAGGTCAAATTTGGGTTCACCATCCAGGGCATTTCCCGGGCCAGTACGCTCATAAGGCAAGGGTGTGAAGTAGTAAGGCGTGGAGGATTCCACCACCCATTTGGCCTGTTCCCATGTCCACAAACGGAAGAAGTTGTGATTGCGAGCTCGCAGAAAATCCAGCCAGCCTGAGTAATTGAAGAGATATGGCAGTTGATCTGTCTTGCCGCTGTCTTGAAGATTGTCCCAGAAGTGCGACCCCGAAAGATAGACCACTCGATATTTCCCATTCTCCTTTTCCCCATCTGTGAAGTATCGAGGATTGTCAGGATTCCGAAACAGAAGACCTATCGGGTTGTCCGCTGGCGGCTGAGCAATAGCAGCAGTCGCCGTCGCAACAGGCGTTACCTCAACGCTTTTACTTGGTATTGCTGTTGGCGTCTCTGTAGGGGGAGAATCAGCTCCGCGACATAGACTTAAGAAAAGAACTGCGATCGCTGCGATAAATAGTAGGGCCAGCCTTACATATCGGTTTTTGCTCATGGCATTAACAGCAGATCAAGCTTGTTTCTTAAAAACAAAATACTCTACTATGCCCGGTCTGAGCGGAATAAAAAAACCACCTACATAGTTCAACTCATATTGTGCAAATAGATCAATCGTAAACTGCTTTGCGGTCATACTACAGACGTGTTGTATGCCTGAGGCATGCCATTTTTCCAATATGTCGCTACTCAAAC
The DNA here is from genome assembly GCA_041487615.1 of Anaerolineae bacterium. Lineage (GTDB taxonomy): Bacteria > Chloroflexota > Anaerolineae > Anaerolineales > Villigracilaceae > Defluviilinea. The sequence goes on from JBGPNQ010000199.1 coordinate 9,297, forward strand.
ATTCCTCGGTCATGATATCGAAGACAACATATCCATTATCCTTTACCACCCGTACCATTTCAACAAAATAACGACAAATCGTGAGGATCGGATTACCGTACAGAACTTTATGGGTATGTACCAGGTCAATCGATTTTGAAGGAGTA
>JBGPNQ010000200.1:0-9416 GCA_041487615.1 Anaerolineae bacterium
CCTCGATTGATTCTATATCGATCATCACCAATTCCGCCCAACAACGGACCGCTTTGTTCAAAGTGCAAGCCTCTTGACAATTTTGCATCCAAACGCGATCTTAGGATTGGGCTTAAATCCTTCATGAAGTTGGGAAAGTTTATGATACGCAGGGTATGACCATCTAAATTTGTCATGTTCCCCGCAAACCCATTGCCTTCGAGCAATTGAAGCAGCTCAACATCCTGCCATGCTATTGGCCAGCTTAGCTCCTGTACGTTACCTGTGGTCATCATCATTAGGATGGCATCAACCAAGGCGGAACGACTGCCCGCATATTCGCTGACTTGGCGAATCCCTGAGTCTGGCTTGCCCTGCAAATGCCAGGGGATTCCTAGAAACAGATAGGCTATTGCCTGACCGGAACGCTCGATAATCCATTGATCCGCATGAATGTATATATCGCTCATCGGATCCTGCAATGCACGCAAGAAATCGGAATTTGGTCGGACGAAGTGAACAGGCTCCGCCTGACATAGCCGGCTGCAGAGCAAAACATCTGCCGGGGTTGCCCTCCGAATTACAGGATCATTCGGCATGGAATGTCGTCCGTTGCCTTGTTCTGTTTTAAACGAATAGTACATGAATTTGCCGTGGAACACACTTCCGAGGCGCATGTAGACCCCTGCATCTCCAGAAATCAGCATCAGGCGCGCTCCTTCCTCAAACAATTGCTGCGTGCAGTGTTCCATTAAACGACTTGCCAGTCCCTGCATGCGGTAATCGGGATGTGTGCACACGCCGCCAATGCTGCCGGTCCGTATCGTTCCATCATACATTTTGAGTTGATCGTGGAAAATGCCAATCTGTGAAACTGGCTTGCCTTCATGAACCATCACATACGTTCCTCCACGCCGCGGTGGAACGTAATTGGCCAGTATTTCTTCTTCGTTATCGATCTCTGGCATACCGAAGCAAATGCGGAATAGACGATCAGAAGCGAACGCTTCTTCGCGGCGTATCAGGCGGGGACCATCGAATTGTACGAATGAGGTATTCATTAATATCCTCCTAAAAAAGTGCCGAGTTGGAAGAACAATTGAAATAGCAACTGTCATTGCGAGGAGTGCGAAGCAATCTCGTGTAACTTATAACTATGAGATTGCCACGGCGGCTACGCCGCCTCGCAATGACAAATGTTACGCATCCACTTCCACCCTGACTTCGATGATTCGATCCAGTCGAAAATTTCTCTCGTCATTTCGCAAGTGACAATGTGCTTTTAAATAAACATAGTCCGATAACCCCATCACTTGTTTTGGCGTGATCCAGCGTTGGGTCTCTTTATTTTCGCCGTCAACATAACGGATGAATAAACGTTTCTTGCTGTAGATTGCCTCGCCCAATTCGGTGGGGAGTTGGATCCCATCGTTCGGCCAGACGGGCGAGTTGTAAATGCCGATATATTCATCGAGCGGTCGATTATGTTGCTTCAAGCCGTCCATCATGGCGAAGAAGATGCCGCGTGCCGTGTGTGCGTCGTCGAGGGCACGGTGAGCGGCAGTCACAGACACGTGAAAAGCCTCAGCGATCGAGAGAAGGCTATAGGATGGAAGATCGTAATATTGGCGGGCCAGCATCAAGGTGTCGATGAGATTGGGAATCTGGATCTCGCTCTTCAAACGGCGGAATTCGCTGTCGAGAAACTGGATGTCGAACTGGGCGTTATGGCAGACGACAACCGCCCCTTTGAGCCAATCGGCGACATCATTCGCAACATCTGCAAATAATCGCTCGTTAGCTAACCCTTCGTCCGTGAGTCCGTTTGTGCTGGCTGCCGCGGGTGAAAGCGGACGTTCGGGATTGAGGAGCATCTGGAACTGCTGCTTGATGCGTTTCCCCTCGGTGAGAACGATTCCCACCTCACAAATACGGTCACCAAACCAGGGGGAAAGTCCGGTTGTTTCGAGGTCCAGGAAGGCAAAATGGGCGCTGGCAATATCAAACATATGTGCTATTTTACAGCGAAAAACTCTTCCCTGTTCCGTGATTTTCCACCTGATTCTTGCGATACAAAGTCACGGAGCCGCGACCGTACACATTCCATGTGCCGTTTTCCCCGTCGTCCATCATGCCGGTTTGCTCGTCAACGCCGATCAGAGTCACATCGGGGATTCGTTTTATGAGTTTCGCTGCCCAAGATTTCCCGAACGTATTGTAGTGCGGCAGGACGAGTGAATTCGATATAAGATTTAATCCTTCATGCACGCGTCCCGGGCCGGGATCGAAATAAGACTGGCACATCACCATCGCCCCCGCGCTCGAACCCGCAATGACCGCGCCATGGTGATACGCCTCAAGCGCCGCTTCCCAGGCAAGGCTATCTTTCAGTGTCTGACCAAGGTAATGTGTGAAACCGCCCAGCATGTAGATCAGCTTTGCATCCCTCAACGACTGTGCGATCTTTTTATCATCAGCTCTTATCTTGCTGAGCAATGGAACCGATAGTACATCCTTCGCCCCCAAACTTTGAAACCAGCGGATCCCGTTGTCCCCAGCGCGCTGATGGTTATTGTCGGGCGCGGCGGCCGTGGGAATGATGCGGATTGGCGCATCAAATCCGCCGGCCAGTTCGATGGCCTTCAGATCGGGTTCGCGCATGCGACCACCAAATTCCGCGCCGCCTTCGAGAAGTAAATATCCCATATACTCCTTGCGAAGGTTCTTATACCTGTTTTCAAAATTGTGTGCAAGACGGAAATCCTGCCTGCCGTATAATAGAACTGCCTCACGAAAGGAGAGCCTCATGTCAAACGGAAGCAATGGGGACCATTTCGAGAGTTTGTTCGAGTATGCACCCATCTCGCTTTGGGAGGAGGATTACAGCGGGATCAAGGAATCCTTCGATGGTCTGCGCGCCAGGGGGATCACAGATCTTGCCAAATTTCTGGACGAACATCCCGAAGAAATTGAAAACAATATGCGGCGCATCAAGGTGACTCACGTCAACCGTCAGACGCTCAGCATGTTCGGCGCAACATCCGAAGAGGCGTTGCTTTCCAATCTCGATCGAATTTTTCGCGATGAGATGCGCATTCATTTCCGGACTGAGTTGATCGCCTTATGGAACGGGGAGTCGGAATGGTCTGGAAACGGGATCAATTATCGGCTGGATGGTGAAGCGCTCGACATCCGTTTGCATTGGCGCATCCTGCCGGAATGTGAATCCACATGGGAGTGCGTGCTGGTATCCATCGAAAATATCACCGCCCTCAATAAGGCAGAGACGCGCTTCCATCATCTCTTTATGTATGCCCCAATCTCATTGTGGGAGGAGGACTACACTGCGATCAAGCAGGAATTCGATCGCCTGCGCGCACAGGGTGTGAGGGACCTGCGGGAGTATTTTGCTTCGGAGCCGAAAGCGGTGGACCGTTTCGTTGGTATGATCCGCATCCTCGACGTAAACCAGAAAACGCTTGATCTGTTCGAGGCGAAGGACAAGGAGATGCTTGTTGCAAACCTCGAGAAGGTTTTCCGCGACGACACAAAGCATCACTTCGCAAATGAACTCGCCGATATGTGGGATGGAAAAACATTTTATGATCGTGAGAGTGTAAACTTCTCTCTTTCCGGGGAAGCTGTCCATGTGCAACTGGCATGGACTCTGATGCCAGGTTCGGAGGATGATTTTAGCTGGGTGCTTGTTGCCCTGCAGGATGTTACTGCCCGCAAAAAAGCGGAGGAATATCTCCGCTATCTTGGGACACATGATGTGATGACGGGCCTCTACAACCGCTCATTCTTTGAAGAGACATTGATCCGACTCGAAGCGAATCGCCGCGATCCCATCGGCATGATTATCATTGACTTGAACGACCTGAAAGTGACGAACGATCAGTTTGGACATCAAGTAGGCGATAAGTTGATCCGTCGCCTGGCGGAGGTATTGAAAGCCAGCATCAATGACGGTCATATTGTCGCCCGCATTGGTGGCGATGAATTCATCATCATCATGCCAAATACGAGCATCGTTGTTGCACAGGAACAGATGGAACGGATCCAGGCGCTCGTGGCGATGAATAACAAATACTATCGTGAACCTGAACTGAGCATATCCGTGGGCGCGGCAGTCAGTGAACCTGGTTTGTCACTCGAAAAGGTCATTACGTTCGCGGATAATGAAATGTACAGGAACAAGGGCCAGTACCATCGCCGTCGCAGGGAAGATGTGGAAAACTCCTGAAATTCAATGCTTTTCTTACCAGCCGAACTCGTCGAACCTGACTTCCTGTTGATGATTGCTGAGCGCGCGCCGGATATAAGGAATTGTATTATCGGGTAAATCATCAACATTTGCCCAGCGAATCTCATCACACTTGTCAGGCTCCGCGTTAACGGGCTCACCGCTCCATTTCCGGATATTGACAAAGAAGTCGACGCGTTCATCGCCATCCCGGCGATGCATCACGCCCGAATATTGGATGTGCTCCGCTTCAATCTGGACCCCGATCTCTTCCTGCGCTTCACGTGCCGCCGCGGCAACCACGGTCTCATCCCCATCCAAATGCCCGGCCGGGACGCTGTACTGCCCATCTGCATAACCGGTGTTGAAGCGACGTATTAAAAGAATTTGATTGGCGCGAAAGAAGAATAAATGCACGGTGACAGGGAATTTTGCGCGCATGGCTATTCATCGCTCTCTACTCTAATCGGGAACGGGTATTCGCCGTCGGGTGTTTTTTGCATGTCAACGATCATCTCATTCGTCATGTTGATGTGAAAGGTTTGGATCATGCTTTGCTGTGACCTGTTGCGAACGTTGGCTACCACCGCCCGGATCTGGAATTGATAGGCGCCTGGCTGTGTAAGGATTCTCTCGCTGAGCAGTCCGATTGGATAAAAACAGACAGTCTGTGACGCGCTGCTGTAGCCTTGCAGGCTGAGGGGAGAGAAGAATTCGCCCAGAATTCTCTGTTCGTCGGACTTGGCATAATATTGGGAGGAAAAACTGGCCTCCTTTTTCGTTTGAGTATTTGTCACTGTAAGTTCAAACGATAGCACTGTACCGGGTCGCGCTCCGCGATTAACGACCGTGAGAGGGATAAAGAACGCCTCTTTGCCGCTGCCATCGTCAATCACCTGGCTGACGTAGGGTGCGATGTCAAAACTGAGATTGGGTGAGCGCAAAAAATTGATGTATAGGTTGACACTTGAAAGTGCCAGGGAAAAAAGCGAAATCGTGATTGGAAATAATTTGGTTGTTATAAATTCCAGACAGCCAGTGGCGGAATTGGTCTTCATGGTTCTCTCCTTCAATTGTCCAAATATAAACCAAATCACAAAGTGCCGCAAAACTGCCTGAAGTCGAAATTTGAATTTCAGCCTGCAAAAGCATTCGAATGGTCTGGCTATTCATTGAGATAAGCAGCAATGGAAAAACGGACAGCATAAAAATATGCTGTCCGTTCCCAAATGATTCGTGTTCTCAAGCGGGTTGCATCAAACTTAAGTTGCCGGCGATCAGCGGCAATACATCATCGGTGAATTTTTCGGCGGATGGGCGTTTTTTGCTCTTATCGTGACTCCATTGCATAGCCAGTCCGTAGATCGCCCAGCTCGTCGCAGTGGATGCGATCTTCGGGTCCACGTCGCTGCCAAGCTTTTGGATCCAGTTTTGGATCAACTCCTGCAGCTGTGCCTTGACCTGTGTTTCCATGACCGATTCAAATTGAGGTGATGGGGGATTGCAATGTGAACTCGCATTCGAAATGAATTCACATACGGTGATGATCAAGGCCCGCAGATTCTCGATGCTGAAGGTGCAGACGTTAAGAGTGCGCTTTTCGAGTTCCTGCCTGAAGCCCTGGCGGACGCTGTAATCGAGCAGCGCGTATTTATCGGGGAAGTGGGCATAGAACGTAGCGCGGTTGACGCCAGCCTTCCCGGTAATATCCTGCACAGAAACGGATTGGAATCCCTTCTGGGAGACAACATCCAAAAAGGCTTGCTCCAGCAGCTGCCGGGTCCGTTTGACGCGCGGGTCGAGTTTTTCTTCGGGGAAAGTAGACGACATTTTTGCTCCAGTGTTGCTTATCCAACAGAATCGAGGTTTTGGTGGTTGACCTGAAGTCGTAAGGAAGGTAAATTAGACAACATCTGTTGTTTAGGCGACACTTGTATAATATCACACTCTCAGAGGAAAAGTCAAGATGAACATTGCTCTATGGGCGCTGGATATTATTTTCGTAAAAACAACTATTTGAGAAAGGAAGATGTAACTGTGATAAACATTGAGACTGAAACAACAATCGCTCCCAGCAGTGAGTTTGCGAGACCGGCAGGTGATGAACAAATCGCGCGCACCGCAAAAGCTCTTGAAGCAAAGAATATCAAAACGCTCATTGCCGAAAACGGTGCAGAGGCAAAACGAATGTTCTTTGAGTTGGTACCCGAAGGTGCCGAGATCTTTCTCGGCGCATCCGTGACACTTGAAACTCTGGGTATCAAGGATCAGATCGATAAATCAGACAAGTACGTGGCGTTACGCCCAAAGATGTTCGCCATGGACCGCGCGACCCAGGGACGCGAAATTCGCAAACTGGGCGGGACTCCCGATTATGCTGCAGGCAGTGTCCATGCCGTGACAGAAGATGGAAGCGTGTTGATCGCATCGAATACCGGCAGCCAGTTGGGACCGTATGCCTCCGGCGCAGGCAAGGTCATTTGGGTGGTGGGCGCGCAGAAACTGGTCAGGGATCTGGAGGAAGGCTTGCGGCGGATCGAAGAATACAGCGTTCCGCTTGAAGATGTGCATATGCAGCAACTCTACAACGTACATACATATCCCAGCAAGATTTTGATCGTCAATAAAGAAATCCGTCCGGATCGCATCACGATGATCATCGTGAAAGAGCAGCTCGGATACTAAAAATAATAAATACAGGAGAAAATAACATGAACGTAACAATCATTGGTGCAGGTAATATGGGACGCGGCATCGGCACACGAGCCGCAGCAGGCGGACACTCCGTCACTTTTGTGGATGCGAATCCTGAAGTCGCAGAAAAGACCGCAACAGATGTGAAGAGCTCGGCGAAGAATGGTGCGAAGGTTTCCACATCCAGCCTGGGCGACGTGCAGCTCGGTGACGTGGTTGTGCTTGCTGTCTGGTATGGCACGAACCTTGAGCTTGCCAGACAGCTCGGAAACAAGCTGGCCGGCAAGGTTGTTGTGGATATTGCCAACCCGTTGAACTCCACATACGATGGACTCGCCACGGCAGCTGATTCCTCTTCAGCCGAGGATCTGGCGAAGGCAGTTGTCTCTGGAGCGCGAGTGGTCAAGGCGTTCAATACAACCTATGCAGGCACGCTTCTCTCGGGACAAGTGGATGGAAGGCCTCTCGATGTCTTCATTGCAGGCGACGATGCCGATGCCAAGAACAAAGTTGCTCAATTGGCCAAAGATGGCGGACTGCGACCGATTGACACCGGCCCACTGAGCCGCGCCCGCCAGATCGAAGGAATGCAGTTACTGCATATCGTCACCCAGGGCACGCTCGGCACCAACTGGGGCAGCGCGATCAAGATTCTAGGTTAATGTCATTGCGAGGAGAGAAACGACGAAGCAATCTCCCTATCGTGGAGGTTACTTCGCCTTTAGTTTTGATATGCTCGCGAAAAACAGTCGCTCTACTCAATCAGCAGGCTCGCAAAGACATAACAGGTAAGCAAATAGAACGAGACATAGTCATAACCTTGCGAAGGCTTCGAAGCCTTCGCAAGGTTATGTGCAGAACAAGGAAAGAGATGAATACTCAGGATCAAACTCAAACAAAAACAGAATTTTCCATCCATCCGGCCACGTTGATGGGATATGTTTCGCTTACCGTTGCAAATCTGGAAAACCAGATTAACTTTTATACCCATGCCCTTGGATTCAATCTCCACTGGCGCGAAGGGAACAAGGCTGGCCTGGGCGCTGGCGGTGCAGACCTGTTGCGCTTGACCGAAGAGCCGGATCTCAAACGATATCGCGGTGTCACCGGCCTGTATCACTTCGCGGTCCTCTTCCCCAACAAGCGTGAACTTGCACGCGCCATGGCGCGTCTTTTTGGGATGCGATACGAAAACTATCCCACCGATCACATCATGACCAAGACCACGTATCTCGACGACCCCGAAGGCAATGGAATCGAATTGTATGCCGAGTCACCGGAAGATGGAACCTGGTCCCTGACAAACGGTGAATATGTCACTCGCCGCGCGGATGGCTCCCTCAGCAACGGGCGTGAACCGCTCAATGTGAATGAGTTGTTCCAACTCCTCAGCGAGCAGGACAGCCTGGACCAGTCGATTCCACCTGAAACGCGTGTGGGTCATGTCCATTTGCATGTGCGCGATATTGACGAAGCAGTGGGTTTTTATCACGGCATCATCGGCTTCGATGTGATGGGTGTGGCAAAGGCCTTCCGCATGGGATTTGTCTCAGCGGGCGGCTATCACCACCATCTCGGACTCAACACGTGGCAGGGCGAGGGTGCGGCACCAGCACCGGCCGACGCGGTGGGTCTGCGCTATTTCACAGTGGATTTGCCGAGTCAGGAAGCGTTGGATCAAGTAGTCGGGCGAATCGACGCAGCCGGGATTCCCTCCAACCAAACAGATGAGGGACTCCTCATTCACGATCCCTCCCAAAACGGCGTGATGCTCACCCTGCGCCCGTAAAGTAACTGACTCATACGTCCCTGACACAATATGTGTCAGGACGTATTTTATTCTGCGAGCCTTAAGGTCGCCTGTAATAATACATTGGCCCCGTTTATACAATCCTCCCATTTCGTAAATTCACGCGGTGAATGACTTGCCCCATCAACGGAAGGTACAAAGATCATTCCAACCGGACAAAGCCCGGCAAACGATTGCCCGTCATGTCCTGCTCCTGAAACGAGCGATGTGTGAGTCAACCCTAAAGTCTCGCATGAATCAACGAATGCGCGCTGAACCGAATCACTCATCGGAGTGGGAGAGTGCCTGCCAAGAAAAGTAGTCTTGAGTTCCAGACCGAATCGCTTTGCTTCTTCATCCGCCAGGGCAAGTAGTGCAGAATCCAATCGATCGAAGTCTGATTCATTGGGAGCGCGAAACTCCAATGACACATCCACTTGCGCTGGCACAATATTGAATGCACCGGGAATAAATTCCATGTCCCCAATGTTTACAACGCAGTTCGGAAAATCCATCATTACGAGCTCACGCGCTGCGAGCGTAAATGCACTGGCACCCAGTGATGCATCCAGGCGATCCTCCATCGTAGTCGAACCGGCGTGATCCGCGCGACCCATAAAAGACAGGCGATACGATGAAATCCCAACGATCGCAGAGACAACGCCGATATCAATTCCTGCACGCTCAAGTCGCTTGCCTTGTTCGATA
>JBGPNQ010000201.1:0-9415 GCA_041487615.1 Anaerolineae bacterium
TAAGAATCCGGGGTTAGGAGCCGGAATCAAAGTTAGTGCCTAACGTGAATAATGTTTAATCCAAAACCACAATCATGTTACCCTGAGCGAGCGGTCTTACGCGACCGAAGGGTCTCGGACACGGCATGGTAGAGATGCCTTGGGGCAGCTAACGCCCCTCATACCGTCCCGAACAGGTGTCCTTCGGGAGCATGACATATGGTGGTTATCCATTATTCACGTTAGTGTTTAGTAATAGTGGTAGGGCAGGGTATGGAAGATGCATCCTAACAACCAATAAGCTTTAAATGAGCAAGACCTACAAAGCCAGAGGGTATGTACGTCTTGCAGCATACGTCATTCGTAAGCGAGCGTGTCCCGTACTGTCAGGCGTGAGGCCCTTCTTGCCGGTAATGCACTGGCAATGGTCGCCAGGATGATGGTGAAGAGCAGCCAGGCGATAATTCCGCTCAAGCCGTAGACAGCTGGCATCGGTGCAGTCAGAACCGCCATGCCGACGCCGTAGGTCAACACGCCCGTGATGGGGAATGAGAGCAGGATGCTGATTGCCCAGCTGAGGAGCCCAATCACCAGGCCTTCCACGATCACGATGCCTTGAATATCCAGATTGGATGCGCCGATGGCCCGCATCACGCCGATTTCGCGCGTGCGTTCCAGAACATTTATGCTCATCGTGCCCATTAAGCCCAATCCGCCGACGATGGCGATCAACGTTGCCATTAGCAACATGAAGTAAACCAGAACATCGGTTGATGCCTTTTGACTCGCAATAAAGTCCGCGCCCAGTTGGGTGGAACCGACTTGAATCCCACGCTGCTTAAACAAAGCCAGCAATTGATCATTGACTCGTTTTTGTGTGGCAGAATCATGTCCGGTCGTCAACACGCGCAAAGAGTAGACCTGTCCAGGCGTGCCGATCACCTTGCTCAGATACTCGTTATTGACATACAACAGCGGAGGGTTGACGTTGCCTGTAATCGTGTAGAAACCGACAATATGCCACTTTGTTTCCTTGCCATTGATTTCGATCGTCAACCAATCTCCAACTTTCAGATCGGGAAAAATACGCAGCAGATGATTGCCGATCACGATGGCGTTCTCGTCACCCGTTGTCAGCCAGCGACCAGCCGTGATAACGGGATCAATCAAAGTGGACGTCGAAGGAGGCGCAACGAACAGGATTTGAGTCCCGGCCGAATCCTTATCCATCTTGAGCGTGCCCGGATATTCCGACCAGCCTTCCACACTTGATACACCGGGAATGCTTTCAGCAAGAGAAGCAACTTCTTCATAACGATAATCGCGTCCAAGAGAAACATTAATGTCGGCAAGGAAATATCCTTGAATATCCTCAATGGTCTTACCGAAAGAAGCCCATAGGTTGTAGACTCCGATGAAGATTGCGCCACCCAATACGAGCGAGAACAGAGTCAAACCCAGGCGAAGTTTACGGCGAAAGGCATTGCGCAGAGAGAGGCGCATGGGACGCGGGAGGAACAAAGCACTTTTGCTGACCGAAACATCCTTGCGTTTGGTATTTCCACCAATGCCATAGTCGCTAATGGCTTCACGGACGGTGATGTGGACACTGTTATACACGGGCCACAAGGCAGCCAGAAGGGGAACGAGCAATGCCACAATTGCCTGTTGAATAACGGCAGATGGATACATTTTGAATGGCAGCGGATTGAAGTTCAAGTACGCGGCCATTCCGCCGCCGATACTTGCTGCCGCACCGTTTGCAAGAGGGATGGCGATCAACAAGGCAGTCAACCCGAAGCCCAAAATCAGGACAACATACATGACGAAGATCTGCGTGGTTCCACCACCAACTGCTTTCATGATACCGATCTGCCGTGTCTGCTGAGTCATGATCGCCGTGATGGTGTTGATGATAAGAAAGGCGCTCAAGACGACAGTCATATAACCGAGCACGCCCAGGACAAAGAAGATGCCTTGTGAGATGTTCCAGGCAAAATGATGCCCGGGTTGATAGACATTGACAAAATAGATTTCCTTGCCACCGCGTTTCATGCGGTCTGCAACTGCCTGCGCAACGGCGGTGACATGCTCCACATCAGTGGTATTCTCCGCAACGCTCACCGCAAGGACGCTAAATTGTCTTGAACCTCCGAGCCATTCCAGAGTACCTGGTGTTACATACGCATTGATCTGTTGCGCCAGGTTATATGGGAACCCCGCTACATCATGGATATATCCGGCGAGCCTCAACTCGCGACGCCTTCCGCTGCTGAGTTCGATGAGCAGCGTATCACCAATTTTGTACCCGAGCGACACTGCCGATGAGTCTATCAACACTTCCTTGTCTGCAAATGCAGGTATGGAAGATTCTCCCCAGCGCGGCTTCAACTGATCGAGCGTGAGGTCTGTTGGATTCTCAATGCCGGTGAATTGGATTCCAACCGGTTCGCCCTTTAATGGAATTAAATGCGCGCTGATATTGGTGCGCCCCTCCGCCGCATTGACTCCCGGCATCCCACGCGCAATCTTCACCATGTCGTCATCAAATGGCGAGGTATAAATCGTCGCCTCAGCTGGATTTGCAGAGAGATAATCGCCATCCATGCTTTCGAGCATATACGAGCCGAGATTGGCATTGAATCCCACTGCCAGCGTTCCAACCATAATCGTCAGAATCGTAAGAACCGTACGGGACTTGTTGCTCCAGAAATCTGCCCAGATCTTCTTCCAGCGACTGCTCATGATGGAACTCCCCGCAAAGCAGCACTTCGCCTCTGATTGCTTTCTGCGATTTGACGGAGCCAATCCCGCGTAGCTTCGGACTGATTGAGCAATTCATCGAGTTGATCGTAGCTGAGAGCGAGCACCTCCACGGCTCCTCTCTCGGAAGCGCGCACAGAGGCCTGGCGTTTTCGATCGTGGAAAAACGCCATCTCACCGAAAAACTTTCCGGCTCCAAGTTGCATGGCAATCACGTCTGATTGATTGGGACGCGGCAGGACAACTTCCACGATGCCTTTGGACACGATATAAAATGCGTCGGCGCTGGCTCCCTCGGAAACGATCATGGTCCCGGCTTCAAAGGTTTGCGTTCTTGCATTCCGCGTCGCCCATAGCATTTGGTCCTGTGATAGGGTGGGCATCGCCTTTGCAACATACTCGTTGACGATTTCGCCATCGGTGATCAGTGCCGTGCGATGGGTACGCTTGGCCAGCCCGCTGTCATGTGTGACGATAATGATGGTTTTTCCCTGAGCAACCAGATCCTTGAACAACTCGAAAACACTATCGGCTGTTTTTGAATCAAGGTTGCCGGTTGGCTCATCCGCAATGATGACGGGTGGATCGTTTGCGAGCGCACGCGCGATCGCCACGCGTTGCTGTTGACCTCCCGAAAGGGCAGTGGGCAACTTGTACGCGTGATCGGCAAGTTCCACCATTTCGAGCAATGCCAGAGCGCGTTTTTCACGTTCGCGCATGGGATACGTCCGGCAAAAATCCATGGGCAGCATGATGTTTTCGATCACTGAGATCGTCGGCAGCAATTGGAAGAACTGGAATACGATTCCCAGATTCTTTCCACGCCAGCGCGCCATGCGGTTTTCATTCAATTCATGTACAGCGGTCCCATTCACATGGACTTCCCCCGAAGTCGGATGATCGATACCTGTGATCATGTTCAACAATGTGCTTTTGCCGCTGCCAGATTTGCCAATGATGCTGACAAATTCTCCGGCGTCAATGGTTAGATCGATGTTTTTCAGGGCATGATAATCACCAACCGCAGTCTTGTAATACTTATGAACATCGCGAAGATCGATCATAGGCTTCTGCTCGTTTTCATGGGTTGGCTGGGTAAACATGGACATAAGACCTCGCTTGCGTATAGGCAACAATAATCGAAGGTTGTTTGAAGGTTTTTTACTCGAATTTGACTGCAGCCGTCATACCCCAACGCATGGCGGGATTGGTGTCCGTGAGCAATACAGTGACTTCATAGACGATATCGCCCTGGTTTTGCGTATATGTTTGACCAATCGAAAGCACAGTGCCTTTTAGTTCGAGTTCTGGAAATGCATCAAAGGTAACTTTTACGGGTTGGCCTTCCTTGATATTCACAACATCAATCTCGGTCACATCCGTCGTTTTGACAACCCAGTTTGAAAAATCGGCAACCGTTACGGCAATTTCTCCCGCGTTGATGGAGGAGCCAGCTTTGGCCTTGAGATCAGCCACCGCTCCATCGAATGGGGCAATGACCGAGAACACTGCCACACCAGCCTTGGCTGCATTTAGGCGCGCTTCGAGCACAGCTAACTGATCGGCATCCACACCATTCTTCATCCGGTCATAGTCCCGTTGTAATTCGTCCATCTTTGCTTTTTTCAAGGCGAGATCATTTTCCGCTTCGATGATCCAATCCTGGGGAGCCGGACCCTTGAAGTTCTTGGTCTTGTACTCATATTGATAGCCCTTCCAGGTTTGGACCAGGATCACCTGTGTATCTGTTTGGGGAACCTTCCGTGCCGTTTGCAGGTAGTGCAGATAGTTATCTGCCTTCTTGTAAGCTTCCTTTGCATCCTTTAGATCAATGACATTTTGAGCCAGGTCAGAGCCTGAGGAGTTGACCAACTCGTTCAGAGCCTGTTGCGCGCTCACGAGCTCGAGCTGCGCCGCGGCAAAGTTCGTATCTGATTCGTCGCCGAGGTGGATCAACGGCTGCCCCTTTGCCACCTGCTGTCCTTCCTTGATCAGGACCTCACTGACCACACCGCTGGCGCCGAATGCGATCTGTGCATAATGCACAGGTTCCAGGCGTCCTTCCGCAATAATTGTTTTGTCAGCGACGACTGTTGGGATGGCTTCAGGTGTTGCTGTGGCGGATTTGCCTGCAGAGCCACAGGCTGCCAGCAGCAGGCTCAAACCCAAAACTATGAAAAGGAAATTCTGTTTCATAATAGATACTCCGTAAGTGGTTTTGAATATATGATAATCGTTGGAAGAAAAAATGTCCCCGACTGAGGAGAGGGTTCTTACCTAGTCACGTGGACAGGTTCGTTCTTCTCCATTATTTACGTTGCGGTTCGAGTTTGGTTGCGTGGGGATTGGTTCATTTTACTTTGTTTATTCCTTTCGTTCACAGACGGATATGGACTCTCCTACACTCCCATTCAACAATGTGTTCATCATCAAGCTCAACGCTTCGGTCGGCGTTGTGGATGGGTAATGATGAAAGCAGTATGTCCCTTCATTTATTTGGAAAACACTCTTCACTGGCAACGGTGGCGCGTCGATGTCGCCATTCTTTGGCCTCTGTGGCATCCATTGGCAGGCCTGTCCTATTCAAAGGAGCAGAAGCTAACATTTTGGCTCCGAAGATAATCCTGCAATAAAATATGAGTGCTCATATCAAATAGAGAACCATGCAGCCGTCATCCATATTATAGGCGAAACGTACCTACCATGTCTTCTTAGTCACATATTTTATGAATGCACGTATGACACGTCACTGGCTTTTGAGAAGAGCGGATTGACTTCGCGCAACCCCTGATACTTATTATGAAATGCTTGACAAATGATTTTAATCATGCTAATATATTTTTAATATTGAAAAATCAGTATACATTATCTGAAGATTTTTTGGACAACTCTAAACATCTCCTTTGTTAACCCTCAAATTTCCATAGGATTTCGATGAACGAGTTGTTTTTTATTCGAGTATCATCGTTATTTTTTCGCAAAATCCCTATTTTTCAAGGTGTAATTAGCGGAGCAAAATTCAAAAGGTGATGCTTGAGTGCTTTTTACTTTCTTCCGGCAAATCATAATATTAAGAGTTTTAACAAACATGCCGCCGTGGATCTAATCCGCTTTGCTGGAAAAGGTGTTTCTCGAACGGGAATCGCAGAAGAGTTGGGGTTAACTCGCGCCGGCGTTACCATCATCATCAATGATTTGATCGAGAAAGGGATTATCCTCGAAACCAGCAGCCAGTCCACACTAAGTGGGCGACCACCTGTTGTCCTGGAACTTAACCCAGACTTTGGATTGGTTGCCGCAATTGATATGGGTGCCAGCCATTTAAGCGTTGCTGTCGGAGATTTTTCCGCCCGTATTATCGAGGAGACCGAGCAACCTTTTAGGATCGACAGCGGCCCGGAAAAGTGTTTAAAAGAAGTCAATCAGGCCCTGCAAGCGATTGTTGAGAAGTGTGGAATAAAAATAAAGGATTTATCGGCAGTAGGGGTTAGTGTTCCTGGACCAGTGGTTACGGATGCAGGCATGGTAATGGCACCACCGATCATGCCTGGCTGGGATAGATTTCCAATTCGGAATACGCTTGAAAAATTATGGAACGTGTCTGTCACGATAAACAATGATGCAGACCTGGGAGCCTTGGGAGAATGGGCATATGGCGCCGGCCGGGGCGAAAAAAACCTTGCCTTCATTAAGGTAGGGAGTGGTATTGGTGCTGGCCTTATTATCGATCGGCAAATCTACGTGGGTTCGACTGGTTCCGCAGGCGAAATTGGACATTTGACGATTGATAAGAATGGTCCTTTATGTACCTGTGGAAACTACGGTTGCCTGGAATCATTCGCCAGCGGGAGTGCAATTGAAATAAAGGCCCAGAAATTAGTGGAGAGTGGAAAAAGAACACTTCTAACTAATTCCCCGGGTAAAAAAATCAGTGTTAGTGATGTAGCCGATGCTGCACGTCGAGGGGATTTGGCAGCACAGGAAATTATTAAACAATCCGGGACTTTTATCGGTATCGCCTTGGCCGGCTTGATCAACCTCGTAAATCCAAGCACGGTAATTATCGGCGGAGGAGTTGCCCAGGTTGGCGATCTGCTCACTGGCCCAATTCGCCAGGAAGTCCGGGAAAGATCCCTGCGGGCATCTGAGCATGGTGTACGCATCACAACAGCAATGCTTGGTCGCCGATCTTCTTTGATAGGTGCTCTTGTGCAGGCAATCAATATTGCCATTCATGATGCCATTGAGCACAAAACGCGATCTCCGGGAAATGATTCAATGAAGATCGAGCAGTTGTCTCAACCAAATATTTCATGAAGGAGGTGATCGTATTCGAGGACTATTACACATATACCTAAACCAAGATCTTGAAAATAAATTCATTTCATATAGGAGAAGAGATACATGAAAACCAAACTAACTATTCTCTTTAGTTTGATGGTAGTTGCTAGTATGATCATCACCGCATGTGGTGGTGCCGCTGCGACGCAGGCACCTGCTCAAACACAGGCGCCCGTTGCGACTGAACCGCCGGTTGTTGCAACCGAACCCCCGGCCGGCATGCAGTATAAAGAAGCACCTGATTTGGCTGCACAGGTTACGGCGGGCACACTTCCGCCCGTGGAAAAACGCCTGCCTGACAAACCAGTTGTAACCACTGCAGATTATGCAGTCGTCGGAAAATATGGTGGCACACTTCAGACAGCTTCCTGGTGGCCCGAAGTCGGAAACGTTCAACTGTATTTTGGTGTTGAAGCGCCGATCAAATGGAAAGCTGATCTGACAGGCTATGAACCGGCCCTGGTCGAATCGTATGATTGGTCAGCCGACGGAAAAACCTTTACCTTGCACATGCGCCCTGGCCTTAAGTGGTCGGATGGCGAACCATATACTTCTGCAGACTGGAAATTCTGGTGGGAAGACATCGCCTTGAACCCCGATCAGAAAGTGTGGACAATACCACAGTATCTGCGCAATGCCGATGGGACCCCGATTGACATGACCTTCCCGGATGACTACACCGTCGTGTGGGCCGCCAAGGATCGCCCGCTGTATATCGACCCCTACTTCATGGCACAAGGCTTCTGGGAGTTTGCTGAACACTTTATGAAGCCAGCACACTACCTCAAGCAGTTCCATCCCAAGTATACGCCAACCGCAACATGGGAAGATTTCGCGGCTAAGGACAAATACTATCAGACGCCCGGCTACCCGTGCCTCTTTGCCTGGTGCTTAACCGATTTGTCTTCTGATGGTCAGAACTACACATTCAGCCGCAACCCGTACTACTGGCGCGTGGATGCCGATGGCAACCAACTGCCGTACATTGACGCAATCAAAATTGAGATCGTCTCTGATGAACAAACCCGCATCTTGAACTGCTCCCAGGGCAAGTATGATACAGCCTTCCGTATCTGCGGTGGACCGAACGATATTCCATTCCTGAAGGATGGTGCTGCCGGCGGTGGCTATCACTTCCTCGAGAACTACATGAATGGTGCAGGCGCCTGGCCTGGTTATATGGTCAACCAGGATTACGTGGAAGGCGGCAAGAACTATACCGATGATACGCCCGAGCATGCCAAGGAAATTCGCGATGTACTACGCAATAAGGATTTCCGCGTCGCGCTTTCCACCGGCTTTGACCGCCAGCGTGTGATCGACGTGGTCTGGGGCGGCATTGCCGAACCAAAGAACATGACCATCAGCCCGCAGTCACTCCACTTTTCTGACCCGGCCGGTCAGGCTGTTTTCAAAGCATGGGCTGAGAACGCTACAAAATTCGACGCCGCGGCTGCCAATGCCTTGCTCGACGGCCTTGGTATGAAGAAGGGTGCCGATGGCTTCCGCACACTTCCAAGCGGCAAGCCATTTGAAATGGTCATGGACATCACCGACTGGGGTGGTAGCCTGAAAGTTCAGGTGGATTCGGCGGACGAAATGAAGAAGCAATGGGGAGACAATCTGGGCATCAATGTCCGGATCAACAACCTCCAGGGCCAACCGGATGCTGATACCCGCACCAACGAAGGGTATTACATGATCCGCGCAGCGCACACCGCCGAAGTGGACGTTTTGACATATCCGGACTGGATGTTCCCTGTTGTGAACCGCTACATGTTCCCATTGGAAGGACGCTGGTTCGCCAAGGGGAAAGATTCATGCGTAGTTGCAGCTGATGATACCAGTCACCTTCCTTGCGGTATCAAGCCGGAAGCTGGCAGTCCTGCTGAGATCTTGCAGGGTCTGTACGAAAAGGCTAAGAACACTGCTGACTTTGACGGCCGTAACAAAGTTGTGCAGGATGCAGTTTCTGAGATCGTTAAGGACGGCCCATTTGATATCGGCGTCTCTGGTGATCAGCCGATGCCCATCATTGTTAAGGATTACATGAAGAATATCCTTGACTTTGGTGTGGTCGGACCGTGGGCGCCTGCCACGCCTGGCAATCAGATTGCCGCTCTGTGGTGGATGGATAAGTAATTCGCTCAACTCAAAATGGCGGGCAGTTTATTCTGCCCGCCATTATCTTAGCAGTGCTGAGAGGCCTGATTTAATCGGACCTCTCAGGACCCGCTGCGGAGGTGCTTAATGATCAACTACATCATTCGACGTCTCGCCTATGCCGCCATCATGGTCGTGCTGATATCCTTCGTCAGTTTTGTGATCATCA
>JBGPNQ010000202.1:0-9352 GCA_041487615.1 Anaerolineae bacterium
AGGTCGGTCGCCCAATTCCCGGGGTCCATATATCCTACTGAGACCATCAAAGCAGGTCCCGTGATTGCCAGCCAGCTTCGCCATGCGGTGCCACGTGATGAGACGACCACCGTTTCATGTACTTCGGAAAGTGAATTATTACGATGTGATTTCGGCCTTGAATTCTTCATGGATTTCCTCTTAACCAAGAATGTATTATTGAATCGATAGCCCCTTGTATTTTAGGATCCCAGCTTAGGCAAAAAGCGGCCCGTGCGCTTGATATATTCTCGATACTCATCCCCGAATTTTTCGATCAGGTTGGCTTCCTCTTTGGGTGTGCGGATCGCCATGAGAATAAATGTCAGCATGCCGAGGGCGGCGATGAACCAGTTGTCTGCCATCATCCCAAACGAAACAAACATCGATGAACCGATGGTATAAAGCGGATGACGGATCCAGCGATAGGGTCCGCTGGTGACAAGGGTATGCTGTTTGCGCGTGGCGCTGGTGGGCGTGATACCGCTGCCAATACTGCGGAATAACCAGTAGATGCCGCCAACACAAAGAATCCCGATACCAACTCCCATCCAACGCACCTGACTTGGCAAACCAATTTTTGACCATGACATCCATGCTGGATTGAGCAGATAGATGAATGGGCTGAGCCATAATATGAGCCCACCGATCCTGATGATTGTCATCAAGACGTTGCCATCTACTTTACGGGAAATCTTTTCGCCCGTCTCTTTATCGGCTTTGCGTCGATGATAAATCGAAATGCCCATTCCACTGAAAAGAATCATGGCGGCAAGAATGCGGAAAATATTTTCGTTCATGTGTACCTCTAATTTTTCTGTCATTGCGAGGGCGGAGCACGAAGCAATCTCCATCTAAAATGTGGGTTTGCTTCCAGCCGCCCCTCCAATGATGCTACACTTTTGGGAGCAACTGTACTGTCTTTTTCAGATAATCACAGTACTTATCTCTGCTGGTGCTTACTGGTGGTACGAGTTAAATCTCTTCGACAAGAATTCTGCTGGTGATGTTGAACCCCAGCACGAATGACTTTCGTCCGATCTTGATGGTCAGGTTGTGATCGAAGGGTGAATACGCCAGGATTTCAATTTGTGCTCCCGGAACCAACCCAAGCCCCTCAAGATAACGAAGTAATTCCGTTTCAGGTGATTTCACGGATTGCACAATCCCCGTCTGTTTTGGGCGCAGCATGGCAAGGGGAGTGGAGTCATCAAGTGGCATTTTCAAATCGGCAGTGGGAATGAGTTCGCCGTGCGGGTCCCGGGCGGGATTTCCCATCGCCGCGGCAATGCGACGTTCAAAATTTTCCGAGATCACGTGCTCCAGTCGTTCCGCCTCTTCATGCACCTCATCCCACGCATATCCAAGTGTTCGAACAAGCCACGCTTCGAGCAGGCGATGATGGCGTATTACTTCCAGAGCTGCGCGTTTGCCTTCTTTTGTCAACGTTACGCCCTGATGTTTTTGATATTCCACCAGTGCCGGCCTGGATGACGCAAGCTTTTGCACCATGCCCGTTACGGATGGCGCGCTGACGTTGAGTCTTCTGGCCAGGGCGTTCGTGCTTGCAGTTTCGCCATTCGAAGTCAGTTCATAGATGTTTTTCAGATAATCCTGGATTGAGATTGTGAGAGTGTGTTCCATTGGTTATCGATTCCAAAGAGTAGCCGTATTGCAGGCGAGGAGGAATTGTCGGACAACGTTATGACCTGCAGCGGCTGTCCACTTGCGCATGAATGGCAGCAGACTGCGTTTGATGATCAGCCGTGCTCTACAAAATACTCGCTACAACTAAAACATAATTTAGGTCTACCTAAATATTGTAGCAAAAAAAGAAGGTTGCGTCAAGGGCGACCTTCGAATTTTTCCGACAGGTTTAGTAGTTCACAGGAAAAGTCATTTTCTTCGCCGCAGCCATCTCCCGCCTGATAGGAGGGAGAGCACAATAAACGCAACGGCAATCCATGAGAATGCAGTTTGATCCGTTGAAATGCCCACAGCAAGAAATGCAATCCCGAGGATGAGGAAGAAACTGGAATATCGTCTGAATGATCGTTTTGTCATGTCGCTATTATACATAATGTTGTTACAGAACATAACGTAAAACTTTTAATGTGTAAAACATTGTCATGGCATGAGTTTGTGTAATAATAGGAAGAATGATATGCACCTTGTTCTTTCTGTGCTGTCGATTATTGATAAAGAGGTGAATGATGCGAGTCTGTATACTCACAGATGAAGAGATCCGAGATTTTGATCCCGCTCCTTACATGCAGGGATTTGATTGGGAAATGGTCACAATGACGGATCCCGTTTTGGATGTTCTGCGCGAACTGGATGCGCGCAAGCATTTCGATATCTATTTAAATCTTTGTGAAGGTTATGAGAAGGATGACGATGCCGATTGGGAGTATCAGGGCATCGATGTAGTGCGCGCCCTGGAAGAACTGAATCTTCCATTTACAGGCGCGGACTCAAGATTCTTTGATCCGACACGTGAGGAGATGCAAGCCGCGGCAGATGCACATGGCGTTGGTTTTGCAAAAGGATATCGCGTTACCAGCGTAGATGAAGCACAGAAGTTGGTGAAGAATCTGCGTTACCCGATCATGGTCAAGCATCCCAAAAGTTACGGGAGCACAGGCATGTTCCGTCAATCACGCGTCGATACATCTGAGCAATTGGTGGAACAGGTTGAGCGCGTTTGCAGGGAATTTGGCGCGGCACGCATGGAGGAATTTATTGTTGGAAAGGAATATAACGTTCTTGTCGTGGATAATCCCGATGATTCTGAGAATCCCATTGCGTATCCTCCCGCAGAACTGGTGTTTCCGCCTGGAGAGGAATTCTGGCATACGGATGTGAAGTGGGATTACAACGTTCCGTTTGATTTCAAGGAAGTTACGGATCCTGAGTTGGTTGCTCGCCTTCAGGATATTGCCATTCGCATGTACAAGGCAATGGATGGCGTGGCTTATGGACGCTGTGATATCCGCATGAATGAGCAGGCAGAGTTATTCAATCTGGAGATTAACCCGAACCCCGCGATCATGCTCAGGCCGGAGGAATATGGCCCGGCTGATTACATGATTTTGTACGACAAAGATGGTTATAAACTTTTCTTCGATCGCATCATTAAAGTGGCTCTTGCACGTCATAAGATGAAAACCGCCACGAAGTAACGGTGCACACACCTAAAGCAACTTCCGGATCTCAGCCACCCGCTCTGAAATGGACGATGCAGTTGATAAAATGGCTGCATCGTCCATTTTTGCTGTGCCGATCATCAAACCTTCAGCGTCTGCAAGTGCGGCATATATTTTTCGGAGTAATCTCTTTGCCTCGCTCGGGGCATTTCCGGTGGCGATGAGTGTTTTGTCAATTTGAACGGTGTGCTGAACAAAGTGCGCTTCATAGCGATGGAGCCTGTGCTGAATGGGGAATCGGGTCTCCTCCCAAAATGTGGAAGGCAGGTCAAGTTCCTGATCCGTTATTTTGCTGAATTGCTCGATGATTTCGCGATGCAGCCTTCGATGATACTCCACCATACCGTCCAAAGAACCTCTAATCAATGCCAGATAAGCTTCATCGCCGATGCCTGCGAGTCGGTCTGCGTCCTGGTCTGGAATCTTTACAGGTGTCCATGTGCCTGCTCGATGTCCTTCCAGCGCGTAACGAACCGTAATCGTAAAGTTAATTTCTGCGCTCAGGACATGAGCATAGGCCTGCTTCACCGACCATTCTCCTTCAACAGGAACACGTTCCGCATCTTCATCGGATAGACCCAGGATCGCGGCTTGCAGATCCAGGTAGGCGGCGTGGTATTGGCTCAGGATATGCTGGGCCGGCGTCGGCTGCGCGCGAAGGGTGGAAATGGTTACTGCAAGATGACGCAATTCCTGGAGTGTCACGAAGAAGGCGAACCGGATGCCCTCCTCGTCATGGTCCTTCCATTTCCATTCATGTTCCAGATCCTTTTCAGAGAGGGGAAGCATGAGCGCGGCGAAATCCTGCACTGCATCGGATAGACTCAAGTTTAACATTTTTGCCATTTCATCCTTTAAACGATGTAAGAAACTCCAGAACAGCGCTGGCTTCATCACCGCCTGCTTGCGCGTGAGCAATCAGCGGGATTCCATGTGGCCCTGGCGTATCGATCGCGCCTGGAAAAGAGGTCAGCGCGGCTTTGACGATTTCCAGTTTACCGAGCATGGCCGCCGCGAAAATATCCAGACGCGCCCCATGATCGAGCAGGAAACAGGCGATATCATTTCTTCCCATATGCGCGGCAGCACCCAATGCTGTTTCGAAGTCGCCGCCACCCCAATCCCAACAGGCGTTGATCAACGCGGCTTGCTGCGCGAGCAATTCCTGAACGCGGTTCAAATCGCCATGAGCGTTACCAACAAACTCTTGAACAAGGCTCGATTCCAGGGCAGGTTTAGATTCCAAGGCTCACTCCTTCTAGAATGAAATAAACTGTCGATATTATATGTGAACCTATTCAACAATCAAAGGCTGGGGACGAGCATCTCGCCGACCGGCTGTCAGCTGCAAAATAAGAATCGGTTACATTCGTAGAATGAAACTTGACGCAATCCCCAAAAAAATATATGATTAGTATGTGACAATTTTCACTAAACAAGGTATTGAGGGCAAGTTTTATCCGTTTAAAGATCCTAATTTCACATTGTGCCTGTTTCGATATCGGAGAGGAGGTTCACTGAACAGAGATTCGACTGAGTAGGGTTTTGAAATCGATAAGACCGATGATATCAAATCAATGAAGTCAATCCGAATTCGAGGAGAACGGTTCAGTGGTGAATTCACTGGATTGCGGATTCGGCTTTTATACCTTCAAGGAGAATGCGATGTTGAATCCCAAGTTTCGACGAGTGACAACAATGGCTGTTGTGCTCGTCATTTTGCTTTCCCTGTTTACAACTGCTGCGAGTGCAAAACCCGCGCAGCTTCCTGCAAGTCCCATTACCTTCACAATTCTGCATACAAACGACTTCCATGGGCAATTGGAGTCCTCCGGCAGCAATCCTGGCGCGGCGCGCGTAGCAACCGTCGTCAACGGTGTACGCGCGTCGGTTGGCGCGACCAATGTTCTGTTGGTTGACGCGGGTGACGAGATGCAAGGCAGCTTGCTTTCGAACCTGGGCGATGGTACAGCCACAGGCAAAGGAATCCCGACGATTGCAGCATACAATGCGATGGGATATAACGTAGCGACATTCGGAAACCACGAGTTCGATTGGGGTCAGGTAAATCTCAGCAACCGTACATCCGAGGCGCTCTATCCGTATGTAACTGCCAACATCGTGCAAAATGATACTGGGAATTGTTCCACGGCGGGCTGGACCAAGCCGGTTTTCGCGGATGCTCCCTATCAAATTCAGACAGTTGGCACCGATCCAAACACTGTCAAAGTGGCATTCATCGGTGTGACCACCACAGAAGTTCCCACGATCACTGTAGCGACCGCAACCGAAGGTCTGTGCTTCAAAGACCCGACTGCATCGATCCTGCACTACTACGATGAGATGAAGGCGGCCGCAGATGTAATCGTAGTGCTCAGCCACCTGGGTTATACAGATGGTGGCTATGGTTATGGACTGCCCGTAACGGGCGACCAAACCCTGGCGAAAAACCTGAACGATGCCGGCAAACCGGTCAACCTGATTATCGGCGGCCACAGCCATTCGAATCTGGCTGCTGCAACCATGGTCGGCAACACGGCCGTTGTACAAGCCTACTACAATGGCCGCACAGTCGGTCGCGCCGATGTTACGGTCGCAACGACTGGTGCTGTTTCAGTCGTTTGGTCGAGGACCACCGGCTTTACTGCTGGAGCGAAGGATCCAACCATCGATGCTCTCGTCACGAGCTATGCTACCGATCCCGCATATCTGGCAATTGTCAACCAACCTGTCGGCTACTCAGCTGTTGACCTGCCTCGCTTCGGCGGTAACGCTGACAATATGATGGGCACGTTCATCGATGATGCCATCTACAAATATCTGAACACGGATGCCAATGCATCCAACGATATTGATATTTTCTTCAATAACGCGGGCGGCATTCGAGCTGACTGGTGTTACGATGCTGTTGGCGGAACGTGGCTGAGCACGGGCTGCACCGGCGGGACCCATACTCCTGGCTTGCTAACCTACGGCAATATGTTTACCGTCTTGCCGTTTGGCAACGCGACCGTTGTGGGCAAGATGACCGGCGCGCAGATCCTGCAAGTGGTCCAATATGGCCCGAATGTGGCCGGTATCATCCAACCCGCGGGTCTTAAGTATGCTTACTATAAATACGTGGACTCGAATCCAGGTCCGCAGCCCTATGCTTGGGGCGCCTACGATGTCAGTGTTTTGAATAGAAGCACAGGACTCTATGAGCCCCTGGACCTGAAGAAGACATATAGCGTGGGCACCAATGAATTCCTGGCTCCGGCTGGCGGCGATGGTTACGCTGCCTTCAAGTACATGACCAATATCACGTACTGGGGTGACATGCTTAACGCGGTCAACGGCTATGTGGCGTCCCAATATGGAACTCCAGATACCGCATACGCCGGCCCGAACAATGACGGAACACTCGACGGCCGCATCCTTCGCAACGGAGACGGCGATGATGTATATGAGCCTGGGGAAATCGTCCCGCTCACGATATTGCACAACAACGATTCACATGGCAACCTGCCCAAGACCACATTTGTTGGCTTTACTCAGCTGGCGACCCTGATCAAGCAGGAAAAGTTGCACAATCCGGCCCGAACACTGTTGCTGGGCGGTGGCGATAATATCCAGGGCGATGCCATGATGTACTACTTCAAGTCCGCGCCGTCCGGCTTTGCCAGCGACGGAACCGCACTTCCAGTAGAATTGCAAACCCACCCAATGATTGTCGCTATGAACTCGCTGAACTATGACGCCATGGTATTGGGAAATCATGAGTTCAACTTTGGAAGCGCTGTCTTCGACGGGATATTCAAGCAGCCTAACTTCCATGTGTTGGGAGCCAATGTTTCGGATAGTGGAAGTTATGGATTAAGTGGGGTGGGTCCCGGTGGCGAGGGCGTTCAACCTTATCTGCTCAAGGATTTGGACGGAATCAAGGTGGCCATCCTTGGAATAACCAATCACCGCGTCCCAAATTACGAGTTGCCGAGCAATATTCCGGGTCTCACATTCTCTGACCCGATTGCCAAGGCCCAGGAGCTTTCGGCGCAGCTTCGACCGACCAACGATGTCGTGATTGCTCTGACCCATATTGGATTCACCGAGAACCCATCTTCTGTGGAAGTAGACAAGAACGTGGATACCAATCTGGCTGCGCAGACCACCGGCATCGACGCGATTATCGGTAGCCACAGCCATACGGATCCCAGCAAGCAGACCGCCTATTCCGGCGCCTACAAATTCCTGCCGGCCATTGTGGCTGATGCAAATGGGAAACCTGTGGCTGTGACACAGGCCTATCGCTACAACAACTACCTGGGTGAGGTCTCCATCGGAGTGCTTCCTCTGGCCGGTGGCGGTTACCAGGTTGTGAGCCAGACCGGGCGATACCTGACTGTGACCAACGCGACACCTGCCACGGCTGAAGACGCTGCCACCAAGGCAATCGTCGATCCGTACGTGACACAACTGAATACCTATAACAACAGGATTGTCGGTCAGACCACGGTGGCGATCGATACGATGCAAGCCTTCACACAGGAAACAAATGGAGCCAACCTTCAGGCAGATGCATCCGTTTGGGAGCTGGGGCAACATGGCATCACACCCGATTTCCATCTCTCCGGTGCGATGACCAACAAAGTGATCAACGCTGGTACGCTGAAGATCTCAGACATGTTTGCAGGTATGCCATATGAGAATAGTTTGGTGGTCTTGAACATGAATGGACCCCAACTCAAGGCGGTGCTGGAGCGTGCCTACCGCAACTATTATTACTACAAGTATGTTCCTGGGTATGGTGGGTACTCGTATTACACCACCTGCATGATCGATACCAACGCAGTTGGCAAGATCACGTACAACGATCTCAGTCCCGCGCTGCCAAACGGTAACAACGTTGTGGCGCTGACCGTCAATGGCGTGGATATAGACTTCACCGATGCCGCCAAGTTCTACAAGGTTTCCACGGTGAACTATCTGGCAGCCGGATCGTGCAATTTCAATGATGGTGGTGTCAGCTTGTGGCCGCTCAACCAAATCGCGAACGATACGCAGTATTACGTTCGTGACGCGGTGATCGATTATCTCACTGCGATGGGAACCGTGTCGCCGATGATCGAAGGTCGCCTCAGCTTCATCAACGATACAGCCGCACCAAAGATCACGGTCAATGCCCCGACATCAACAACCTATCTGCATTCCGATAAGATCACGATTGATTTTGAGGCCGTAGATGAAGGCCCAGCAGGACTCAAGACCGTCTCTGCGAAACTGGACGATGTAGATGTATTCGACGGGCAGGTGCTTGACCTGCATACCCTCGCTCTTGGCTCGCACAACTTCACCGTCAAGGCAGTTGATAAGGCCGGGAACGGATACATTCAGAGTCTGGCGTTTGACATTACTGCCAACTTGAACAGTCTGACGTCCAGCGTTGACCGCCTGTATCAGGAAGATAAGATCAACAACAAGGGTGTCTACCAAAGCCTGTCAGAAAAACTGCGCATGGCAACAAAGAAGGATAAGCCAGAATTCACCAGCCAGATGCTCAAACTATTCATCCTTGACGTGCGAATCCAGAGTGGCAGGCACATTACCAAAGATGCCGCGAACATGCTCATCGCGGATGCGCAATATACCATCGCTCATTTGCCTGATACAGAAGCGCCGACGATTTGGATTCTTTCACCAAAACCGATCACGTATTACCGACCCGGTTACTTGCTGGTGAGCTTCATCGTCGATGATTCGATTACCGGCGTAAGCGATGTCACCGCAACCCTGGATGGCAATCCCGTAAAGAATTTCCAGACGCTCAATTTGTGGACGTTAACGTCCGGGTCGCATACCCTGACAATTACCGCCGTGGATGAAGCAGGCAATTCTGCCACCAAATCGGTGACGTTCAAAGTCAAATAGGAGATTGTTCCAAAGCGCAAAGAATGAAAACTTCATAAAATAAGATGAAACTACCCGCTGACAGATGTCGGCGGGTAGTCTGTCTTATGAGTTGATCAACTCAGGGAAGAACTTCTACTTCACTGTACTCTAGACCGGGATGGTTGAAAAGATCGGATGGATTCCCTCTGAGAGTCATGTCGAAAAAGGATAACTCTGAGCCGACAGTAAATGGCTGACAC
>JBGPNQ010000203.1:0-9349 GCA_041487615.1 Anaerolineae bacterium
ATCGGCGTGGATTACATCGATGAATCTGAAGTGCTCACACCTGCCGATGAGTCGAATCATATTTTGAAGCACAACTTCA
The DNA here is from genome assembly GCA_041487615.1 of Anaerolineae bacterium. Classification (GTDB taxonomy): domain Bacteria; phylum Chloroflexota; class Anaerolineae; order Anaerolineales; family Villigracilaceae; genus Defluviilinea. The sequence continues at coordinate 80 of JBGPNQ010000203.1, forward strand.
AAGTGCCGTTCGGATGTGGATGCCGCAATCTTGGTGAGGCCCTGCGACGTGTCGGCGAAGGCGCGGCGATGATTCGAACCAAAGGCGAAGCGGGAACAGGTGATGTAGTGGAAGCCGTCCGGCACGCGCGCACCGTGCTCGGTGATATTCGCCGCCTGACCACGATGGCCGATGAAGAGCTAATGAGCTACGCCAAAGAGATCGGCGCGCCGTATGAACTTGTGAAAGAGACGAAGGAACTCGGACGCATGCCGGTTGTCAATTTTGCGGCGGGTGGAGTTGCAACTCCTGCGGACGCGGCGTTGATGATGCAGCTGGGTGTGGATGGTGTGTTCGTTGGTTCGGGAATCTTCAAGAGCGGTGATCCTGCGCGTCGTGCCGCGGCAATTGTCAAGGCAGTGACACATTATCAGGATGCATCCATTCTCGCGGATGTGAGCAAGAACCTCGGCGAGCCGATGGTTGGCCGCAATGTTTCGCAGATGCCCGAGGCTGAGAAGATCGCAGGACGCTGTTGGTAATAACATACATGTCATTGCGAGGCGGGCTTTAGCCCAACGAAGCAATCTCCCTATTCGCTGAGATGAGATTGCCACGGGCCCCTGCGGGCAATCACCGCCCTCGCAATGACGTATAAGCGGTATTATGAAAATTGGAGTTCTTGCATTACAAGGCGATTTTGCAGAACATATCGCCATGCTGAAACAGTTGAAGGTTGATACGGCGGAAGTGCGTTTGCCTGAACACCTCAAGGGACTTGATGGCTTGATCATCCCTGGTGGTGAGTCGACGACGATAGGCAAGCTGGCTATGGCTTATCACTTGATGGAGCCTCTGAAGGAATTTGGTCAACGGCACGCGATCTGGGGAACGTGTGCGGGCGCGATCTTTTTGTCGAAGGATGTGAGCCGAGAGCAACCATTGCTTGGTCTCATGGATATCAAGGTCGAACGCAACGCGTTTGGTCGCCAGGTGGATTCCTTCGAAGCGGACCTGGATGTCCCTGAAGTTAAACAGGCGACAAACACAAAGGATGATTATCACGCGGTATTCATCCGCGCGCCGATCATTCAAGAGGTGCATGGAGATGCAAAAGTTCTTGCATCTGTCCCGGATGGCAGGATTGTCGCCGCGCAACAGGGACATCTCCTGGCTACATCGTTTCACCCCGAATTAACGCGTGACACGCGCTTCCACGAATATTTCCTTTCGCTGGCTGATTAGGTTTAGATGTCCATTCGTCCACTCGCCATTTTCGATCTTCCGTATGTTTATAGCTTCCGTGAGGAAGCCATCGGTTTGGATACCGCGCGTACATTGACGCGTGGAAATCCGTTGGGCGCGGTGGGATTGTTCGCATACGTCAACCCGGCACGGCATATTTATTCTGCAATTGCAAACGGGGAGAGCGAATCGGTGCTTGGGGGAATCATCCATTCACGCTCTGCGACATTTGCGAAGTTGCTTTATCTCGCTCCTGCTTCACAATTGAACCATCCTGATCTTCCTGCGTTGATCGAAAACCTTTCGGCACAGGCGGGCGCGTGGGGAGCGTTCCACGTTCTTGCGGAAGTGGATGAAACCAGTGACGCCTTCGTCCCGTTGCGGAAAGCGGGATTCTCCGTCTACGCCTGGCAAAGGATGTGGGATGTTTCTCAAATAGCGGAATCAGCTTCAGAAGTGGAATGGAAACGTGTCCGGTCTGTGGATTTGCATTCGGTGCAGAATCTCTATCATCAAATTGTGCCACCATTATTACAACCTGTTGAGCCGCAACCGAAAAATGCATCGGGTTGGATGTGCAATGAAGGCGTCAAATGTTACGTAAATGCGAGTCAGGGTGCATATGGGATTGTGCTTGCCCCATTGATCCATCCAGAAGCGACCGATGTAAGCGCAAAACTGGCATCCTTGATTGCCAATCTGCCTGACCGTCGCAATCGTCCTGTCTATGTATGTGTACGTTCGTATCAGGCCTGGCTGGAGCCTGTGCTTGCGGATTTAGGCGCGCAAGGTGCAGACCGTCAGGCGGTAATGGTGAAGCATCTTGCGCATTTGGTGAAAGATGTGCAGACTGTTCCTGCGGTGCCGTCGGGCGTAAGTATCCAGCCATCGAGGGTGAGCAAGGCGTTGAGTAAGAAATAACATCTCTCTGTTTTCCATTCCTATTCGAGTAGATTTCTACCATCAATTTCCAATACGAGGATTGCTTATTCCTCGTATAATAGTGTATAGACCGATGAACAGGCAGGAACTTTTCCATGGTGATACGCATTTAATGTCTGTAAGCCGCGCAATCAGGGATATCGCGGCGCAAGTAGATATTTCCCTTTCCCATGTCACTCCGGTGAATCGAACAAAAACACACATGGACTGTGACATTTTCACATACCTTATTTGACCTATGACTCAACTAAAAATAACTGACGATCTTGATGCGCTTCTGGATGTCCTCCCGCTCGACATCCGCCACGCGGTGGAAAAAGCGAACGACAGCGACAACCTGCTCGAGATCATCCTTGATTTGGGGCGTATTCCTGCATCCCGTTTTGTGGATCACGAGATCAATATCCGTGACACGGAAGTGACACGCGCCGAAATTGATTACGTGGACGAGCGCACGGGTGAATTCGACGCGGATAACCGCGCCGGCATCGAGCGCACATTGCATCGCATCTCTGCCATCCGCAACCGGCGCGGCGCAGTGGTTGGACTCACGCTGCGTGTCGGTCGCGCCGTCTATGGCACCGTGGATATCATTCAGGACATCATCGAATCTGGCAAATCCGCCCTGATACTCGGTCGCCCGGGTGTGGGCAAAACAACGCTCCTTCGTGAAGCTGCGCGCATCCTTGCCGAGTCGAAACGCGTGGTGATCGTGGATACGTCCAACGAAATCGGCGGTGACGGTGATGTGCCGCATCCCGCCGTGGGGAAGGCGCGCAGAATGCAGGTCAAAGTGCCAACCCTGCAACACGAAGTGATGATCGAAGCCGTTGAAAATCATAACCCCGAGGTCATCGTCATTGACGAGATCGGGCGCGAGTTGGAAGCGCTCGCGGCGCGCACCATCGCCGAACGCGGTGTGCAACTGATCGGCACGGCGCACGGCCAAACGCTGGATAACCTGCTCCTCAACCCAACGCTGAGCGACCTGGTCGGCGGGATCGAAGCGGTGACTCTGTCGGATGAGGAAGCTCGCCGACGCGGCACGCAGAAAACGGTCCTGGAACGACGCGCTCCACCCACCTTCGATGTGCTGATCGAAATCCAGACTCGTGATCGCTTTGCGGTCCACACCGATATCATGGCATCGGTGGATGCGCTGCTGCGCGGCTTCCCGATCGCGCCGCAAGTGCGGACGCGTGATGAAAAGGGCGCGATCCAGATCGAAAAGAGCATGCAGCTGGAAAAGCATCGTCCTGAGCGTTTCAGTGAAGGATCACGTCTCGATTCAAAAGAGCCAAAAACACCACGTCGCGGACGGACAATTGCTCCTGCCTCCGACGATGCGATTCCGAGTCCTCCATCGTTTGAACCCGTACGCGGCGCGATGCAGACAGTGAAAATTTATCCGTATGGCGTCGCGCGCAATCGACTCATGCAGGCTGCAAAGCGACTCGGTGTGCCCGCGATTGTGGTCAAAGAACCGGGCGAAGCCGACGCGCTGGTGACTCTTCGCACGTATTATCGCGACCGCCAGCAAATCATCGTGGATGCGGAGAGCCGCGGTTTGCCCATCTATGTTCTTCGTTCCACCACGGTGGGGCAGATGGAACAATTCCTGGGCGACCTCTTCAACTTAAAGGGCGAACACTTTATGTCGTCCGAGGTGGACGCGGTGCGCGATCAAACGCAACAGGCGATTACTGCCGTGTTGAACGGTGAACGCTGGGTGGACTTGCCGCCAGGTCCGTCCCTTGTGCGACGACTCCAACATGAGATGGCGCGAAGCGCGGAGTTGGTCAGTCATTCGTATGGGAAGGAACCGCGCAGGCATGTGAGGATTTTCCGCGAATAAAGAACATGATATCTTGTGCTCTCCCCATATTAAAACGCCAGGGACAGGTCTCAGACCTGTCCCTGTTTGTTAGCATGTCACTCTGAGCGTTAGCGAAGAGTCTTATGGATCTGGTAGAGATTCTTCGCTTTGCTCAGAATGACACATCCCAAATTCTATTGATGCTTTGCCTCACCTAACGTGATCTGCAACTGTGTTTCCTTTCCGTCGCGCATCACGGTCAGTGATATCGTATCGCCCGGTTTGTATTTGAATAAGGAGTTGACATAGGAATGTGTCTCATCGATGGTGTTATCGCCGACTTTGGTGATAATGTCGTTTTCCTTCAAGCCTGCTTTATCCGCTGGGCTGCCAGATTCCACTTTCGTGATGTAGGCACCCCATTTTGTGGGCAGGTTATAGCGTGATGCGATGTCAGGGTTGATTGGCTGGAAACTGATCCCCATGTAGGGGCGGGAAAAGTATCCCTGCTGGATGATCTGCTGTGCCACAGCCTGGGCGGTATTCACGGGAATGGCAAAGCCAAGCCCCTCGGCCACGTCTCCGCTGCCGGTGTCGCGGACGATCAGAGTGTTGATACCGATCACTTCACCGGCCAGGTCGACGAGCGGTCCACCGGAGTTGCCGTGATTGATCGCGGCGTCGGTTTGGATCAGGTTTTCGATGGTGTAGCCATTACCCGCGTCGATGGAACGACCCGTCGCACTGACTACGCCCACAGTCACGGTATTTTTGAAGTCTCCGAGCGGCGAGCCGATAGCGATCACAGATTCACCTGGGTCCAATTTATCAGAGTTTCCGAGTGTTGCCACGGCCGGAACCTTGCCATCCGTTTTGAGAACGGCGATGTCGGAGTAGGGATCGGTTCCAACGATGGTGGCGGTCTGCTGCGTTCCATCGGAGAGAACAATATTCACTTCTTTCGTCCCTTCGACGACATGATTATTCGTCACGATATATCCCTGGTCGCTGATGAAGAAGCCGGTACCGCTCACGGTCTGATCGCCTGTCTGTCCGAAGATCGTCATTTGACCGGCGATTTTTCCCACCACGGTTACCACCGCGGGTCCCACCTTTCGAACGGATTGGGTAATGGACGTTTCAATATTTGTTGTATTCAGTGTAAAAGTCTGGTTCGGATTCGTGTCCTTCGCCGGGATCACCTGCTGAAGTGGAGCGGGGAGATTACTGCGATTCTGGACCGCCTGATACACTGCCACCCCACCTGCGGCTGCTCCTGCCAGTGATGCCACACCGGCGACAACAAAAATGAGTAAACCATACAAAACTCTCTTCAAAGTCATTCAAGCCTCCTTGATTTCTTATTCGCCGTTATTCTAGTACTGCCGAATTACAAGATACTTAAAAAGTTGTGTTTAAATTGTGGCGAATAAATTTATAATGGATTAAAAAGGAATAATCACTTGTTCATCACACTTGAAGGCCCCGAAGGCTCGGGCAAGACGTCTCACATCCCTTATCTCGTGGAGTATCTGCGCGAAAGAGGTTTCGTTGTATTCCCCACGCGCGAACCGGGCGGAACATCCATTGGCGAGCAGATCCGCGAAGTGATCCATGACATGAAAAACGTGGAGATGCACCCGCGCACCGAGACGCTGCTCTATCAGGCCGCGCGCGCCCAGGTCGTGGAACAGGTCATCAAGCCGCGTCTGGATGATGGCGAAATCGTTATCTCGGACCGCTATTATGACTCGACCATCGCTTATCAAGGCTACGGACACCAGCAGGATTTGAAACAGGTCCGCGCGCTGGTGAAGTACGCTACGGGGGGATTGGTCCCGGATTTGACAGTCCTATTGGATGTAGATATCGAAGAAGGACTAAGAAGAAAGAAGAAAGATAACGAGTGGAATCGACTCGACGCGTATACCATTGAATTTCACCAACGCGTGCGGAAGGGATATCACGAGATGGTCAAAGCTGAACCGAACCGCTGGGTGGTCGTGGATGCGGGGAAAAAATGGGAGTCCGTGCAGGATGAGTTGAGAAAAGTGATCCTGGAAAGGTTGAAAACAAAATAGAAATTTCTCACCTAGCCGAAAGGACTATATCCCCCAATCCATTTTTGACTTGACATCACTACTTTCAGAGGGTAAACCTTAAGCTGTATCCTGCGTCAGAATAATAGAATATCCAAAACTTTCTCGTCATTGCGAGCCCATAGGGCGAAGCAATCTCACATTATATAGACAGAGATTGCTTCGTCGCTGACGCTCCTCGCAATGACAAATTATAGGTAGAACATGAAGAATGCGCTTATTACTGGTGCTTCACGAGGATTGGGCGTGGCACTCGCCCGTCAGCTTGCCCAGGGAGGTTGGGGACTGATCATCGACGCGCGCGGCAAAAAGGCTCTTGAGCGGGTCCGTGAGGAACTCTCCGCAAAAACAAAGGTAATCGCCATCCCGGGGGATGTCACGGCGGAATCCCATCGCAAGAAGTTATTGAAAGCGGCTCAGGAACTTGGCGGTCTTGACCTTATCATGAACAATGCCAGCCTTCTGGGTCCCAGTCCGCAGCCTCAATTGTTGGATTACCCCCTCGACGTGTTGGAACACGTTTATCGTGCCAATGTGATCGCGCCCCTGGCGATCATTCAGACACTTCATTCCGTGCTGAAACTGGATGCCTATATTCTCAACGTGACCAGCGACGCGGGGGTGGAGGCATACGGCGGCTGGGGCGGATACGGCTCGAGCAAAGCGGCACTGGAACATCTCAGTCATATTCTGGCAGAGGAGAATCCGTCCCTGCGAATCTATTGGGTGGACCCGGGCGACATGCGCACGCAGATGCAGCAGGAGGCCTTTCCCGATGAAGATATCAGTGACCGACCGCTGCCGGAAGAGTCCGTGCCGGGGTTGATGGCATTGATCGAAGGCAATCTACCTTCGGGACGTTATCGTGCGCGCGAAATCGTTGAATCGACAGGATAAACCATGAATACCAATCCTTTATCAACCATAGAATTCTCCTTGCCGCCTGAACTGGAAGCGAGTGCGCCTCCCGAGGCGCGCGGACTGCGGCGTGACCAGGTCCGCTTGATGGTTTCCAATTATTCAACGGATCATATTGAGCACGCGCGCTTCTATAACTTGCACAAATTCCTGGACGAAGGCGACGTCATCGTTATCAATACCAGCCGCACCAGAAATTCCGCCTTGCTGGCAACAAGAGCAGATGGAACGCTTCTTGAGCTGCATCTATCCATCCACTTTGATGATGATCTCTGGACTGTTGAGGTGCGCAGCATGGATGAGGCGGGCAAGACCAAACATTTCGAAGATGTACATCAGGGTGAGACGTTCAGCTTGCCAGGCTCCGCCATCGCCACAATGCAGGAACCTTATATCAGCGATTGCAACGATAATTCGAAGCCATCCGAAACATTGTGGCTCGCGAAAATTGAATTTCCTCAAGACGTGGATGAGTATCTGGCGCTCCATGGTTTCCCGATTCGATACAACTATGTCAAAGAGCGATGGCCGCTTTCCTTTTATCAGACGGTCTATGCCACGGAACCTGGCAGCGCAGAAATGCCTTCGGCGGGACGTCCGTTCACTTCGAGACTCTTGAAGCGTTTGAAATCAAAAGGGATACAAATCGCTCCATTGATTCTACATACGGGTGTTTCCAATCTTGAGACTCATGAACCACCTTATAAAGAATATTACCGAGTGACCTCTGAAACCGCGCGGATGGTGAACGAAGCCCGCAGCTCGGGAAAACGAATCGTTGCTGTGGGGACGACTGCGATCCGCGCGCTGGAATCTGTTACAAATGGTGATGGAGTCACCCACGCCGGCGAAGGCTGGACCTGTCTCGTGATCACGCCTCAGCGCGAACTTCGGGCCGTCAACGCGTTATTGACCGGGATGCATGAACCTGAAGCAACCCATCTCGCGATGCTGGAAGCGTTAGCCGGCGTATCGCACATCAAAGTTGCCTATGAAGAGGCATTGCGTAAGGGCTATCTCTGGCACGAATTTGGGGATTTACATTTGATTTTGGCGTAAAGAATTGTATAATATTTGCATATATCTATGCCTCGCGTCAGTGAATTTTTCGGTAGTGTTATCTACATGACATGAATATACCAGGTCCACTTGTTCGCGTTAAATCAGTAGAACCCCTGGAAAATTTTCGCGTTAGGATCGTCTTCAAAAATGATGTTCAAAAAGAGATTGATCTTGAAAAATTCTTGCGCGGTGAGATGTTCGAGCCTATTCGCAAGGATGCCAATATGTTTCGTTCGGTTAGAGTAATTGGCGGAACAATTGGCTGGGACAACGGTGCGGATGTTGATCCTGATGTTCTATATTACGATTTGAAGCCTGCCTGGATGGAAGAACCTGTTAAGCCCTAATAATGACTGCCGAATCCGCAACTGATATCAAGAATCTCAAAGCCATCGGGCGAATTTGCGCGGAGATTCTGCGCAAGATGATGAGTGCTGCGCGCGTTGGGATGACCACGCGCGAGCTTGATGAGATTGGTCGCGCGCTGCTCGAGTCCGAGGGAGCGCGGTCCGCGCCGCAGGTGATGTATGGCTTCCCTGGCGCAACGTGTATCAGCGTGTCGCCCGTCATCGCCCATGGGATTCCTGATGGACATGTTTTACGCGAAGGCGAGTTGATCCATATTGATGTGTCGGCAGAGTTGGATGGGTATTATGCCGATACGGGCGCGTCGACGGTTGTTTCGAAGCACGAACGCAATTTGGAGAAATTACTCGATGCAACAAAAGCCACGTTGACAAAAGCGCTCCACGCTGCGAAGACGGGGAGCCCACTAGACGGGATCGGACGCACGGTCCAGAATGAAGCGAGGCGACGCGGCTTCAACGTTATTTATGATTTAACGGGACATGGCATCGGGCGCAAGCTGCATGAGAGTCCACAGGAAATCCTAAATTTCCATAATCCAAACGATCATCGCGTTCTCAATGAAGGACAGGTGCTGGCTATCGAGCCATTTCTCACAACGGGAATTGGGCGTGTGGTCACGGAAAGAGATGGGTGGGCACTTCGCACGATGGACAAAGCCATCGCCGCACAATTCGAACATACGATCATTGTTACCAGGAACGAGCCAATTATTTTGACAATATAAGTAGGGGCGAGACATGTCTCGCCCCTACTTGCTTTTCATTTTGAAATGTCGTACACTTGTTCTAAAATAAAGGACAGGCGTATGGCTGAATTTTCCATCCCCGGACATTTTGTAAA
>JBGPNQ010000204.1:0-9279 GCA_041487615.1 Anaerolineae bacterium
ATCATTAAAGAACATACAATTTTGCTTGGCGCAGGAAAGATGTATAAAGGATTCAAAAGAACCAATCCCGCCAAAACACTATATCCCGCGTTGCAGATTTAGGCAAATTTGCCTATATTATTTTGTGTAATATGACGCTGGTCAATGGCGTCGGTTTCATGTAACAATTGAATTCAACAAAAGGAGACCCACTTATGGCAACTACAGTACATGATCCCGTCTGCCACATGGATATTGACCCTGCGACCGCGGCCGGCACGTCTGAATACAAAGGGCAAACCTATTACTTCTGCTCGCTTGGATGTAAGAAGTCTTTCGACAAAGAGCCCGAAAAGTATCTCGGCGCAGCACACGACCACCAGCACTAAAGCATAAGCCTGTCCAAAATAGCCTATCTAAGAGATAGGCTATTTTGCTTATCGTGGCATAGGCGATGTTGTACTGTTGCCAGTCTCCTGACTATATTACAATCATAGTGACCAAAAGGAGTTTTCTATGGCTGATGCTGAACACAAACATAATCAACATCATATGCATGAACCAAGCGGCAGTGAGCAATTGGATTCTACGGATCACAGCATGCACGAACAGCATGCTGGTCATTCCACTCTAGACCATTCTGCGCACAATATGCAAACTCATGAAGCAAGTCAGAATATCACCAATGATCACACGGAACATGTCCATCACGCGGATCATTCAGGTCATGAGCAAATGTTTCGAAGTCGTTTTTGGGGAAGTTTATTGCTAAGCATTCCGGTGCTCGTATTCAGTCCGATGATCCAAGAGTGGCTCGGATTTAGAATCCCTTCTTTTGCCGGTAGTGAATGGATTGCATTTATCTTTGCCTTCGTTATTTTTGCTTACGGTGGAATTCCCTTCATTCAAATGGCAGTTCCTGAAATCCAGAATCGCGAACCGGGCATGATGACTCTCATCTCATTGGCGATTTCAGTTGCACTGGTTTATAGTGTCGCGGCACAACTCTTCGGTCTTGGCGAAGGATTCTTTTGGGAGTTGGTCACACTGATTGACATTATGCTGCTGGGTCACTGGCTGGAAATGCGTAGTGTTCGTCAGGCGTCGGGCGCTTTGAATGAACTTGCCAAACTCATGCCAGATACCGCAGAATTAGTCACCACAGACGGCAGTACAAAAAATGTTTCCGCTAGGACGCTGAAAACAAATGATGTTGTCCTTGTCCGACCTGGTGCAAGCATTCCGGCGGATGGTCAGATTGTGGAGGGTGAATCCAGCGTCAACGAATCCATGGTGACTGGCGAATCCAAACCCGTGGATAAGGTTATCGACTCGAAGGTCATCGCCGGAACGATTAATGGGGATGGAAGCCTACGGGTGCGCGTCACTGCGACGGGTGACCAAACCGCCTTAGCAGGCATTATGCGCTTAGTCGAACAAGCACAGAGATCGAAATCCAAAACACAATTACTCGCCGATCAGGCTGCGGGCTGGCTGTTCTATATCGCTCTGGCTGTTGCGGCAGTAACAGCAATTGCATGGATCATCGCAATCGGCTTTAACCTTGCTGTCCTGGAACGCGTCGTAACTGTTCTGGTGATTGCCTGTCCGCATGCGCTCGGGTTGGCTGTTCCCCTGGTGGTTGCGATCACGACATCCATGGGCGCGCGCAACGGAATTCTCGTCCGCAACCGATTAGCCTTGGAAGCCGCGCGTAACATCGATGTCGTCGTGTTCGATAAAACAGGCACGCTGACCGAAGGGAAGTTTGGCGTGGTTGGAATTTCCACAGAAGGTTGGGATGAGAACCGCGCCTTAGGATTGGCCGCAGCGGTTGAGGGTGACTCTGAACATTTGATTGCGCGCGCCGTTCGTAACGCATCAGACGACCGAAAGATTGAATTGCCAACAACAAGCAATTTTTCAGCAATAAAAGGACGCGGCGTCCAAGCTATCTTGGATGGAAAATCCGTTTATGTGGGTGGACCACGGCTCCTCGAGATGCTCAAGGTTTCTCCATCCCAGGCGCTTGCTAGTTTTGCAGATGGCGCGGGACGAAAAGCTCAATCGGTAGTATTTCTGGTTGTTGATAAACAAGTCATTGCCGCTTTTGCTGTGGCAGATGTGATCCGTCCCGAGAGTAAACACGCCGTGCGGCGGCTGCATGAGATGGGTGTGGAAGTTGCCATGCTAACAGGCGACAGCCGTCCCGTTGCTGAAGCGGTCGCGAAAGAGCTGGGCATTGATCATGTCTTTGCGGAAGTCCTGCCTGAACACAAAGATCAGAAAGTGGCAGAGTTGCAGTCGCAGGGAAAACGTGTGGCGATGGTCGGCGACGGCGTCAATGACGCGCCTGCCCTCACGCGCGCCGATGTAGGCGTTGCCATTGGTGGCGGCACGGATGTGGCAATTGAGTCTGCAGGCTTAATATTAGTGAGAAGCAACCCGCTGGATGTGGTCAAGATCATTGAATTGAGCCGAGCCAGCTACCGCAAGATGATCCAAAATCTGTGGTGGGCAGCAGGTTATAACATTGTTGCTCTTCCATTGGCGGCGGGTGTTTTGGCGCCGTGGAATATTCTGCTTTCCCCCGCTGTTGGCGCATTGTTGATGTCACTAAGCACGATCATTGTTGCCCTCAACGCCCAATTGTTGCGAAGAACGATTTTATCCACATAAAGTTTGCGGATTGGGAACGGCATACTCGAAAGGAAATATCATGAACAACAAAACCAGTTGGCATACACTTCCGTATGTCTCCGCATTTCTGATTGGAGTTATCCTGTTGTGGTCGGTTGGAAAGGATTGGCTCGATCTCGAATCGGCGTTGGTCTTTCTCGCAGGGCTGATCGGCGTCGCGGTGGCAGTGCTTGCGTTTGCCGCATGGAAGACTTATTACAATTCACATTACAAGGAAAACTGAAATTTGACCGAACCCACCCCCGCCCAATTACCCCAATACAAAACTGCCTGCGGAGGCAAACTGAAAGACCCAACGAATTATCCCAGCGCGGACTATCATGGGGAGTAAGTCTACTTCTGCACTCATGCTTGTCTGCGAGTTTTCGAGCAGGCACCGGATGCGTTCATGGCTGACGAAGCGGAGCACCCTTTAAAGGATGAATAAGCACTGAAAGTTTCAACTTATCTTTATTCCACCTTCATCGTTCCTTTACATTTGACCAGTATACTGAGTTCAAATGAAACGAAAGGAGAAACGCAACTATGATGATCTTTGGATTTCTCTTCATGCTCGCGCTGATCGCTTTGCCAATTGCGCTGGTGGTGACCCTGCTCAACAAAGCCAGTAACAAGTAGGCAAAATTGCCTATGTCAACTGCGCTGTATGACGCTGACTATCCCTGAGACTATAAACTATGATGCCTATATCAATAAAGGTATTCAGGAGAAAAAATGAACAATACATTTCGCACGATTTTGATCGTTTTATTGGTTCTCGTGCTTGGCGCAGGAATATTCTATGGCGGTATGTATTTTGCCAGCGCCCGCTATGGATATGCCCCGTATGGAATGATGGGTGGTTATGGCCCTGGCAACATGAGGGGAGGCTATGGTTATAACAGTCCTAACAATGGCTCTTACGGTTATGGTCCCGGTATGATGAATGGCTATGGTGGCATGATGGGTGGCCCTGGATATGGCGGATTGAGCAATGTCAAACCAATATCGGTGGAAGACGCCCGGACAGCTGTTGAGTCCTACCTTGGTACCTTGGGAAATGATGATCTGGCTATCAAAGAAATCATGATCTTCGATAATGGCGGGTATGCCATCGTCCAGGAAAAAAGCACGGGTGTAGGTGCATTCGAGTTGCTGGTTGACCCGGTGGGACTCTCTGTCTTCCCCGAATATGGTCCCAATATGATGTGGAATCTGAAATATGGGATGATGAGCGGAACTGGCGTAGGTGCTGGTGTGAACGGTTCAGGTAATAACGGTATGATGGGATCAGGAATGATGCGCGGTTGGTACGGTAACAACGTTGAGGTTCCTGATGTCTCTGCGGATATGCCGGTCAGCGCACAAGAGGCCGCTCAGACTGCCCAGAAATACCTGGATACGTACCTGCCTGGTGTCAAGGTGAGTGACGAAGTCTCTCCATTTTATGGATATTACACCATTGATGTGGAACGTGACGGCAAGATCGTTGGTATGTTGAGCGTCAATGGATATACCAAACAGGTTTTCCTGCACACCTGGCATGGGACTTTCATCGAGATGAGCGAAGAATAGTTTATATTTTCTTTCCATCAGACTCCAGCAATCCTGGAGTCTGATTTTTATCATGAGACTGTGTTCCTTTCACTGATACTTTGTATCTCCCCAGGTCTGTAAGGACATTCATCATAAGCCATTTGGCGTATATTTTTTTCCGCCATACTGCGCTGTAGATAACGTATTGACAAGACTACTATTGAGCCATCCATGTTTGGAGGCTCAATATGTTTTCTGCGACTCGCAAACTCCTCTTCCTTTCCATCATCGTGGTTCTTTTATCCACGACGATTTCCGCCTGTTCCACACAAAGTCAATCCAATGATAGTGATTTGCATATGATGTCCATGGATCAGATGCCTGCCGAAGTGCAGGCGGCACCAGTAACCGTCCAAACTGCCTACCAGTTTGCCGCCGCAAATCCTGACATTATGAAAAACATTCCCTGCTATTGTGGCTGTGGCAATGTTGGGCATACGTCTAACTACAACTGCTATATATCCAATGTGGATGACAAGGGAAACATAAGATGGGACAGCCACGCGCTAGGTTGTTCCATTTGCGTGGACATCACACAGGATGTAATGCGCATGTTGAAGGATGGGAAAAGTCCGCAGGAAGCTCGAGCTTATATAGATGGGACCTATTCCAAATATGGTCCATCCAATATCCCCTGGTAATGCGCTCTCATTTTTCTCTTCTCCTCTTTGCAATTGCTGGACTGGTAGTTGCATTCGCGCCGCTACCAACCCCACCCGTTACTCATCAAGAGCGGACCTTTCGGATCGATGCGCGGCAATTTGCCTATTCTCCCTCTGAACTTCAAGTGAATGTAGGCGACACAGTCATCCTTCAACTCATGAGCAATGATGTGGTGCATGGCTTATATGTGGACGGTTACGATCTTTCCATTGAAGCGGACCCTGGTCAAACGACCACGTTGACGTTTGTGGCCAACAAATCAGGCTCCTTCCGTTTTCGTTGCAATGTTACCTGCGGAGCCACTCATCCTTTCATGATCGGTAAATTAACTGTTGGTATTGATCAATGGCTGTATCGCTCCGTTGGCCTGGCAGGATTGGCAATCATGGCTGTAATCGTGTCCAAAAAACAGAAAGCATAGTTTCAGCATGGCAAAGATTGAACTTACCCGTAGTGTCTTCCTAAAAAACGCAGTCAAGAGTCGCTATCCACAATTGGTGGTCTTCTTTGTGATGTTAATCGGCTACATCTTTGCCATTCTCGCCGGACTCATTGGCACACCGGTTGGAAGTCACAACTTCAGCATTGTGTTTGTGTGGATCGCCTGGTGGGCAATTCTGATCCTTGTTGCTGTTCCGTTTTTTGGACGTGGATGGTGCGCGGTGTGTCCCATTCCATTGCCAGGCGAATGGTTGCAGCGTGGTGCAATACTTGCTCCACCCTACAAAAAACCAAAATGGCTCAACCTGCGTGTGCCAAAGATGTTCCGCAACATCTGGCTCCAAAATATTTCCTTCCTTTTACTCGCGCTCTTTAGTAGTGTTCTCCTCACTACACCAAACATTACAGGTATTGTGCTTGCAGTCATGTTATTCGCGGCCATTGGCTTAAGCACGATCTTTAAACGACGCACGTTTTGTCGCTATCTTTGTCCTGTCGGTGGATTTATTGGCATCTATTCTCAGACTGCGCCAATTGAATTGAGAATTAAAGAAAAGCAAGTTTGTGCCACCTGCAAAGGCAAGCCTTGTTACAACGGTTCATCCGCAGGTTATGGTTGTCCATGGGACGTCTTCCCAGGCGGGCTTACAAAGAATACCTATTGCGGCTTATGCATGGAATGTATCCGCACCTGTCCGCACGACAACATCGCGGTCAACATTCGACCATTTTCCACAGATCTTGCCAAGCCATCCACACGCATGGATGAGGCATTCAAAGCCTTCATCATGCTTGGTTCGGCGATGATCTATGCGGGTGTATTGTTGGGCCCATGGGGCGCGCTCAAGGACGCGGCATACAACGTGGGAACAGATGCATGGTTCATCTACGCGGTCGCGTTCGTATCGATGATCTTCATTGTCCTCCCAGGCCTTTTTACTCTTGGGATTTTGCAGACAAAAAGCAACAAGCCGCTAAAACAACGGTTCACCTCTCTTTCTACGGCCCTGATCCCATTGGGATTAATGTTCTGGGTTGCATTTAGTTTATCTTTTGTCCTCACCAACGCTTCCTACATCATGGCTGCTCTCTCCGATCCGCTTGGTTTGGGATGGAATCTGTTGGGAACCGCCACTGCCACCTGGCAGCCAATGCCAACAACGTTTCTCGCGCCAGCACAAACGCTTGCCCTTGTGGGTGGCATGATCTGGTCTGCGTGCACGACACAGAAAGCAGCCCAGGAAGTGAAGGTTTCACCCATCCCAGTGATCGTTTATTCTTTTGTAGTCACGTTATTCATGCTTTGGTTGCTGGTATGAGACGCGCTGAATTCGTTTCACGCTTTTTGATCCTTGTCGGAATCGCTCTTGCGATCGGAGTACCTATCCTCTTTTGGTCACGGACCCCCTTGATTCATGTCAGTATGGCAGAGGCTGGCGGCTGGAGTCCAAGTACTTTCAAAGCAAAAGCCGGCGAGCCGCTTGAACTACGTCTCACCTCGGATGACGTAGTTCATGGATTTGCTGTGGGTCAGATGGAGATGGAAGGCGTGGATGTTTTGCCAGGAAAAGTCACAGACATCACACTGACGTTCGAGAAGCCCGGCACTTACACATTCTTCTGCACGCGCTGGTGTGGAGTTAATCACTGGCGCATGCGCGGCACGATTGAAGTCAGCGGGTTAAATCCTAATCCCGAACTTGTTGCTATTCCTTTATATGTAAAGCTGGGCATCAACATCGACGCGCCCCACGAAGCGCCTCTTGTTCCAGGCACAAAGCCATCAGCAGGCAGCGGTCAGCAGTTGGCAGGGGATTTCGAAATTTCCAGGTTCAGCAATCCTGATTTTTATCGTGCCAATTCACCCTATCAAGCGTTTGAATCCATGAACCCCACCGGCTTAAGTGACTCGGAAAAATGGGATATGGTTAGCTACATTTGGCAATCCAACACCACACCCGCAGCGCTTGCTTCTGGGAAGAAACTATATGCGCAAAACTGCGCCGCCTGTCACGGCGAGAAGGGCGCTGGTAATGGTGTCTTTGCGGAGGATCTTGCCGAGGCGAGTGAATCATCCACGCAAACGATGAGCAGATCCGGGGAAATGAGTCGGCAAACGCCCGCGGATTTTACGGATCCCAGTCGTATGTTGGGTGCCAGCCCTGCACTCTTGCAGGGCAAGATCCTGCGAGGCGGCATGGGTACGGGCATGCCGATGTGGGGTTCGATATTTACAGAGCAACAAATCTGGGACTTGGCCGCGTACTTGTATTCGTTCCAGTTTGAATATGAAAAGTAAGGAGGCTGGATGACAAAGAAAAACCAAAAGTATCGAAAGCAAAAACAAAGAAAGAACTTTCCCTGGCCGTTCGTAGTCCTGGGCGGCGGATTACTACTGCTTGCTGCCATTCTATTTGCACGAATTGGCGGAGATGGCGGTGGGACACCTTCCCTGTCGGTGGATCAAAATCAAATCGACTACGGATATGTAAAATTCGGTGAGAACCGTCAGTTCACCCTCAAGGTAACCAACACAGGTGATGGAAATCTGAGTTTCAAAGAAAAGCCCTACATTGAAGTACTGGAGGGGTGCTGACCTCCCGACCTAACCGTCGGTTCGATGGTACTCAAGCCCGGTGAAAGCACCACAATTGAATCCGGTGTCTTCATGATGCATCCCGGCATGGATGGAAAGCATGATTACGCAGTAAACATCAAAACGAATGATCCGCAGAGCCCTGATCTCATAGTCCATATACTGTCGGATTGGGGGCCATAAAAGCGCTGGAAAATAAGAACAACGGCGAATAAGTAGCGCCGTTGTTCTTATTTCGCAATGGGCAATGTAAATAGGAATGTGCTTCCGCGTCCCTCGCCTGCCGACTCAACCCAAATACGTCCTGCCTGTGCTTCCACAAGCGCACGCGCAATTGTCAAGCCAATTCCGCTTCCACCTCCGGCCCGTCGTGAACGCGATTTATCAACCCGATAGAAGCGATCGAAGATGTGAGGCAAATGTTCGGGCGGAATGCCAATGCCGGTGTCGCGAACGGAGATTTGAACTTTATCATCAATTCGTTTTGCAGTAATGGTGACTTGGCCATCTTCAGGCGTGTATTGAAGGGCATTACCCGCGAGATTGGTCAATACCTGGACGACACGATCTTCGTCGGCGAGAGCGCGCGGAAGGTCGGGAGCCGGTTCAATATCCAGGGAGATCCGTTTGGATTCGGCTTGGGAGGCGAGTCGTTTCGTCACGGTATACACGAGCGATGAAATATCCACAGGTCGAATATCCAACTCATAGGCACGCGCTTCGACACGACTGAGTTCCTGTAGGTCATCCACGAGCCGATTGAGTCGATCTGCCTCAGCATGGATCTGTGCATAGGTCTCGGCTGTCGCAGGCAGAACACCATCCATCAAACCTTCCATCGAACCCTTGATGGCAGTCAAAGGCGTGCGAAGTTCATGACTGACATCGCCGATCAAACGACGTCTCACCGACTCAACCTCGTTGAGCTTCTCAGCCATTTGATTGAAATGCAGGGCAAGCTGCGCGAGTTCATCTTCACCGTTTACCTGCACACGTTCGTCGTAATGCCCATTTGCAATCCGTTGTGCAGCGAGAGACATGGCTTGCACCGGTGCAATTACACCCCGGCTGAAAAACAGACTAAGGATTACAGCCACAAACATTGCTGCGAGCGCGGCATACATTAGCGCTTCATTGAAACTGGCACGGAAATCAATATAGAGTTGTGACATCGCACCGTTGCCATTCATCCCCATCATATTTCCGTTTCCCATCCCAGCCATGTGACGATTGAAGGATGCGGGCAAAATGAATTGACTGGCAAGGATCAATACCACCACACCCACTACAATAATGGCAAGATAAGACAAGAAAAGTTTTACACC
>JBGPNQ010000205.1:0-9259 GCA_041487615.1 Anaerolineae bacterium
AAGGAGGCGGGGCAGGTGACACAAAGAGCACAAAGGTTTGACACTTGATAGGCAATATTCGTGTAAATTCGTGAAATTCGTGGCTAAAAGTGGCGTGAAAGGCATCTTACTAAAGGTTCAAAGTACTTAAGAAACACTCTCTTAACATTTCTGGAATCATAGATGCCTGTAAACATCATCGGCCAAACGCTTCTCAATCAATTCCGTGTGGATGCCTTTATCGCTTCTGGCGGGATGGAAGACGTCTATCGCGTTTGGGACTTGAAGCGAAATGTCCCGCTGGCGATGAAGGTCCTGCAGGGTGAATTGGCCGACGATCCCCACATCTTAAAACAGTTCAAACGCGAAGCCAATGCTCTCAAAAAACTTACGCACCCGAACATCGTCCAGTTCTATGGCATCTTCCAGACGCCTGACCTAACTTTCCTCCTGGAACGACATGTGGACGGGCCCTCCCTCAAGGATGTTTTGCGACAACAAGCAGGGAAACAAAGTCATCTCAAACGTAGTAAAAGGCTGCCGATATATTTCGTGAATTTAAGGAGTATCCGGTGAGCGAAACTATTATTGGTCAAACCCTGTTGAAACAATTTCGCGTGGATGCCTTTATCGCTTCCGGCGGCATGGGAGCGGTCTATCGAGTCTGGGACCTAAAGAGAAACGTCCCACTTGCAATGAAGGTCCTGCACAGTGACCTTGCCGAGGACCCGTCGGTTCTCAAGCGATTTCAGCGCGAGGCTCGTGCACTTCAGAAATTGACTCACCCCAACATCGTACCGTTCTATGGGTTGAATCAGACCTCGGATTTTTTCTTCCTTCTGGAGAAATATATTGACGGACCGACTCTGAAGGATATTTTCAAGAATAAACGCGGTCCACTTCCGCTTGAGGAGGCGCTTACCTACTTCACTGCGCTTTGCTCAGCCCTTGGCTTTGCACATCATAACGGTGTTGTCCATTGTGATATTAAACCTGGCAACATAATGATGGACCGCGGCGGCAACATCTATCTCACGGACTTTGGCATCGCGCGGCATGCTGAAAGCACCGTGACCACTTTTGGCGGAGCTGGAACACCCGCGTACATGGCTCCCGAACAAATCCTGGATAAGGCCGTCTCGCCTGCAACGGACGTGTATGCACTTGGAATCATTTTGTACGAGATGCTCACGGGAGTGCGTCCGTTTCGCGGCGATGAACCCGGATTAACAAACAAGGGTGGAACTTCAGGCGAACGAATTCGATACGCCCAACTGAATTTGAGCGCGCCCGACCCGCGCCAGATCAATTCATCCATTCCGGTGGAGCTGGCGGACATTATTACGAAAGCCATGGCAAAATCGCATGTTGAACGCTACCAGAATGCAACAGAAATGCTCAATGCCGTTCAGGGAGCATTCCAGGCCAAAAATGGGAATTTGGCTCCTCAGACAGAAGCAAGCGATTATGCCCAACCTACATCTTCAACGATTACACAAGGCGTACCGGACAAATCAATCAGGATACCAGGGCCAGGGCTGTCCGGTGCAACCAACAACAAGACAGTAATCATTGCCGGGTTGGCGATCCTGCTGGTAATTTTTGGTGCTTTTGCCATCAGTCGAATCGGAAACGCATCGTCTCAATCAGATGCAGCCGCACAAACGGAGCAAGCTGCTGCAGATATTGCTGTTCAGGTTGCCACAGGCGTACCGCCGACGAAGAGGCCATCCTTACCCACGGAGACGTCCGTACCTCAGGCGCCTCCAGACGCCAGCAGCAACTGGATCGCATACACCTACGGCGTGGACCAGGACAGTACGGGCACCGACCCGCGCTACCTGGAAAGGATAAACATACAAACTGGTGAAAAACAACGCCTGACGTTCGATAACGGTGGGATCAACTTCCCGTCATTCTCATCGACCGGCGATCAAATCGTTTACACAGGTTGCAAAAGTGGTTTCTGTCAACTGTATATCCTGGATATTGGTTCAGGAAATATCGAAAAACTCCCCGGCATTACTGTGAAGGCAATGTGGCCTTCCTGGTGTTCGGATGGCGACAAGGATCTTATTGCCTTTGAAGGAAGAGTTACATCAAGTAACCGGAGAATCTACCTCTATGACGGCTCGACAAAGAAGGTCAGCCCGATCTCAAAAGGATCCTATGATCTTCGACCATCCTGGTCACCGGATTGTTCCAAGATTGTGTTCCTGCGGGATATCAAAGGACAGGATGATATCTACATTCATGATGTGCAGGAAGATCGCGATTATGCAGTCCTGGAATCTACATACGACGAATTTAATGCATCCTGGTCTCCCGATGGGAAGCACATCATTTTCACGCGGGTCACACAGGACACCAATGGAGATGGTTTCCAGACCCTGGATGATTATTCGGACCTCTTCATGATGAATGCCGACGGCAGTGACATAACCGCCCTGACGAATAGTCAATATGGTGTCTTCTCCCCCTCGTTTTCGCCGGATGGAAAACAAATTGTTTTTGTAGCTTTCACAGGCAGCCAGCAAAATCAACAGATCATCGTCTACTCACTGGACGATGCCAGTTTCAAGACCATCGCGAGTAACGGTCCTTACAATCACGTGGATTGGTCACCGTGATCATCGCCCAAAATTAAGAGAACAAACAGTAGTTTGTAGCTTCACGTTTATGCGCCGCCTCCGACCAGCCGGACGGCAATGCGGTCGCAGAGTGCATCCACCCCGACAGGATCGAGTCCAAGTGTGGGCTCGTCAAGGAAGAGAACATCGAGGTTGTGGAGCAGCGTGCGCGCGAAATGCAGGCGTTGCTTCATGCCACGTGAATAACCCTGCACCTTCTTGTTGCCGCGCCCGCCCGTTCAGGCCGACCATATCGAGTAGAAAATCGATCCGCTTTTTCGTGACATCAGGATCCAGACTATAAAGACTCGCGAAATAACGCAGATTATCGATCCCTGAGAGACGCCAATACAGACCACGCTCGCCGCCGAAGATGAAATCGATGCACCTGCGGACCGGGTCCGCGTGGGCAACAACATCAAATCCTTTAACGGAAGCTGACCCGGACGTTGGAATGAGCAGCGTGGTCAGCATCCTGGTGGTGGTTGTTTTGCCCGCCCGATTCGGTCCAAGGAGTCCGAACAACTCCCCCTCCTCAATATTACAGAGTGCCGCACATTTAGGTAAACTTGCGTTTTGAGTTTCAGCCTGCAAAACCATCTAAAAAGTTTACTTACGCATGTTCCACATGCGTGAGACAAGCGGTATATGAGACATCATCCACAGCAATGATCACTCTTGTCGTTCGCTTAATGACGGCGAAGATATGAGGCTTCGGTTGCGTTCACTATGGTGCTATGCATTCGACTCCTTGAAAATACGATGAAAAGATTGTACACGAATTGAGATGAATTTTCTACTTCATGGCAAAATCAAAAAAGCGGACGAGTTGATTCGTCCACTCTCCCTTTATTACAGGAATCGTATCGAAAGCTTTACGGACTCAACGTTCTCATTCAATAAACCATTTGACATCATTCAACAGATTATGCAGCGTGATCCAACGCGACCTGTTTCTTATCTCCGGAGGGATCATAGCGCACATAAACCTGCTTTCCGACCGCGTATTTGGAACGCGATCCATCTGCGATTGCAGCCTGTGTTTCCGCCCTGAAGGTTTCACCGGTACGCGGCTTTACCTCAAATGTGAAACGGAATATGGATCCGCCTTCAGCCGCGCGGATGTTTGTCTCATCGGCCGTGAGAATTGTCGCAAGCGCTTCTTCGCCGGTCTTGCGGAGTTGCTCGTAATATTGATCCTGAGCGAGCACAGCCGCCTGGACACTTTGTATATTTGCTCCACTCATTCCACCCGCGCTCAGGGATTGAACCGCAACCTTGGAAATGTCGTTGGGATCATATTTCACCTGAACAGAAGCGCCAGGCACAAGCAGTCCAACTTGGAAACGATTCACAAACGTTGTCGCGACCGCCTGAAATGGTGGACGATCGACCGGAGTTACCTGCAACGTGAGCCGGGCCTGCATGCTATTATTCATCGTTACACCGGTATCCTGCACCTCCAGAATCACAGCCGGGGCCGGAACACCTGATTTGACCAATCCACTATTTTGTGACATCCCTTTGAATAACCGATAGAGAAAAAAACCTGTTACCCCCAATACTACTGCTGAAATCAGACACGTGCATGCGATCGAAAGTATCGTGATCAAGCCCGAACCTGCAAGAATTGTCGAAATCCAATCCATAGGATATATCCCTTTCGATGTAGTAATAAGATTCCGGATATTTTACTTGCAACCGCTTGGCTATACAGATTACTTTTGGGTGAGAAGATGTATCAAGTTCATGAATACAGGATATCGCGATTTGCCTGTTCGATTTCCTCGTAAATCCTCTTAACCTCCTCTTTCATCTCAGCCGAGACGCCGGCGGTTTGAGGGATAAATTTAACCATATCGCGCGCCTGTCGGAATAGATCCTTGACCTGTGCGATATAGGAAAAGTCGCTTTTTCCCAGTCCACTCGGGGGGACCGGCAGTTCGCGCGCCTCCTGGATCAAATTGCGAGCGCGGACGATTCGTTCTGCAGCAGGAATAAGTTTCGCCATAGGGTTGCCTCTCATCGAATAAAAACACCCGCTTTCAGAGTGAGGGTCGCCCTGACGACGGGTAACGGCATTGTATCATGGAGAGCTGCTTGAGGAGTGGGATTTAAAACGCTCTTGTCCCCCGGAGCCATTTATAGTACAATTGTTCTATATTTTTTCTCCGGCACCAAACCCATCCAAAGTTGCAAATTGTTTAAACCAGCCGAATTCGTTCGGATATGTAATGACCGTCTAAAAGTAAACTTAATCATATAAGGAAGTGAACCATGGCTCTGTATTTAGAGAATTTAGATGACCGCACCCGTAAGCTAATGCTGGAAGAAATGGAATATGACATTGCCCACAACCAGTTGCATATCAGTCCCTTTTTGAGCGGACAAGGTCAGCACGATTACCCCAGGCTTTTGCAGCAGGCGATCCAAAGCGGGAACGATGAGTCGCTTGCCGAAAGCCTGAGATTGCACCGCCGCATCCTCCGAACGCTGCCCCGGCGCCAGGCAAAGGGAGGCTATTCCATGATAGCTACACCCCAAAATGCCGCGGACATTTTGGCTGAAAGCGAGTTCAATCGTTACTACATCCGTGGGCTGGCACGTCGCGCGATGGAAGATAATATTTCCCAACTGATCATCTACCGCGCGAAGCCGGCTCAAAATCCCCGACCAGAGTCCGAGGCTCGGACAGAGACTTCTCTTTCACCGCAGGAGTTACTTGAGGACCTGCGAGCACATCCCGGTGACGAGCCGCCAACGCTCGGCGTTCCAGCCGGACCAAATTCAGGGTTGAGTGTCCATCTTCCCTGATCGGATATTTTCGTTCAAATGTCGAGCCGCCTAACGTCCGAGCATTTCAGGATGTTGGGCGGTTTTGATGTTATAAGAGGATGTTGATGAATTCCTGTACGAAGCGAAGAGAGCGAACGTGAAAAAGAAAATGGAATATAAAGGCGAAAATTATCTCGCCTATATTGAATATGGCGATCGAGGCGGTTATCCAATTCTGATACAGCATGGATTGATCGCGAGCATCGATGATCATGATTTGTTTGCTCGACTTATCCAGTCGAGATTGCGACTCATCTGTGTTGCCAGGCCGGGATATGGTGAATCATCACCGTATCTGATGGAGAGCTTCGCAGAGTGGGCAGATATCGTATCACCCCTGATCGATGAATTACAGCTTACTCAATTCGACATCCTGGGCATGTCATCGGGCGCGCCCTTTAGCTATGCCATCGGATACAGGTTTCTTGAAAGAGTTCGTAACATATATATCTTTAGCGGTATACCTGCCTTATATGACGAAATTGTCCGATCGCAATGGCCCTATCCAGTGATGGAACATCGAGAAATTGCCTATTGCGAAAAGCTGGCTCATGAACTATTTTTCTCCAATTTGACCAGGGATGATCGAAAAAGGATGGACATCCGGGATTCGATGATGTATAACGGTTTTGGTGTCGCACAGGACTTGCGGTTGAGATTTATGGATTGGGGATTTCGGCTGTCGGATGTGAGAGAAAAAGTTTTCATGCGTCACAGCAAGCAGGATGATGCAGTCCCGTTCCGTACTGCGCTGCGGACATCAGAGTTATTGCCCAACTGCGTGTTCGAGCTAATGGAGACGGGGCCACATTTTTCAAATGCCGCATTGGACGACTTCATAAAAACGATCATCGTGGATAAGATCAACATGAAAAAAGAATAGCCTTTGACCCAAACACGGTCACTCCTCTCGGCGCACGTCATCCTGCATCCAAGCAACATTCAATGGAGAACATCTTGCATAAATTCCTGGCAAAAAATCGGATTCGAAACTTAAAACGCGAGTACTCTCAACAGGATCAAAGACTCATTGAAAAACACATCCGGGATATTGCAGTGGCCACCCTGGAGAATGATGGCGCTGCATTCAAGCTGGATACATATCTATTCCTGCCACCCCTCGATGTTTGGGCATTCCCGAAATATCCGAGCAGGACTGCTATTCTGCCGTCAAATACAGATTTGGAGGATGCACTCAAAGACTTCATCTTAACTAATGAACAGTACTTGCGAGAGCCTGATTGCTGGCTGGGTACGTGGATCCATCCAAACACACACGAGTTCTATTTGGACATCACCACCGGTTGCGAGGACCTGGATGAAGCAAGGAAAATGGCGCTCGAAGTGAGTCGGCATGAGGGACGTAAGGTCGTTGCCATCTATAATTCCAGGCGCAGGCAAACCGTTTATTTGTAAAGTTTTGGGAATTGACTGTCACTATTCCACATCCAGGCCGGTAGCACGTGCCAGCAGTTTATGGATCAACGCGATGGGCAGGGTCAACAGCACATGCACGAAATTGCTGAGTCCAAAGATCACGGCTACGAATCCAAGGAAGTTGCTGATCAGAGGCGCTAGAGTGCTCAACATCCATGGACCTGCACCGAGCAATAACGTAATGGCAAACAATACCCCCACAGAAATGACGAGTTCCAGCCAGGCGTGACGATCCGATTCGGAGGGCATCATCGTGCTGCTGACCACGAATGTGAGATAGAACCACAAATAGAAATCGTGGACGTTCGGCAGGGCGCGCACGCCGATCCAGAATAAGCTGAACTGTCCGTTGCGCAATACGTCCCATAACACGCGCATCTCGAGACGATAAATCGCAACATACGCGACGAACAGTGTCCCTATGATCAACGGCGCGGCACCGATCAACGAATCGCGGACGATGTCCGCCCTTCCTGTTTCCACATAGCCGAGTTGAAGCCGCCCATCGGGCAGTGATTGCGGAATGATGGAAAAGCGCCCCGTCTGCACGCGTAAAATTTTCGCCATCAGGAAATGACTCAACTCATGGAGGAACACTCCAGGCAAAAAAGTGATCGAAAAAATCCCCATCGTAATTCGGGGGTCCCGCGTCAGGATCAGGAAGACTGACTGGATCTCACGATGCAAAAGCCGCTGAAGCAATATCAGCGGCACGAGCATCAAAATGAACCAGAACAGACCTGAGAGTTGATTCATGATTTGGACGATGGACAATCGACCATTGACCTTGGTCCATCGTCTATTGCCTGTTTTCTATCGTCCAGAAATTGCTTTTGTGATCGCCACAAATTCATCAGGCTTGAGACTTGCACCTCCAACGAGCGCGCCGTCAATATCTGGATACGCAAAGAATTCAGCCGCGTTGGACGCAGTCACGGATCCACCGTATAGGATGCGGATTGCCTCGGCTCCATCAGATCCGAATAACTCGCTCAAAGCGGGACGAATGACCTTCTGGTGCACGTAATTGGCGTTGTCTCCACTGGAGGCTTTTCCTGTCCCAATTGCCCAGACGGGTTCGTACGCAATGACAATCTTCGGCGCGTCCGCAGAGTCAATGCCAGCCAGGCCAGCCTTGATTTGACGGCGGACGACTTCCGCTGTCAGCCCAGATTCGTATTGGTCTAGCGTCTCCCCCACGCAAACGATCGGCGTCAATCCGAACTTGAGCGCCGCGGAAAGTTTTCGATTCACTGTCTCATCCGTTTCGCCAAAATACATGCGGCGCTCCGAATGACCAATGATGATGTATCTGCAAAACTCCTTTACCATGTTTGGCGCAACTTCGCCGGTGAACGCGCCCTTCTCCTCCCAGTGCATATCCTGCGCGCCGAGACCGATGTCGCTGCCGTCGAGCATGGCTGCAATCGCCATCAACGAGGTATAGGGTGGGCACAACACTTTTTCAACGCCGGCGACAGCGCCCAACGGCGCGCTCATCGTAGCGACCAGGTCGCGTGCTTCGGCGACGGTCTTGTTCATTTTCCAGTTTCCAGCAACGAGTGGTTTACGCATGTCAATCTTCCTTTGATTCAATGGTGTATTCTTATTGTACATGACATCGCTTGCAGCGAGCAGAGGAGTTAAATCATGCGAGTAAGGAAGACCCTGAGATGTTCTTCAACGTCTTCGGGTTCAAGGCAATGATTTGATGTTGAATGTTGCTCCCGAATCATCAAGGACGAACTCAATCTCAAACGGATAGCTATCACCCGATGCGCAGGCAACTGTCCATTTTTCCGTCCAAACTCCGTTCTGCGGTTCGTGCAAAACTTCGATTTTTGTATCCTTTCCGATAGGTTGATCACAGCCCTGTCCTTGGGCCGCTGCTGCAACGTACTGCCAGGTGTCGTTGCGAAGAATATCGTTTCCCAAACCGCCTGTAGGTGCTTCACCGGCTGTACTGGAGGGTGCCAATGTTGGTGATTGACCATCGCCCGGAACGACCGGCACTGCATCTTCAACCGGTTGCGGTGGAACTCCCTGGCTGCGATTGATTCTGACATAGCCATAGTAGCCTGCAGCCGCCAGGACCACACAGCAGCAACAAAAAACGATTACAACTGCAGCGATGATGATAGGTGTTTGATTTTTTTTCGGTGACTCGGTTACGGATGGTGTTTCCATATTCTCCTCCAAGCTAAAGATTTTGCGATTATACTCTTCACGGACAATCCATAACGCAAACGGAGCAGAAAGTAATAGAACTCTCTGCTCCGTTTTTATTACTTGTGTGTCATTCTGAGGGAGCGCAGTTTGCGACCGAAGAATCTCGTTCGTTGGTGAAAGAGACCCTTTATCTTCGCTCACGCCGTCCC
>JBGPNQ010000206.1:0-9219 GCA_041487615.1 Anaerolineae bacterium
AAAGTAACCGCCATTCCTGTATCCACCAATGGCGGTTGTCACACGCTTTTCGTAAGCAATGCACTGGCGGTACTTTCAATATGCACTGGAGTCAGCTATGCACTGTCGGTTCGCACTTATCTTCACCACGTCCAGTGGTAAACCCGTAAATCCGCGATTTTTAGTTAAGGCTTTTAAGGTTGCCATTGCTAAGGCAGGACTACCAGATATCCGCTTCCACGATCTCCGGCATACCTCTGCCACACTTCTTCTTTCTGCTAATGTCCACCCGAAGATTGTCCAGGAAAGATTAGGACACTCATCAATAGTTCTTACTATGGATACTTACTCACACGTCATTCCTTCGATGCAGGATGAAGCAGCCGATAAATTAGACAAGCTCCTTAGTCCTCCTTAAGTGTTCCTTACACAGTAAAAAGTATTTGACAGGGTGGAATTATCGGGTAGAATCGCCGCCAATGTTCAGTCTAATTGGACAGATTGGGGCGATTTTTTGTATTTCTCCAAAAACCCTCTTTCTCTTAATCAATTGGTTGAGGGTTCGAATCCCCCCGGAGTCACCAAAATCAAAGTCCGACAAGTAGAAGTCGGACTTTTCGATTTTAGGATTAGATTTTACGAATCCATTCTGATCCCGTCGCGGACAAATATCGCATGGCGTATAATTGAGTATTCCTGCTTGCGCAGGAACGAAACGTCTTGAGGACCGATGTCTGTTACATGGTACGCAATTCGAAGTAAACCCAATAAGGAAGATTTTCTGGCCGGGCAACTTGATGCTTATGGCATCGAGGTTTTCTATCCACGCATTTTTGTGAAAACTGTAAATCCGCGGGCGCGCAAGGTTCGACCTTACTTTCCGAGTTACTTATTCGTTCATGCGGATTTGGAAATGGTCAGCGCCTCGACCATCCGGTGGATGCCGGGGGCCGTGAGTCTTATCAGCTTCGATGGTCAGCCCGCCTCGGTCCCTGACCTGTTGATCGCCGCGCTCAAACGACAGGTTGATCTTATAAACGCATCCCAAAAATCGTTTGTTGATGGATTGAAAAAGGGTGATGCAGTATTGGTCCAGGACGGTCCGTTTGCAGGTTATGAAGCGATTTTCGACGGGCAGATCTCCGGCCGGGATCGCGTCCGCGTCCTTCTGAATTTTCTACAGAACCGACAAGTTCCAGTTGAGTTACGGCAGCAGCAAATCGGCCGTGTGAAGCGACCCTGATTACCGTCTGCACAGACTCCGATTGGTGATTCAGAATAATGGGGGCTAATCTTATATTAATGTGCCTTTCCAGTTTCACAAACAGTTTGCACCGGTAACCTTTCCTGTTAAATTGCGTCATGGGATTGGTTCGATGATTCGTTAGGTTGCAGATTGTTTCCAAAAATTTATTCAGTTTCGTCATTTGAAGAGGACTTATTGTCCTCTCTTTATTTATGGGTACCAGGAGATACTCAATGATCACCATGAGAACCGATACCAATTCTATGAACGTCATTACCTTGGGAAAGAAGATCGGCAAAGTAAATTCCCTGATCCCCAGACAAACGCAATGGTTGGGCTATAAGGCTTTGCTTGTCGTCATGGATATCGTGATGACCAACGTGGCTTTCCGCGTAGCCTATTATCTCCGATTTGAAGCCCATTTGCATCTTTTTGATGAAACAGCTGTCGTTTCCATTGACTATTATCGTCTTTTGGTCGCATTGTCATCATTCTTGTGGTTATTGATCTTCTCGCTGAACGGTTTGTATCATCAGGAAAATTTGTTAGGCGGCACACGTGAATACGATAAGGTGTTCAGGTCTTCCACCGTGGGTTTTCTGCTCATCGTAATTGCTGGTTTTCTCAAACCCGATTTGATCATAGCGCGCGGCTGGCTCCTGATGGCCTGGGGATTTACCTGGCTGTTTGCTTCATTTGGGAGATTTCTTCTTCGCCGTTTCATTTACTCTCTCCGCAGGCATGGCTTCTTCCTCACCCCGGCTGTCATTGTGGGCGCCAATCAGGAAGGCCGCTGGCTTGCAGAACAACTGCTAAGTTGGGAAACCTCTGGTCTACATTTGGTTGGTTTCGTAGACAAGAAGGAACCTGCCACAACCCCTCTCTTTCACAATTTGGTTTGTCTTGGTTCCGTTGAAGAATTAGGGGAAATCATCCTGCGCTATCAGATCGGTGAGGTCATTCTGGCATCGAGCGCAATCTCCACGCGTGATTATCTTTTGGAGATCTTCAAACGTTACGGTGTTTCAGACACGGTTAATATCCGAATGTCATCTGGCTTGTATGAAGTCATTACAACTGGTCTAACTGTAAATGAGTTTGCATACGTGCCTTTGGTTTATGTCAACAAGGTTCGCTTGACGGGTTCCGATAACTTCCTGAAATTGATGCTCGACTACGTGGTTACTGTTACGGGTCTGATCGTTATTTCACCTCTATTGTTATTGATTACCATATTGGTTAAACTCAGTTCATCCGGACCTATTCTTCATAAGCGACGCGTCATGGGAATCAATGGCAAACAGTTCTCTGCATTAAAATTCCGCACCATGGTTGTCAATGGAGATGAGGTGCTTGAAAAGCATCCCGGGTTAAAGGAAGAGTTGGCGAAGAACCATAAGCTTAAATATGATCCGCGAGTCACAAAAATCGGTGCCATCCTGCGCAAGTTTAGTTTGGATGAACTTCCTCAATTGTATAATGTGCTGACTCGGGATATGTCGCTGGTCGGTCCTCGTATGATTTCTCCTGAAGAAGTAGCCATGTACAAGCAATTTGATATGAATCTCTTAACAGTGAATCCCGGTATTACGGGCTTGTGGCAGGTGAGTGGAAGATCTGATATCTCCTATGATGAACGGGTGCGTCTCGACATGTATTACATTAGGAACTGGAGTATCTGGCTTGATCTTCAATTGCTGTTCCAAACCATTCCCGCAGTCTTAAAAGGGCGCGGCGCGTATTAATCCCTCCAAAAGGAAAACAAAATGACAAAAATTCTGGTAACAGGGGGAGCCGGTTTCATAGGCTCCCACGTTGTTGATCTATTTGTATTACAGGGTTATGATGTGGTCATTGTCGATGACCTTTCTACCGGGCGTGCATCCAACTTAAATCCTGCTGCGAAGTTCTATCAAATGGATATTCGCGACCCCAAGCTTCGCGAAATCTTTGAAACGGAACGTCCTGACTATATCAGCCATCATGCGGCCCAAATGGATGTACGTCGTTCTGTCGCACAACCTTTATTCGATGCACATGTCAATATTTTGGGCTCCATCAATTTGATCGAATGTGCCAGGGAGTTCGATATAAAGCATTTCGTTTATGTTTCCACGGGCGGTGCCGTCTATGGGGAGCCGGAGAAACTGCCATGTGATGAGCGACACCCCATCAATCCCATCTGCCAGTATGGGGCAAGCAAACATACGGTCGAACACTATTTATACATGTACCATGTCAATTATGGATTGAACTATACAGTTCTTCGCTACCCCAATGTTTTTGGTCCACGGCAGGATCCACATGGCGAAGCCGGGGTTGTGGCGATCTTTACCGGCAAAATGCTGGATGGCGAGCAGGTAAGCATCAACGGCGATGGTGAGCAGACCCGTGATTTCGTTTTTGTTGGAGATTGCGCCCGCGCCAATTTACTGGCAATTGAAATTGACCATATGCCTGGCATCTATAACCTCGGCTGGGGACGCCCCACGTCCATCAATGAAATATTCTCAACACTTGCAAAGGTGACTGACTATCCCCATCAGGTTCAATACGGGCCGGCCAAATTGGGTGAGACCCGCCATATCTATTTGGATGCGTCGAAGATCAAAAAGGATTTGGGATGGTCACCCACGATCAGTCTTGAAGATGGTCTCAGGGAAACCGTGAACTATTTTAGAACAACGGAGAAGGTAGCTTGATTATTGTTCAAACACCATTGCGGATCAGTTTCTTTGGGGGAGGAACTGACTTCCCCTCTTTCTTTATGGAGGAGGGTGGTTGTGTTTTAAGTTCGGCAATTGATAAATATATTTTTGTGACGGTTAAGGAGCGCTTCGACCGTAAGCTGCGCATTGGTTACACTCAGACCGAGATGGTGGATAGCATTGAAGAGATTCAACACGAGCTGATACGTGAGTCTTTGCGATTGACAGGGATTTCTTCAGGTATTGAAGTTACAACGATGGGTGATATTCCCTCGGAAGGTTCAGGGCTTGGTTCTTCCAGTACTGTTACTGTGGGAGCCTTGCATGCGTTGTATACGTATTTGGGAGAGATGGTTTCAGCAGAGAAATTGGCCCGCGAAGCCTGTTCGATAGAAATTGACAAACTCAAAAAACCCATCGGCATCCAGGATCAGTATATTGCTGCCTATGGCAATTTACGTTTTTTTGACTTCCTTCCAGATGGACAGGTAAAAGTTGAAAAAGTGCAAATTGATGCCGAATCACGACGGGCGTTGAACGATCGATTCCTGTTGTTCTTCACAGGTGTGAGTCGACGTGCGGATAATATTTTGAAGGAACAGAAGGAAAATATCAGGGATCGTAGAGCCGTATTGCGGGAAATCAAGCAAATGGTTCACGAGGCGCGGAATGTCCTGACCCATAATGATTTCGATGCTTTCGGCACACTCATGCACGAATCATGGATTCTAAAGAAACGACTTGCCGGTCAGATCACGAATGGAGCTATCAATGATATGTATGAACTGGCAAGGAAGTCCGGCGCGATCGGTGGAAAAATCACCGGGGCAGGAGGCGGAGGGTTTCTTTTGTTATATGTGCCTTATGAACGGCAAACAGCAGTAAGAAATGCATTATGTGAACTACAGGAATTACCCTTCAGGCTTGAGTCTGACGGCACAAAAGTTATTTTCAATTATCGAAGGCACTAACAGCGAAGAAAGGGCAGTGCATGAAAAGAGTTATCAATTACTTATCATCCCTCCAGCAGACCATGAATGAATTGCCGATGGAGAACATTGTCAAAGTCATCGACCTGTTGCATTCGGCGCGGCTGCTTGGTCGGCAGATATTCATCATGGGGAATGGCGGTTCGGCATCCACGGCGACCCATTTTGTGTGCGACCTCGCAAAAAATACCCGCAAGGCAGGCTGGCCGCACTACAAGGTCATTGGACTGACCGATAACATGGCCATTTTCTCCGCCTATGCCAATGATGAGGGATATGAAAATGTATTTTCCCAACAATTGGCGAATTTGCTCATGCCTGATGATATTGTGATCGGAATTTCGGCGAGCGGCAATTCCAAAAATGTTCTAAATGGCATCACACTGGCGAAGGCCACCAATGCCATCACAATCGGTTTTACCGGCTTTGATGGAGGAGACCTGGCACCGATGGTGGATTTCAATATCCATGTCAATAGCAATATTATTGAGCATGTTGAAGATATTCACCTCATGCTGGAACATATGATTGTTAAATCCCTGCGGGAAGAGGTCTACGCAGAGAATCCAGCCGAAATTGTGTTGGAAAAAGTTGATCCTGACCAGGCTTAACGTTCTGTTGGTTTCTTTTTTCGGAGAAAGGTGATATTGTTGAAAGCATCAAAGATATCTTCACAAATGAGAAATGGCTTTATCTCTTGCTGCTGAGCTTGAAGTAGTTGAGACGCGCCCCGTCCGGTCCGGACCATGATCGTTCCTTCCAAACCCGCAGATTGCCCGGCAAGCAGATCGGTCCAGGCATCACCTACGATCCACGATGAGCTCAAATCCAGGAAAAGTTCACGGGCGGCCTGGAGCAGTAATCCAGGATGCGGTTTGCGGCATTGACAGTTGTCCTCTGGCTTATGAGGGCACATAAAGACAGCGTCAGCCCATCCACCATTTTCTTTAATGGTTTTTATCAGACGGTTGTTGATCATCTGTGCATCTTCGAAGGTCATCACTCCGCGTCCGACGGCTGATTGATTAGTAACGATGATTATCTTAAAACCTTCACGTTGAAAACCGGATAATGCATCGATTGCCCTGGGCAGTATTTTGACGTGTGACCACCGGCGTACATAATCTGAACGGTTTTCGATTATGACACCATCCCGGTCGAGAAATATCGCTGGATACATGTCTTTATTATAAGCCACCGTTAATTAAATAATTTTTGATACAGTAAATATCCAAACCGTCTTACCGTATGTATGTCGGAATGGCGGAGCATGCCAGTTTCAAGTCAGGACCGAAAGCAATGCTGTCCAGTTTGCAGTTATATATCAGTCGTCAAGCTTCATCTGTCTTACGATATTTTTATGAGCAGTTTTTTTTCCTATTATTTGGCTGGATACCCACCGTGTTCGGCATTGCAATTCGTGGAGTATTCTACCGCTTCATTCTCAAAATGGATGGTGTTGCTGCCATTGAAAGCAACGTCCGTTTGAGATTTGCAGATAACATCAAACTTGGACATGGTGTCTATCTGGATCAAGGTGCCTACCTGCATGCCACGCCTCATGGAATCGAACTTGGGCCCGGAACAATTGTGATGCATGGCGCAGTATTACACGTTTACAATTTCAGGAATATGCCCCAGGCCGGCATCCGGATCGGACGTGACAGTCTCATCGGTGAATACTCGGTGATCCGGGGACAGGGAGGCGTTCAAATTGGGGACCGGGTGTATACGTCTCCATTCACACAGATCATTGCAGTGAACCATGTTTTCGATGATCCGAACCGTCCATTCGTTGACCAGGGGATTACGGCACAGGGGATCGTCATCGAAGATGACGTCTGGTTGGGAGCAGGTGCTGTCGTTACAGACGGTGTAAAGATAGGAAAGGGGGCCGTCATTGCTGCAGGCGCGGTAGTAACAAAAGATGTACCGCCTCATACCGTTGTCGGTGGCGTGCCTGCGAAAATCATCAAGTCCATTGATGGCGCTACAGACCGACCAGATCGAGCGATATTTCAATCAATCAAGGATAAAAACCCATGACGATTCTCTCCATTGTTATCCCCGCCTATAATGAAGAAAACGGGATCGCTGAAATCGCGAACCGTGTTCTGAAAGTCAAGCCTGAATTGGCCAAAGTTGGGATTCAAGAGATGGAACTCCTGGTCGTGGATGATGGATCACGCGACCGCACCGCGGAAGTTGCCGCGGGCATCGAGGGTGTCACACTTGTTCGTCATCCCACGAACAGGGGATACGGTGCCGCCCTCAAGACTGGCTTCTCCCAGGCTCGTGGCGAATTGATCGGCTTCCTTGATGCTGACGGTACATATCCCCCGGAATATTTTCCGAAATTGTGCCAATCTGCCCTGAACGGATCCGATCTGGTCATTGGCTCGCGCATGGCTGGGGCAGACAGCAAAATGCCGCTGACAAGGCGAGTGGGCAATCTCTTCTTTGCCACCCTCCTGAGTTTACTGGGCCGCCAAAAAGTCACGGATAGCGCAAGCGGGATGCGCGTGTTCAAGCGTGAGATCCTGCAGCATATTTATCCTTTGCCCGATGGACTGAATCTGACACCCGTGATGAGCACACGTGCACTGCACGAAGGTGTGTCGATTGATGAAATCCCCATTCCTTATAGCGAGCGCGTAGGACGTTCCAAACTCAGCGTCATTCATGATGGACGCGTGTTCCTGCAAAGCATGATTTGGACTGCGATGTCGTACAATCCGGTCAGAATCCTCGGATTGATCGGTCTGGCAGGCATTGGACTTGCTGGTTTGATCTTCCTTGGTTTACTCGTTGCGCGACTCAATGGGATTACATCACTGGGACCATGGGGAGTCACAGCGCTCTTTACGGCGATGGTTTCATCCGTTGCTGGCATTAACATTTTTTCACTGGGTGTTACATTCAATTATTTAGTCTCATTGTTTTATAAGAAACCAATCCGTCAGGGATTATTTGGAAAACCATTCTTCAAAACACCGCTTGATCAACAATTCGGATGGATGGGTCTTGTTGCCGTGCTGATCAGCACCGTCATAGTGGTGACCAGCCTCGTTCTTGGATTGCGCGGCTGGGCAATTGAGCGGCTTTGGTTTTACCTGGTGGGGAGTGCCCTTGTATTTCTGATCGGGATTCAACTTGTCATATATTGGCTGCTGCTGCGCGTACTTGAAGAGTTGAGCAAAAGAGAGATCCTCACAAAGCAAGATATGGGATTGGAATAATCCGGGCCTGTTACATTAGTAGTATTTTGGTTTATAAAAGGAGATCGAAATGAGCAAGAATGAAAATGATATTCAATCTGTAAACATGGGAAGTCGTTTATCCCCAAAATTGCGTATGGTGGATTTCCCCAACGCGGATGCAATTGTCCGGGAAGGACTTCTTTCCACTTCGCGCTCAGCCGACGCGGTGGACATTATGCTGGTGAATCCTCCCACCCCTGACGGCGAGCTCTGGATCCGAACCCAGCATCGAGTGGGTCGCCGAACGCGCGAGAACATGGTATGGCCCCAAGTGTCGTTGGCGCAGATGGCAGCCTTACTGTACCCGGTTTATAAGATCAAGGTGGTGGATTGCAATGCAGAGCGTATGGGCTGGCCTGAATTCACAAAATTACTTGATAAATATCAACCCAAGTATTATCTGACTCAAATGACGGCCCCTACCCTTGAAAACGATATGTACGGATGTTTTCTGGCGCACGCACGTGGGGCCAAGACGATTGCTTTTGGAACGCACATCACACCCATCCCCGTGGAAACAATGCGCCCATATCCCAGCCTGGATTTTGCCCTGGTGGGTGAGCCTGACCTCACAATCCGTGATTTGCTGGATCATCTCGAGGGCAGGATTGATGAGCGCTCCCCCGAGATCAAGTCAATATTTGATAAACATGACCTGCTGTACAAGCCCTCATTCAATGAGGATGGCTCGGTAAACATGCATGGCATCAAGGGGATTGCGTGGCGGAAAGAGGATCAGATCATATTGAATTTCCCGCGCCCCTTCGTGGCGGATCTAAATGATATGCCTATTCCCATGCATGAGTTGTTACCCTTGCAATCCTATCGTATGCCGTTGATCAAGGGTCCGTTCACATTTATCGTCACAAGTAGGGGATGTCCTGCTGGTTGTACGTACTGTATCAAGCACGTAAGCTATCAATACGCGACGCGTTTGCGTTCTCCCAGGCTGATTATGGAGGAACTGTGGTACCTGAAAAAACTGGGTATTAACAATATCCATATGTATGCAGACCTGTTCACAGTCAACCGCGATC
>JBGPNQ010000207.1:0-9204 GCA_041487615.1 Anaerolineae bacterium
GTCCCGCCTTCTGATGGAAGCCGGATGAGCGCCACAATCACAGCCGCGGCTTCCAACGCGCAAAGGTAGAAAAATGGCCGATGGAAACGATTTGTGTGCATAAAGAAAGACACGAGGGGTGAACCTCGTGCCGTCGTTAGAATTGAAATCCGCCGCGGGCGGGAACCACTTTGCAGGAGTAGTTTTTTACGTAGTCGAATAATTTGTCCTGCAATAAACCCCAATCGCTTGAATCGAGAATGCGCCGGGCCTGGGTAGCATCGTTTGCCAGCAGTCCCACCTGAATTTGCGGATACGATCCATAGATCGTTGCCCACGCCTCCGCGGGCTGCAAACCAAGCCTCTGCACGCCGGGAATCCATTCGCCGATGATGAACTCGAAATACTCCTGATCGCGTTCACCGGCAATATCCCATGTCATTAACACTTTTACTGCCATTTTATCCTTATCACTAAGACAGCTAATTGACTCACTTCTGCTTCGCCGTGGACGGCGCAGCAAGCAACATTAGCTCTTTTGATAATCCAAGACGACAACGTGCGTTTCAGCCGGTAGACTGCTGCGCGTGACCTTCAGGGACGGCTGAGTCTCGGGCTTGGAGAGTCCCATCTCTTTGATGAATTTGTTCAACGAATCGAGGGAGACTTTTGCGTCTGGCGTGGCGTAGTGCATGGGAATGACGAGATTCGGTTCGATCAAGCTAATGATCTCAGCCGCTTTCGCCGCGTTTAGCCCGCCCCCACCTCCCACTGGGACCAACACCACGTTGACGGTGCCAAGCGTCTCGATCTCAGATTGACTGGGCGTCTGCTCGAGGTCACCTAAATGTGCGACCGTAATACCATCATAGTCGAATACATAGATCGTATTGCGCGGAGCTGCCTCGCGATCCTTGCTCTTTTTCTTGCCTGAATTACTATCCGATTGGACGCCTGTGATAAACACGCCGCCAATCTCGAATTCGCCAGGTCCATCGATGACGTGTGAAACACCTTTGACCGCATCCGTGTTGTTATGACCGGGTGCATCGTGGCTCACAGTAACGATATCAGACTTCAACTTAAGTGTATCGTAACCAATGGATTTGTTATCAAATGGATCCGTCACCACCGTCGCGTAGTTGCGCTCGGTAAGACGAAAACAGGAATGTCCGTACCAGGTAATTTCCATGAATCTGTAGCCTCCGAGCGGATATTATAACCGTTGTTGAACAAACGTTCTCAGGCTACTTTTATTTTTCCATATACTGCTCGGCGTGGGATCGCGCAGCATCCCGCCGAGACGCGACCGCAGGTCTCCTCTTTATGCCCAGTCTACAAATGATTTTGAGACCTTCGGTCGAAATGCCGGTCGGGGTCACAGACCTTCGACCAGCTTGATCTCAGCAACCAAATTCCCGCTTGAATCCGTTGCCACGCTGGTGCTGCCTAAATGATCTGACAGGATGTCTTCTACTGGTTTCCAGGTCACCTTCGATAATGGTCCTTCATTCGTTTTGCCCTATATCCAGACCTGCGGTCGGTCTCTCAGATATGGACTGCACATTGGTGAAGTCCCCGATGAACGAAAAAGGTCTTGAGCAAACGATGTTCAGGACTCTGGCTTTTGCTTTTTCAAGCTTTCCTTTAGGGCATTCCTTCTAGCCTCAGCCGTTCGAATCAGTTTATCATGTTTTTCCCTGAGTTCTTTACGCTGAAGGTCGCTAACTTTTTGCTGCGCAATGAGCAAATCTTGTGTATATCTCTCATGATCGTTGCTGAACAAAGAAAGAATTCGATCAATATATATTTCAAGTAACTTGGCAAACCTTTCCAGTTGTTGTTCTCTATCGAGAATATTTCCTTTATACACACCAACATATTGTTCACCATTGCTCAAGAAATATATCATTGCTTCTATGCTGGTTGCATAGTATGCAGTTGCGATAGGTGGACGAAAACCTAACATTACTATGCCACGTTCCGTTCCAATGCGAATATGACAACTGGACGACCCAAGGACAATATCCCAGTCTCCAAAGGATTGGGGATAATATATCTTCGATTGGATCTTAAAACCTCTCTCAAAGAGAAAGTGGAAATGCTTTTCCATATCATTAATGACTGCAGGCAGCATATCGTCTTCCATGTCACTCCTCATAATTACCCAAATACTCAAATGCAATTTTCGCTCGGCGTGGGGCTGTGACCTCGCCGAGACATGACCGCAGGTCTCAAACATGCTTCTGTCCCACATCCAGATGGATATTATTTTACTGTAATGAGACCTTCGGTCAAAAAGCTCGTGCGGGTGCTTACTTTGCGAGTACGATGTCGCGAAGACCCTCGACGAGCTTTTTGAGTACGCATTCAGGCTACTTTTATGTTTCCATTCACGAGTCCATCTACAAACTGCCAGCGTTTCGTTTTGGTGTAATCTCCGTTTTCTTAGCTATCAAGCCTGCCATATTCTCTTCGTACAAACATGCGTCCGTGCAATTGTCCATAGTATCCCAACCAGCTTGGCGTGGGTCTTCGACCCCGCCGAGACGCGACCGCAGATCTCCTCTTACTCCCATCCCACATCCGACAATTGCAAATCATTCTTTTCTTCCATCAACCAATATCGCGCTGAAGAAAACCGCCAATCTTCGGGTTGAAACACCAATCCCTTGCGACAGGGATTGTGGTGTAGATAATCCACTTTCTGTTTCCAGAATTCGTATGAATAAACCCCCACCGGATGCTGGGTGGGCTGCCAGAACCTGCGCTCGCGATCTTTACCTGCATTTTCCCGAAATTGTTCAGTGAACGACTCCGGTAAATGATGAGCCGCATGGTCAAGAAGCTGGCGGCCGGTGAATTTGCGCATATCGTCCAATGTGCTTTTCAGTCGTTCAGGATTGAATTCTGTATCAAATAGAATGGCATGCAGATGAGTGGGCATGATCACATAGGCATGGACCCTGAGACGTTTATTCTGGATACAAAAGTTGAAACTGTCAGTGATGATCTTGCAGGCAATTTCATTGATAAATACCGGCAGCCATTCGATGACGGTAAAGGTCACATAATAAACTCCCACACCTTCGACGATGCGATAACGTTCCATAGGAACATTATATTCGAGGGAGACCTGCGGTTAAAATGCTGGTCGGGGTCACAGACCCTCGACCAGCCTAAATGTAGTTTGAATCTGCGATCAAGTTCTATCTACGAATTCGGCTGGTTATGCCGAGATTCGTCGTCATCACCAATTTCACCCTCTCAGGCTGCTTTTATTTTGCCATTCACAAGACCATCTACAAACTGCCAGCGTTTCGTTTTGGTGTAATCTCCGTTTTCGGGATAGAAATATCCTGCGTACTCCTGCCATTTGTCGCTGACTCCAAATCCATCCTTCTCGCCATTCGTAAGTTTGTAGCGAATGATCCGATCCCGGGCGTGTTTCGACAGGTCATTACCCCTCTCCCAGCCGACATACATTGCAACGGATTCCGCAAAGTCCTCCTTGCGGTTGAAATTCCAATCCGAGCCGCCCGGTTTATCGCCATAGAAATATCCCGCTGCGTTACAGCCCGGTAACCTGCCGTAATGGCCGGGAGTTTTCTCGTACTTTCGATTCATGAGATCAGGCTTGCCTAAAAATTTGACGATCCAGGATTGCACCAGATTGGTGTGTCCACCAGTATATTTTTCGAGCTTGCGCGAGAAACTCCAGCAGCGGTTCGCGTCCCACGCATGCGCAAATTCATGGACCGTCGTCCAGGGTGTAAATCCCTTCAAGGCAAAGGTGACTTGATGCTTCTGGGCCTCCCCACCGTGCGTGCCGATATCCGCTTTCCTGACCTTGACGCCGCCCACATATTCCTTGAATTTCTCCTGTCCACCAATACAGTCCACAAAACAGGTCAGTGTATTGTGCAACTGGTCCAATTCTTCTCTTGCCCAGTTGCCGGGCTGCCATGCCCCGCCGTCATCCATCCAATCGGGGACCACCTCGACCCGGAATTCCGATTTCAACTGCGCCAGTTTTTCGGCCGCGTATTGAGCATCAGATTGATACATTGCACGACTCCTGTGAATTGATAAAAGATCAGCGATGTGCCTCGACCCCAACCTGCTGACACATCTCCAAAACGGGACAGGCCGAACAGTGTGGAAGAGTACCGGTGCAAATATGTTTCCCAAAAGGTACGAGCAGACGATTGATCTCGATCCAATATTGCTGCGCGAGTTTTTCCTCCAATGCAAGCATCGTTTTCTCGGGTGTGGATGCCCGCACATATCCCCAGCGATTGGTCACGCGATGGACGTGGATGTCCACGCTGATAAAAGGGTCTCC
Source organism: Anaerolineae bacterium (assembly GCA_041487615.1). Taxonomy (GTDB): domain Bacteria; phylum Chloroflexota; class Anaerolineae; order Anaerolineales; family Villigracilaceae; genus Defluviilinea. Next base: position 4,325 of record JBGPNQ010000207.1, read on the forward strand.
ACAGGCAATGCCCATGGCCAGATGCGCGCATTTGGGACCCACACCGGAAAAGGATAGCAAGATTTCCTCCTCGCATGGAAGCTCACCGCCAAACTCATCGACCACACGCCGCGCCAACACAAGGATCTGGGCGGCCTTCCGCTCGTGGAATGTGGATTGGAGAATCAGCGCGTCGATCTCCTCACTCGAGAGTTGACTCATTTCCTTTGGAGTCCGCGCCCGCTCAAATAATCGCCGCGCAACGGGAATCGTGACCTCGTCATACGTGCGGATCGAAATCATGCAGGCCACAAGTTGTTCGAATGTCGAATTGAATCCATCATCAGCGAGTTCGAACATCGCAGCCTTTTTATATGGCACGATCGCTTCATCAATAAGCTTTACAGCGCGATCAATATCAAATCGCTCTTTCGCCATGGGAATAAATCCTTGTGCACAGTATACAACTTTCAAAAATCAAATGCGAGCCTTAAACGGCGAGTTTCAAAGGTGGGATAAAAAAATATGCTACGGCCGCCGTCCCCCGCGCAGAGAGCGACTGCGTTTGGCCGCAGGATCCTATTTGCTCAACTCCAGGCTCTCCCCTACATGGAGGCAGTATTTGTCCTGGCACCGCAGCTTTGTTAAGCTGTAGTCTATTTCCTTACATCGCGGTCGACAATCTTCTAAGTAACCCTACAACTTCATGTTGTTGCGGCACTAGCGATTTGGCGCTCGTCGTTGATCGCGACGAACGCCGACCATCCATTTAGGAAGATCAGATCTTGCCAGGCAATCACCAGACCCAATAACAAATACCCGTTGGCTACCCCTCGGATGGGCTCATGAATTTAAACAAGCCAATGATAAATATGATGAGTACGCCACCCAGAGCCAGCGACAGAGCCACTATCCAATTGAAATGCTTCGGTCCATGGGGAGCAGTCGGAGCCAGCGGTAACACAGATTCTCCGGTTGCTTCCGGTTGAGGGGTACCCACTGTGCTATCAATGTTCAGCACAATTGGATTCTGATTAATATTCACCCCGGAAACTGGGACGGCAAACCCCGATTCATTACGAACGACAAGGGCGGCAGATTCAATGTTGAGGCTGGTCTGACAACCCTTTAGAGCTGTAAATCGTACTTCGGCTAACACTCCATTTGCCGTTTGAGGTGTAGTGCTCGCAAAGGATACGTCCGCCAACCCCGAGGCCTGAGGGACAGCCAAACCGTTCATGCCGGAGATGGGGCTGGTACTGTTTACGGGTTGAAGACAGGCCGGGTCATATCGGATCTGAGCCGTGAACCCCTGAATGGGTGTCGTTGAAATCCCATTGATCATGATTGAGGCCGTTTCATTCGTTTTATAGCTTGTGCCATTGGCCTGAATCCAGAGGGACTCCGCCGTTTGGGCATTCACGGTGACAACAGAGCTGAGCGAGACAACGACAAAAAGAATAAGTGCGAAAAGTTTTTTCATTACAACTCCAGAGTAAGGGCGCATTCAAGAATGCGCCCTTACTTGTATCAATTTTCTAGTGCCAGGCCAGTGGGCCGGTTTGACGGTAACTACGAGCCAGGATTTCCAAATCCAGCACATTGATTGTGCCGTCGTTGTTCAGGTCTGCCTCTGTCGGTGCCGAGCCATTGTAGTTAATGCCTATTGTCAGGGCATCAAATTGGTCGATCACACCATTGCCATCAATATCACCAGCAGGCAGGGTGATGACCTGCAGGGTAGTGGTATTGCCGCTTGTGAGGTTTACGGATCCCTGGGCTTTGAGGTAGCCCGGTGCTGATGCGACCGCTGTGTATGTTCCAGCCGGACCTGGGAGACTAAAGGTTCCGTCTACATTCGCAACGATGGAGCCTGCAACTGAATTACCAGAGTCATAAAGTGTGACTGTTACAGGTTTGCCCGCAAGAACCTTGCCGGTGAGCGTGCCTTGTCCAGAGGTGGTGATGACGAGACTGGCAGGCGTCGACGGGATGGTGACGAGAACAAGATTCCCGGTGGAGACACGAGGCTGACAGTCGATGCCTGATTGTCCAACCTGCAAGCCCTTTGCAGCAAATGTAAAGGCTGGGCCACCTGTACTCGCTTTATTGCCGTTACTTCCGGCGATGGCAAAAATAAAGCTTCCGTTTTTAGGACCATTGACCACCGTAACAGGGTCCGTTCCAAAAAGGCTGGTTGTGGCAATGTTGGATACTTCCACAACGGCCGGATTGAATGTACAGGTAAACTCAGCGCTGGCAAATCCTCCGGTCGGGATATTGTTAAAACTGACCGAAGCTGTGGAGGAACTGCCGACTATAACACTGGACGGCGCCAGGCCGATTGTTATAGACGCCGAATTGGATGGACTCGTCGGTGTTGCTGATGGCGCACCCACCGTCGGAATCGGGGTCTTCGTGGAATTTGGGACACTGGTATTGGTGGGGACGGGGACCGTCGTCTTCGTTGCAGTTGGGACGGATGGGAAGCTGGCGGGATTTCCAGGGAAGGTGAGGGAATTTAGTTCCTGAATATTCTTGAATCCATCGCCGTCCGAATCCAGGTTCTCGATCAATCCGAAGGCGGCTGTGTTTCTGCCGTTGGACTTATACGCTGCACCGTATGGGTTTAAATTGGGAACGCTGGATGTATGGCAGAGGTCACAGGTGTTCAGGCTGGTACTGGAAAGGCTTGGGTATTTGGACATTGCGCTGCTCAGGTCGCTTGGTAACGCACTTCCTGTTTGCGGCTTGGTCGAAGCAACCATGACTGCGAGCAGGATAAGCGCTCCACCGACGATCAGCAGAATTCGATTCGAGACTCGGTATAACTTTTTTGTTATTTTCATCCTATTCTCCTTTGACTGTTGCAATTTTTTGCTTTATTTCATATTTGCGCGAAGTTTTCTGCTTTCGATGTTGCAGCCACGCAGCATCCGCAACATACCGAGCAATTACCGGCAATCAATCTGATACTTGACTCTGCCGGTACTCAAACTTCTTGTGATCCACCTCCTTACTATTATGGCCAGAGCAGCGCGCCTGACTTGCCATAATTCTCCGCAAGAATTCCCAGATCGAGAACGTTTATCACGCCGTCATTGTTTAGATCGGCTGCAGCAGGCGCGGCATTGTTGTAGTTCATGCGAATAGTGAGAGCATCCATTTGATCGATGACTCCATTGTTATCAATGTCGCCGGCGATCAAACTCACAACTGGCTTGGAAACAACGCTGCTGTTGATCGAGGTAACGAAACCTTGCGCGCCAAGGAATCCTTCTGCTGAAGCCGTGATCGTATACGTCCCTTCTGGAACGGAGAGATTAAAAGTGCCATCATGGTTTGCCGTTGTTGTTGCCGCAACGGAGTTATCCGGGTTGTACAACCGAATCGTCACCAGCTTACTGGCAAGAACCTGCCCGGCGATTGAAGCGGAGGCCGGCATGTTCGTTGCTGTGGGAATAATCCCGGCAATTGTCATGCTTGATGGCAGCGAACCTATGCTTTGCAGGACATTCAGCCCTTCTGACACACGGGCTTTGCATTCAACGTTTGTTTCTCCGGCTCTTAATCCTTTCGCGTTGAATGTGAATACAATGCCACTGTCCGAGGCTTTCCTGCCATGGCTGCCCGCGACTGCAAGAATGAAACTCCCATTCTGAGGACCAGAAATTCCCGAAACCGTATCTGGACCAAAGAGATTCCCAACGCTGATGTTACTGACTTCCACAAGCGCAGGATCATACGTACAGCTGAACTCGGTACTCGTATAACCCCGGGCAGGAACTTTATTTAGACTGACGGTCAACTGGCTTGTATCTCCCACTCGAATATTCGATGGAGTAATGGATGTAAATACATTGGCTTCAGACGCGCCTGGAGTTTCAGTTGAACCTGGCGTACCCATGGAAGCAGGAGTGCCTGTCGGTGTAGTACCATCCCCTGGCGAAAGCGGATTGGTCTCGTGACAGGCCAGGCATGTGAATTCGTGAACCGTGGTGGTATGGCATGTCTTGCAGGTGGCTCCATGATGATCCAAAAAGTTTTGACCAAGAGCGACAGGATGGGTTCCGGCAAATGTTGCAGGAGACCAGCCGGAGGTGGTGTGACACTGCATGCAGTTTGTTCCCAATGCACCCGCGTGGAAGGCCGGTTCAGCATGGCATGAAGCACATTCGGTTGGGATCTTGAATTGGCCTGATAAATGACATTGAGTGCAAGTCAGTGAGGTATGTCCGCCGGTCAGCGGGAAAGCGCTGGCATTATGATCAAAGGTTATGGTTTTCCAACTGGTCGGTATGTGGCAGATGGAGCAATCCCTGCCAAGTTGACCATTGTGGCTGTCATCTTTCGCATGGCAGGAAAAACAATCCTTGGGCGTGCCCTTAAAGGTGTCATTCGTATGGCACGATCTGCAGGCCAGCTTTACATGGTTTCCAATAAGAGGAAATGCCGTGGCGTTGTGATCGAATTTTGCACCTGACCATGTGGTGGTCTGATGACATGCTCCGCAATTCCTGCCGAACTGACCCTTGTGGACATCCTTTGCGGCGTGACAGGAGTAGCAATCTCTGGGCGTATTTTTGTATATCCCATTGATATGGCAGGACTTACACTCGACATTTATATGTGAACCTGTCAACTTGAAGCCGGTCGTATCGTGGTCAAATTGCGCAGGTTTCCACGCGTCAGTAGTATGACATTTCTCGCAGGCCGTACCCAATTGACCCATGTGCGCATCGTTCTGCTGATGGCACGAGAAACAGTCCATGCTAATACCGAGAAAATTTCGCCCAATATCCGAGGTAATCTCGTCAATACAATCCAGACGATTGAAGCCCTTCAAGTGATCGGGATCGGTCCAGATCACACAGCGATTCGAAATGTAGCCGATTGGGTCA
>JBGPNQ010000208.1:0-9073 GCA_041487615.1 Anaerolineae bacterium
CTCATTGCTCCTGCTCTTTGCTTCCACGCTTGTCTTTCGCTGGTTCCCACTTACAGGCGGCGCGTCATTGGGAGCCTTGCCCACCTTCACCTGGGCCTATATCAAAGATGTCCTCTGGCATTCGTTCTTGCCGGCCCTCTCATTAACCGTTTTGGGAGGGGCAGCCACGTTCCAAACCATGAAGCTGATTGTACAAAACATCAATGCAGAAAGCTATGTCCAGTATGCCAAGCTGGGTGGCGTTACAGAAGACCGCATCGTGGGTAAGTATGTCATTCGCAATGCCTTGCTGCCGCAAATCACCGGCCTGGCGCTTTCGCTCGGGCAAATCTTCAGCGGGGCGCTGATTACCGAGATTGTTTTTGGGTACCCGGGCCTGGGGGGGTTGCTTTATAGAGCCATCGTCAATGGAGATTACAACCTGATCATGGGAATCACCATTTTTGCCATCGTTGGCATCACAACGGCCATCCTGATCGTAGATCTGACGTATCCCTTGTTTGACCCACGCGTGCGATACTACTAAGGAGACTTGTCACATGAAAATCCTCGGAGATCTATTTAGAGATTATCGTTTCTCCTTCAGCTTCATCATCCTTGTGATCATTCTGATCCTGGCCGGCTTGTCCGCCTTTTCCCCCTATGACCCTACCTTATGGAATGTTGTCCCGAGAGATATGAGGCCATCGGCGGAGTACTGGCTCGGCACCGATTCGAACGGGCAGGATATCTTCTGGCAGGCCACTTTTGCGATCCGCAATTCCCTGATCATCTCTCTCATCGCCGGGTTGGTTTCCAGGGTAATTGCCATCCTGGTTGGCATGGTGGCCGGATACGTAGGAGGCTCAATCGACAGGATACTGATGTTTATCGGCGACAGTCTGCTGGTTATCCCCCTCTTCCTGATCTTTGTCATGTTAGCCTTGCTGGTACGCCAATATATGAACCTGGTGGTCTTGGGATTGATGTTGTCGATTTTCGGCTGGGCATGGGACGCGCGCCTGATCCGCTCGGTGATCTTAAGCTTGCGCGAGCGAGAATTCACCAAAACTGCCATCCTTTCGGGCACGGGGACGGTCAAACTGGTATTGAACGAATACATGCCCTTTGCCATGCCGTTGATCTTCTCGACTTTGATCAACAACATAGGATTTGCGATTGGGTTGGAGATTACGCTTGCCATCATTGGATTGGTCAATCTCATGATTCCCACCCTGGGCACGATGCTGAATTGGGCGCTCTACTATCAATCTATTCTATTAGGGCGTTGGTGGTGGGTCCTGACCCCGGTGGTCTTATCGCTCTTCCTCTTTATTGCTCTCTATTGGCTGTCGGTAAGTATCAGTGAGTATCTCGATCCCAGAACGCGTATCCAAAGGGTTGGAGTGTAATGGAGACGCAACCATGGCAGAAACTAAACAAACTATCCTTCGAACCGAACAACTCAAAGCCTTCTATATCCTTGAAATGCACGGCACGCAGAAGATCGTCAAAGCCGTTAACGACGTGGACCTGACGATTTATGAGGACGAAATCTACGGCATCGCGGGCGAGAGCGGTTGCGGCAAGACCACGCTGCTGAAAGCACTTTTCAACGACTTCGTGCCGCCTCTGCGCCTGATTAGCGGCAAGATTTATTACCGCATCAACTGGGATGAAGAAGTAGATGTTGCCAAAATGAGCCCGGAAGAAGTGCGGCAGCTGCGCATGGTATACATCTCCTATATCCCACAGGGCTCGATGAGCGCGCTCAATCCGGTGCTCAAGCTGAAAGAGACCTATGAGGATTTCATTGGCAGCCATCTCGGGGAACAGAGCCGGGAAGAGATGTTCGAACTGGCCCGCAAGCAGATCCTGGCGCTGGGCTTACCCAAAAATGTTCTCGACCTCTACCCACACCAGCTATCTGGTGGAATGCGCCAGCGCGTGACCATCGCGCTGGCTGCGCTGATGAAACCGCGCATTATGATTGGCGATGAGCCCACCACAGCCTTGGATGTGGTCGTACAGCGCGGCGTGATTCAGATGCTTAGAACGATCCAGGAGAATTTCAAGAATACGATCATCCTGGTCACGCACGATATGGGCGTGCACGCCAGCATCGCTGACCGGATTGGCATCATGTATGCTGGAAAAATTGTGGAAGAGGGGACGACCGAGCAGATCTTTGGCCAACCGCTGCATCCCTACACTCAGTTCTTGATCAACTCGCTGCCCAAGTTCGGTGATAAGAATATGCGCAGCAGCGTGCCCGGCAGCCCACCCTCACTGGCCGACCTGCCCCCTGGCTGCCCCTTCCACCCGCGTTGCCCGCATGTCAAAGAAATTTGCCGCCAGCAAATGCCGGAATTCTCTTATCTGGATGAAAACCATAAAGTTGCCTGCTGGTTACATAGTGCCGCATAATTTGCTGTACTTTTGTTGGATTTTCAATCTACAAATCCGAACGCATGATAAACCTATTTCTGAGATAAGCGGTAGTCGGAGAAGAAAAACATGGATAAGCTGCTTGAGGTAAACGAACTGACCAAACAATACTCCCAGGGCAATGTGCTCGCCAGGATCGTTCTTACAGCCGTGGATCATGTCAGCTTTCATATCAAGCCAGCAGAAATCTTCACCCTGGCCGGCGAAAGCGGCTGTGGCAAAACTACCACGGCCAAGGTTGTGCTCGGGTTTGAAGAAGCCACCTCCGGGACGATCCTCCATAACGGAAAACTGCAGACTCGTAAAGAAAAGGTCTGGATCACAGAAGGCGTGCAAGCGATCTTCCAGGATCCATTCAGCACCTTCAACCCACTGAGAACGGTGGACCGGTACTTTTTTGAGACGGTTCAGAATCTCGTTCTGGCCGTGAGCAAACAACAAGCGATTGAATTGATTGACCGAAAACTCAAGGCGGTCGGTCTTTCCTATGAAGAGTTCGCGGGCAAATACCCGAGCGAGTTCTCGGGCGGGCAGTTGCAGCGGATTTCCATCGCCAGGGCTTTGTTGACCAACCCCACGCTCTTGATCGCTGATGAGCCTGTTTCGATGGTGGATGCCTCCCTGCGCATGTCGATTGTAAATCTGTTCAAAAAGCTCCGGGATGAATTGGGTGTGAGCATCCTCTATATCACTCATGACCTGGCGACGGCATACTACGTCAGCGACCGTATCGCCATTATGTTCCGCGGCAACATTGTTGAAATGGGGACGGTGGAACAGGTGTTGATGCATCCCAGGCATCCGTACTCAAAGCTTCTGCGCGATTCCATCCCTCAGGCCGACCCCACAAAACGCTGGACCACCTCGGTTACACTTTCTGAATTAGAACAGGAAGAGTACCTGCGGCGGGGCTGTAAATTTGCAGGCCGCTGCCCGGATGTTATGGAGATCTGTAAAGGCGTGGTGCCAGTGGATATAGACATTGACGGTGTGCTTGTGAAATGCCACTTATATTCCGGCAAACAGGAAAATTAAAGTTCTGTTCGGGGCAATCTAAAAGTTCGAAAATTGGACTTCCTACTTATTGGTGGCTTTCGCAGTTGCCCTAGTCCCGCATCACTCTATTTTCCGACAAAAGGAGCAACGCATGCCTGAAACCTATCGTAACCCTATTCTGCCAGGTTTTCATCCTGACCCTTCAATCTGTCGGGTGGGCGAGGACTATTATCTGGTGAACTCCACGTTTGAATATTTTCCAGGTCTGCCTATTTTCCACAGCCGTGACCTCGTCCACTGGCGCCAACTGGGACATGTCCTGGATCGGCCCTCGCAGTTGCCTCTGGATGGCATCTATGCTTCGGGCGGGTTGTATGCGCCAACCATTCGTCATAGCGGGGGAACTTTCTACGTGATCAACACCCTGGTGGGTGGAACCTCGAAAGCAGGCAACTTTATCGTGACGGCGACCGATCCGGCCGGACCGTGGTCAGAGCCGTACTGGTTGGAAAACGCCCCCGGCATCGACCCTTCCCTGTTCTTTGACGACGATGGTCGCGCCTGGTATGTTGGCAACCGGCCAGTAGCCAACGGGCTGTATCCAGGGCATAATGAAATCTGGCTCCAGGAGTTGGACCTGGGCACGATGCGCCTGATCGGTGAGCCATGTGCGCTCTGGGAAGGGGCAGCCAGGGATGCAACCTGGGCAGAGGCGCCTCACCTTTACAAAGTCAACGGACAATACTATTTGATGATTGCGGAGGGCGGAACGTCGCATGACCATGCCGTGACGATTGCGCGCAGCCCAAAGATTACGGGGCCCTATGAAGCGAATCGCCGTAACCCAATCATAACCCATCGCCAGCTGGGGTTGGACTACCCAATCGTGGGCACGGGGCATGCAGATCTTGTGGAAACCCAGTCTGGCGAGTGGTGGATGGTCCTGCTGGCCATGCGGCCTTACGGGGGATACTTCTATAACCTTGGCCGCGAAACTTTTCTGGTTCCGGTGCGTTGGGAGGAAGGTTGGCCTGTGGTTGCCGCCGGCAGCGGACGGGTTGAGTATGTGGGAAGGGCGCCAAATTTGCCCGAACACCGCTGGCCGTCTTTACCCGTCTGCGATCACTTTGAAACCCGGACCCTAGCGCTGCACTGGAACTTTCTGCGGACACCGCGTGACGAATTCTGGAGCCTCAGCGCACGGCCGAGGTATTTGCGTTTGAGGCTGCGGCCTGAGCGCTTAACGGATCAGGCGAATCCGAGTTTTGTTGGACGGCGACAGCAGCATATGCGCTTTACCGCCCGCGCGACGCTCGAGTTCAAGCCCCAGGATGACCACGAGTGCGCGGGGCTGGTCCTGTTGCAGAACAACGAGTTTCATTTCCGCTTCGTCATAACGGGAGGAGCGGCCACGACCGTACGTCTCGTGAAACGTTCAACCCCGGAGCCCAATCCGCGATTATTGCCGATTCCCATCGGCACAGATGTGATCCTGGCAGAGTTTCCCGTTGAAAGTAATCGCTTCTACTTCAAAGTGGCTGCTAACGGGCAAGCCTACAGCTTCTACATCGCCACCGAACCGGAGGCCTGGCAACCTATCGCCGAAGGTGTGGATGGGCGTATCCTGAGCACCCCCTTCGCGGGAGGGTTTGTGGGAGCCTATATCGGGATGTATGCCAGCAGTAACGGGCAACCGAGCACAAATTCTGCGGATTTCGACTGGTTTGAATATGTCGGGTCGGATGAGAATTGAGTTTCGTTGCTGTTTGTATGAACCTTCTCCTCAATACCCCGTCTTGTGAAGCAGGGTCCGGAGAGCTCAGAGGTTCCATACACTATAATTACTGAAAGTTTTGTCTTGATCGAGCTGAATTTTTTTCAAAGGAGCGCTTCATGAGTGCGAGTAGCACAATGGAAAGTCTTTCATTTCTTGACGCATCACTTTCGTTTGCAGAACGGGTAGGGGATTTGGTGGGTCGTTTGACTCTCGATGAAAAAGTAGGGTTAATGAGTCATCCGGCGCATGGAATTCCACGCCTTAACATTCCAGCTTATAACTATTGGAGCGAAGCTTTGCATGGCGTGGCCCGCAATGGGCGCGCCACAGTCTTCCCACAGGCCATTGGCATTGCAGCAACTTGGGATAAGGAACTGGTCCGTCAAGTGGCTTCTGCCATCGGCGATGAAGGGCGTGCCAAATATCATGCTGCACTGCGCCGGAACGGCTATACCGATCAATATCAAGGACTGACCTTCTGGTCACCAAACGTGAACATCTTCCGTGACCCACGCTGGGGACGTGGGCAGGAGACATGGGGCGAAGATCCGTTCTTTACGGGCGAGATGGCCTCTGAGTTCGTGAAGGGCTTGCAGGGTGATCATCCTAAATATCTTAAAGCCGCGGCATGTGCCAAACATTATGCGGTTCACTCCGGGCCCGAAAAGGATCGTCACATCTTCAATGCTGTCGTGACGAAACGTGAACTCTACGATACTTATTTGCCCGCCTTCAAAAAACTTGTGACCGATGCGAATATCGAATCGGTGATGGGCGCATACAACCGTACACTTGGTGAAGTTTGCTGTGCGAGCGAACTCTTGCTCCACGATATTCTGCGCGGCGAATGGGGCTTTGACGGCCACGTGGTTTCAGACTGCGGAGCGTTGTCCGATTTCCATCTCAATCACAAGGTCACGAAGGATGCGGCGGAATCTGCGGCGCTGGCACTACAGCACGGATGTGATCTCGGATGCGACCATGTCTTCAATGAAATTCCGGAAGCTATCAATCGTGGACTCATCACCGAGGCCGATGTAGATCGTTCGTTGGAACGTACGCTGCGTACGCGTTTCAAGCTCGGCATGTTCGACCCTGCCGACGATGTACCATTTACATCCATCTCCACCGCTGTTGTGGCATGCGATGAGCATCGTCAACTCGCCTATCGTGCAGCGGCCGAGTCGGTTGTGTTGCTGAAGAACAAAGATAACATTCTGCCGATTAAACCCTCCACAAAAAAGATCTTCGTCACCGGCCCCACTGCAACCAGCATGGAAGTGCTGCTCGGCAACTATTACGGCTTCAACAACCAAATGATTACTCTGCTCGAGGGGATCACGGGCCGTCTCCCTGAGGGTATGGGCATGGAATATCACCCCGGGGCGATGTTGAAGCACCCGCGTGAAATCAAGAACACATGGGCGCCAAACATGGCACAGTCCGCAGATGTGGCAATAGTTTGCGCGGGTCTCGCTTCATTCCTTGAAGGGGAAGAAGGCGAGTCACTGCTCTCTCTGCAAAATGGCGACCGCGAAAGCATCTCACTCCCAGAGAGTCAAATCAACTACATCAAGGAACTTGCCATCCACGGCGCGAGAATTGTGCTTGTCCTCACGGGCGGGAGTCCCATCGCGTTGGGCGAGATCGAAGACATGGTCGACGCGATCCTCTTCGTCTGGTATCCCGGCATGCAGGGTGGTCGCGCTGTCGCCGATGTGCTCTTTGGCGATGTCTCACCGATGGGCAAACTTCCCATCACGTTCCCAACGTCGCTTGATCAACTCCCCGCCTTCGACGATTACAGCATGGACGGTCGCACCTATCGTTACATGACCGCCGAGCCGCTCTATCCGTTTGGCTTTGGCCTGAGCTATAGTCATTTTGAATATTCGGAATTACAACTCGATCAGCCGACTCTTGCCCTTGGAGATTCTCTCCGCGTGAGCCTGACGCTGACCAACTGCGGCGACTCCGACTCAGCCGAAGTTGCCCAGTTTTACCTGAGCGACATCCAGGCCTCGACGGTTGTCCCTCTTCATCATCTTGTTGGCTTTGAACGAGCTACCCTCAAGGCAGGGGAGAGCTGCACTTTGAAATTCACTATCACCCCGGAGATGATGTCGTTCTATAATGATGATGGCGAGTTGACACTCGAACCTGGCGAATTCCGTTTGGAAGTGGGTGGATGCTCACCTGGCAAACGCGGTCAGGAATTGGGAGCACCCAAGCCGGTCACAGCGATGTTCAAAGTGAATTAAGACAAAGGGCCATAACCACAAAGGAGACAAAGGGTCACGAAGGAAAACCAAAAACCTTAGTGTACCTTTGTGACTCTTGGTGGTGAATAAACTCTCAAGAACACAAGGAGTATTCAATGTCAGACTACACACCCAAGCCCGAGCACAAATTCACCTTCGGCTTATGGACCGTTGGCAATCGCGGCGTTGACCCGTTTGGCTCCGCCGTGCGTGGACACAAGACACCCGCCGAGTTGGTCTACCTGCTTGGCGAGGTCGGCGCGTATGGTGTCAACTTCCACGATAACGACCTGATCCCTATCGACGCCACGCCTGCCGAAGCGGATGCCATCAAAAAGGATTTCCGCAAAGCGCTTTCAGATACGGGACTGTGCGTTCCGATGGCAACCACGAATCTGTTCAGCGATCCCATCTTCAAAGATGGCGCGTTCACGTCAAATGACACCAAGGTCCGTGCGTATGCTTTGCAGAAGACAATGAATGCCATCGACCTCGGTGTGGAATTCGGCGCCAGGATCTACGTCTTCTGGGGCGGTCGCGAAGGGACAGAGTCCGACGCGACGAAAGATCCTATCACTTCCATCAAGCGTTCCCGTGAAGCCATGAACTTCCTGTGTGAGTACGCCTTGGATAAGAAATACGATCTGAAGTTTGCCCTCGAAGCCAAACCCAACGAACCGCGCGGTGACATCTACAACTCCACAACGGGTCACATGCTGGCGTTCATCTCCACACTCGATCATCCCGAGATAGTCGGCGTAAATCCCGAAGTGGCGCACGAGCACATGGCTGGACTCAATTTCACTCATGGTGTCGCACAGGCATTGGAAGCCGGCAAACTCTTCCACATTGACCTGAACGATCAGGGATTCGGTCGCTATGATCAGGACTTTCGCTTTGGTGCGGTGAATCTCAAGAGCGCATTCTTCCTCGTCAAACTCTTGGAAGACAACAAGTATGACAGCTCACGTCACTTTGACGCCCATGCCTATCGCACCGAAGACTACGAAGGCGTGAAAGATTTCGCCCGCGGTTGCATGCGAACCTATCTCATTCTCAAAGAAAAAGCCGCCCAATGGAATTCAGACAAGGAAATCCAATCTCTCGTAGCTGAGATCAATGCGGATGACGGCTCGATGGATCAATATTTCGGCAAATACTCGGCAGAAAAAGCAAGAGTCATCAGGTCCCAAGCCTTCGACCGTTCTGCCATTGCGGGTCGCGGATTGAAGTATGAGCGGCTCGATCAGTTGACGGTTGAAGTGTTGATGGGAGTCCGCTAGTCGGCTAGTTGGTTTGTCGGTTGGTCTTCTATTACGTGACAAGGAGGCCAGCAGACTAGGAGACGAATTATGTACTTTCTCGGCATTGATACATCTACAACGTCAAGCAAAGCATTGCTGATCGATGAACGCGGCGAAGTGATTGCCGTTGCTTCCTCGCCGCATACCCTGCAGACGCCGCGTCCATTATGGTCCGAGCAGGATCCGCGTGAGTGGTGGGAGGCGGTGGCGGTGAGTATCCGCTCGGTTTTGGAAAAGGCAGGTACCGGCGGGGAAAGAATCGCGGCTGTGGGTCTGACGGGTCAAATGCACGGGCTTGTCCTGCTCGA
>JBGPNQ010000209.1:0-9065 GCA_041487615.1 Anaerolineae bacterium
GGCCTGGGCAACATCCTCTTCAAAGTAATACATATCGTTAAAGGTGGTCACACCGCTGCGGATCTGTTCCGCGCAGGCCAGCAACGTTCCCAAACGGACAAATTCTGGAGAAACGAACTCACGCTCCACCGGCATCATATAACCCATCAACCAAACGTCGAGCCGCAAATCGTCGGCCAGACCGCGCAGGAGAGTCATCGGCACATGCGTATGCGCGTTGATGAGTCCGGGCATAAGGACTTTGCCACCGCAATCAATGGTCTCATCCGCAATATAGTCTCTTGTGACATCTTCTTCCGATCCCACCGCGACAATACCATCGCCCTTGATCGCAACCGCGCCGGGCGAAAATTGAGTCATGGTTTTGTCCATGGTCAGGACGAACGCGTTGGTAAAGATGGTATTGGCTTTTTGCATTCGATCTCCTTTTCAGGAATTATAGCCTTTGTTTTGGTCCAGCGATGATTCTTCGGTAGCCACGGAGATTGTTGAGAAAAACTCAGAGACCTCTGCGGGCTTTGTGGCTACTGTGATTTCCAGTCCAAAAGGACCTGGAGTAGGTTCAGATTTGTATCAAAATCCGTTTCGATATGATTGGTGAGTTCGATGTCAACCGCAGCTATGCCTTTCGATACGGCATAATCGGGCAATGTGCCAGAATAAGTACAGCCGGTATCTAACGGGGGAAAACGATACGTGCTGACCTGTGCGATGGATTCTGCAAGTCGGACTGAATTCTCGTCCCACGGATCGCCGCCCGGAAAAATACCCAGCGCGGCGCTGTGATAGCTGATCAGCGCTTCGATTCTGTGTGTGCTGATGAAATTCATCAGTGCTTGCGTTTCGATTTCCGAAGCGGGTCCGGTGCCGCCCGAAGTGGGCAGGTAATTCCAACAACCGGCGCGTTCCCAATCTGCCAGCCAATTGACAGGGAAGTTGCGATTTAAGTCCACGCCGTTGTGATTCAGGCGCCCATATTTGTCGTGAGCACGTACCTCTCCATCCGGATTGAGACTCGGAAGGATATAAAGCGTGATGTCGTCCGGGATCATACTGGCGTCCTGATTCAAATACTGGATCAATTGATTTGCGAGTGTCAGAGTATTCCATTCGTCGCCTCCATGGATGTCTGCTACGATCATCCTTTCGTGAACACCTTTGCCGAATGTGTATACGTTCAAAGGTCTTCCTTCCGCAGAATATCCAATGACATCCGTTCCTTGCTCATATACCAGTACTAGAGGCGTGGGTGTAGTGTTTGCAGGTGTCAGTGTCGAAATTGGCTTCGGTGTGGCCGTAGAACTTGGAGGAATAAACGTATGGGTTGCTTGTGGTGGAATATCGGTCGATTCGAGCGCAATCAATCGCGGCTCGATCGTTGGGAGGCTTGTAGCAGATGCAATCCTTGTGGTTCTGGAAAAACCTGGAATAAATTGAAACCCAAGCACACAAAACATCATTGCCCCACCGATGATTAATCCAACGAAGAATAGCAGTGTTTGACTGTTTTTCAAGGCGTGAAATTCAACAGGACTCGCAGGGCTTGGAGATTTTCTTTGAAATCTGTATTCTTATGATCTCTCAATTCCATATCGACGGATGCGCCTACACCGTTTTCCACGGCCCAATCTGCGAGGGTGCCCGTGTAAATACATCCTGTATCAATCGGTGGATAGGAATATTCTGTAACCTTAGCCAGTGCCTTTGCCAGACGTTTGGACGGCCCTTCCCACGGCACACCGCCAGGGAAGATACCCAGCGCGGCGCTGTGATAACTGATCATGGCGGTGATCTTATGCGCCTTAATAAAATTCATGACCGTCCTTGTCTCAGGCTCGGACCCGGCATATGCTCCGCCCGTAGTGGGGCGATAGATCCAGCAGCCGTTCCGGTCCCAGTCGGCGACCCAATTGTCGGTGGGGAAGTTGCGATTCAGATCCACGCCGTGATTGTTGACACGTCCGTCCACGTCATGCGAACGTGCTTCTCCATCAGGATTAATGTTGCGAATAACATACAGGGTAACATCACTTCGAATCGCATCGGGATTCTCATTGATATATGTGATCAATTCATTTGCAAGCGCGACCGTGTTCCACTCATATCCGCCGTGGATGCCAGCCACGATCAGATATTGCTTTTCGCCAACGCCGAAGGTATATGCCTCGATCGGGCGACCTGCAACGGAGAAACCGATCACAGCAGGCAGCGGTCCGTTCGCGAGGATGAAAGGTGTGGATGTTTCGAAGACAGGCGGTGTGTAAAACGGATTGGGAGTTAGCGTCGGGAGAAAATAACTTGTGGGAGGAATTTTCCTCGTCTCGCCGGGACGCGCTGTTGCAGTGACTTCGTTCGCCGCAGAAGCATTCAAGCTTGTACGGTAAAAGATGGAGAAGCCAACGATTGAAAGTAATGCAAGCCCATTGATTCCCCAAATTAGATAGACCCATAGTTGCGACTGTCTCCTGCGACGCGGCATATCAATCGCCCTCGGGGTCCATGGCGCGGCGTCTCAGCCAGTCGAGTGCGAGATTGACTGACCAACGTGCCAGGCTGCGCGGGGGTCCGCCATAGGTGATGCGGTGCGTCTTTTCGCCGCGGGGGGTGATCAATGCCATCTCTGCGGCGCGTTCTTCGAGATACATGGCCACGCCAAGGGCAGCATCGGCGTTGGATTCGACGCGGGCGGCGCGTAATGCGTCCAGAAGACCGGATGACTGGAGATTGGAAATTGCCGTCGTGTGCGGGACCTTTCGCGCCAGCAATCCATCAAGCCCGGACTCGACTCCGATCAACGTCCAACCGCGTTTTGCCACCATGTTAAGGGCGACATTTTCGAGCCTGTCCTCATCCGCTCCGAAGACCACATCCCCCAGCCGTTCACGGACATAATTTTCAATTTGCGTGATCATCTCGTCCGCTTCTGCTTCATTCCTGGCCTTGGCTGCAATACGGATGTCCACAACGCCTGTGTGCGCGGCGAGCCCTACGGTTGGGTTGCTCAATGTTTCCAGATCCGCGATCTTTTCGTCGATCATGCCTTCGCCCAAGCCCGAGCAATGGAGTACGCGAATCTTGATGATCTCATCGAGATGGAAGCGCCGCTGCAAATAGGGGATCATGGATTCATGCAGGATATACTCCATCTCATTGGGAACACCGGGCATGGAAATCACAACCCTCACCCTCGTCTCCTCTCCCAATTTGGGAGAGGGGTGTAGGGGTGAGGGATATTCAACGATAAAGCATGGCGCAGTGCCAACCGGATTTGGAATTCCAATCGCACCCTTCGGGACGTACGCCTGTCGTTTTTGATTCTCCGACGGCTTGCGTCCATAACGCGAGATCACGGCGACCACCTGTTCCCAGAGATCTTCGCGAAATTCGAGTTCAATGCCCGCGGCTTTTGCCACAGCTTCACGCGTGGGATCGTCGACAGTCGGCCCCAATCCGCCGGTCGTAATGACAATCTCAGCGCGGTCCATCGAGTGACGAATCGCCTCCGCGATCCTATCAACGTTATCGCCGATCGTGATGGTGCGATACAAGTCCACGCCCAGGCCGCGCAACGTACGCGCAATATATCGTGTGTTGGTGTCTACGATTTCACCGAGTAATATTTCCGTACCAATGGTTATGATTTCTGCTGATGGCATACCTAAAATGGCTCCCGGCGGCGTCCTCGCCGCTGGGGACGGCGGCTGGAGCTCACAAATTAGACTACATTGTACTCTTTTATCAATCTGCCCTCTTCGAAGCGCGCCAGGTCGAGCATGGAAACATCCACGGTTGAGAATTTTCCATCGAGGATGTATTCGCTCATCAGCTTGCCCGCGACCGGTCCGTGCATAAAGCCGTGACCTGAAAAACCGCTGCACACCGTGAAGCCTCTGATACTGCATCCGCCAAAAATGGGATGTGCATCGGGTGTCACTTCGTACAAGCCTGCCCAATGCGCAGCACGGCTTGCACGTTCCAGCAGCGGCAGTCGTTCGATGGCAGCTTCGAGATTGGTATACTCAAATTCCTCGTTCACCGTTTGATCGAAACCAGGCTCTTCATTTGCGTTGCTCATCCCAACCAACAAGCCTTCGCCTTCGCGATGAAAATAGAGTGACTGACCGAAATCAATGACGAACGGATAATCCGCCGGTATCTCCCTCAAAGGATTCGTTGTAAACATTTGCCTGCGGAGCGGGACGAGTGGGATTGGAACTCCCGCCATGTCACCTATGAGCCCTGACCACGGCCCGGCTGTGTTCAGGATGATGCGAGTCTGTATCACGCCTTGAGTCGTTTCCACTGATTCGACCTCGTCTCCTCTAACATGAATCCCTGTTACTTCCATGCCGGTGAGGGTTTTGACTCCCAGCTTCTGCGCCCCGCTGACATATCCGGCTACAACACTATTTGGATCAACCAATCCATCCTTTTGATGAAATGTCCCGAGGATGGCATCCTCGAACTTCATCTGCGGTAGCCGGGCGCGGACTTCATCGCCGCTCAGGAGTTGAGTCCGCACGCCAAGGCTGTTCTGCAATTCAACATTATGTTTGAAGGTGAGCGCATCTTTTTCATTGGTTGCGATTAACAAGTATCCACACTGCCGATAATTGACATCCTGTCCGATTTCATCCTTGAAACGATCCAGCATCGGCAGGCTTTCCAGCGAAAGTTTGATGTTGACCTCGGTCGAGAATTGATAACGCACGCCGCCTGCGCATCGTCCTGTCGCGCCCGTACCAAAAAACTCCTCCTTTTCGAGGTGCACGATGTTTTTGATTCCACGTTTTGCGAGATGGTAGGCCGCGCTGGCGCCCATCACACCGCCACCGATAATCACAATATCTGCTGTGGTTGGAAGAGTATTCATAATTATGAGAAACCCGTTTTCACGCCTTTGCGGAAAACGGGTTTCAGGCATTCATCCTGGATTTTGAAATCGCTACTCAACGCCCAAATAGGTCTTTTGCACCATTTCATTCTTCTTGAGTTTGTCGGCCTCATCGCTGATGACAATCTCGCCTGTCTGTAGCACATAGCCGCGATGAGCGATGGACAGTGCCATCAGGGCATTCTGCTCCACGAGCAGGATCGTTGTCCCTTCCTCGTTGAGTTTCTTGATGATATCGAAGATCAATTCAACCAGCAGTGGTGCCAGACCCATGGATGGTTCGTCGAGCAGGAGAATCCTCGGTTTCGCCATGAGTGCCCGTCCCATCGCAAGCATTTGCTGTTCACCGCCCGAGAGCGTTCCACCTTTTTGTCCAACGCGTTCCTTCAAGCGGGGAAACAAAGTGAAAACATGCTCGAGGTCGTCTTTAAAGGAAGCCAGATCCTTGCGTACGTAGGCACCCATCTCAAGATTTTCCATGACGGTCATGCGTGGGAAGATCATACGTCCTTCTGGGCTCTGGGCAACTCCCATCGCCGCGATTTCATGTGCCGGAAGCTTGTGCAGTTCAGCTCCATCGAGAATGATCGAGCCCGTGCGCGGTCTGTTCAATCCCTGGATGGTGCGCAAGGTTGTGCTTTTGCCAGCTCCATTCGAACCGATGAGCGTGACAATTTCACCGTCGTTCACTGTGAGAGAAATACCTTTTAAGGCGTGGATATTGCCGTAGTAGGTATGGACGTCTTTTAGTACAAGCATGATATTCCTCGCCTCTTATTTGGTCGATGTGCCCTTGCCAAGATACGCTTCGATCACGCGTTCGTTCTTCTGCACTTCTGCGGGAGACCCTTCCGCGATCTTTTCGCCGTAATCCAAAACGGAGACACGATCTGAAATCGCCATCACCACACGCATATGATGCTCAATTAGGAGGATGGTCAGATCAAGCTCCTTGCGCAGCCGTTGAATAAAGTTGGTCAGGTCAATTGTTTCGTTCGGATTCATGCCAGCGGTCGGTTCATCCAAAAGGAGAAGTTTGGGTTTGGATGCGAGCGCGCGGGCAATCTCCAAACGTCGTTGCAGGCCGTAGGATAGATTTTTTGCCGTCACTTCGGCGTCACTTCTGCGAAGCCCCACGTATTCAAGCATATCGAGAGCGCGTGCGTGTGCTTCTGCTTCTTCCTTCATGGTGGCAGGAGTGTGCAAAATTTGACCGATCAAGTCCGAGGTCAACCGGCAGTGCTGGCCAACCAGAACATTTTCAATTGCCGACATGTTTGCAAATAGACGAATGTTCTGAAATGTACGGGCAATGCCGAGAGCCGTAACCTGGAAAGGTTTCAATCCGGAAAGGCTCCTGCCTTCAAAGGTCATTTGACCGCTGGTTGGAGCGTAAACACGGGTGAGTGTATTGAAGAAGGTTGTTTTGCCTGCGCCGTTTGGGCCGATTACGCTTGCAATCATGCCTTTCTCAATGTTGAAGTCTACTTTATTTACAGCTGTCAGACCGCCGAAGGTCATCGTTATTGCTTTTGCTTCGAAGAGAGTCATATCAGCCTCCTATCCTTTTTTTGTTTTAGGAGTCTCAGCTTCAACGACAGGAATTTCATCTGCATGTAGCTCTGCGCGCCTTTGCGCATTTGGCAACAAACCTTCCGGTCGAACTGCCATCATGATGACCAGCGTCAAACCAAATAGCAGGAACCTATACAAGATCGGGTTGGCGTTATCTTTTACCGCATGTTGGACAACAGGGTCGCTAATTAAGGGGAGAACGGTATGTGTTAATAGTGACGCAAGAAAATCCTTTAGTGCAGGCAGGAAGAGGCGATCCGCTGTCATCAGCACCAGACCACCCACGATCACGCCATTGTTGTTCCCGATGCCGCCCAGGATGACGCAACACAGAATGATAATGGAAGTGCTGAAGTCGAACACGCTGGGAAAGATTCCGCGAATGTATGCGGCATAAAATGCTCCTGCAAACCCGGAAAAAGTTGCACCCAAGGCAAAAGCTGCCAATTTTGTGGCCACGGGGTTGATTCCCATTTGGGCGGCCGCGAGTTCGTCTTCACGGATCGCCATCCAGGCGCGTCCGAGGCGGCTATCGCGCAAACGGCGGATGATGAACACGGACATCAGAATGATCGCGATAATGAGGAAGTACCAGGTGATCGGATTACTCGATTCAAACTCGCCGATGAATGGAAGGGAGGGCCGGCCGATTGGGCTGATTCCCTTTTCACCGAAGGTGAGATCTTCATGTTCCACAAACGTGATGCAAGCCATTGTAGTCTGGCCGCCAAATAATCGGATCAATCCGGGCAGGATCCAACAAGTAAATGGCTCTTTGATCGTAACATCGATCAGATTCTTGAAAACCGTAGGCACGATCTCGCCAAACCCAAGGGTAACAATCGCAAGATAATCGCCGCGTAATGGCAGGGTTGGTGCACCGAGAATAAATCCCCAGATGGCAGCCATCCCAGCGGCGATCCAAATCACCAGCCAGAAATTCCATTGAATGCCATGGACAGGCGAGGATAAGATCCCTGTCGTATAAGCGCCGATCGCGAAGAAAGCTGCATATCCAAGATCGAGCAGACCCGCATAGCCTACTACAATATTCAGTCCCAAACCCAGGATAACAAAGATCAGCGCAAAGATGATCTGTGCCGTCCAACGCAGGGCGGTTAATTTATCGATGAAGGGGAAGGCCACGATCAATAGTGCAAGCAATATCATTTTGGCCAACCGCTCTTGTTTTTCAGGAAGGCCGTGCAATGCACTGAGCAAAGTAGTAAATAGTACAACACCTAAAAATCCAATTAAGTTAGCATACATAACAATCTTAGCTGCTGAGGGGTGTTTCCCAATAGCGACCTGCACAAAATTATTTTGGTATAAACTGAGAGCGACTAGAATCGCACCTGCTGCCAATGCGGTAGGCAATACTGCGGTTGCTATTTTGAGCGGATCTTTGCGTTCAAATCTTCCGGCAATTCCCATCCCGAGACCAACCCCCATTAAGCTGCCCAGTATAGCCACCGACCATCCCCCGAAGAGGAACGTAAGCAAGCCGCCAATGATGCCGAAGGTAATGCCTGATCTAATATTTTTCATGGATACCCTCTTAGGCTTTTTGGCCCGTTTGTTCACCGAGTAAGCCGGTGGGGCGGAAGAGCAGAATAAGTACGAGTGTTGCAAAGACCAGGGCGTTTGTCCAGCGGGCGTTCAGATAACCATCGCTGAAGGATGCCAGCAAGCCAATCAAGAAGCCACCTAGCATGGCGCCAGTGATGTTACCAATGCCTCCAAGCACTGCAGCTGTGAAGGCTTGCAAGCCGGCGCGGAAACCCATAAACCACCATGCCGTATTGTTATAAAGACCAGCCATCAAACCCGCAGCACCTGCCAAACCACCACCGATCAAAAAAGTAGCGGTAATCACCCGGTCAATATCAATACCCATCATCTTGGCGGCATCACGATTTTGAGCGGTAGCGCGCATGGCTTTGCCAAGTCGCGTGCGTTGAACGAATAGATAAAGCCCGGTCATTAATGACACAGCCATGACGATCACGAGCGCATCTTTGATCGTTAATCGAAGAGCCAATCCGGTAGAAACGAGTAGGTTAACGTCACCTCCGTTAAATCCGGTGACTTTAAACAGTTTGCCAAGCATATCTGGAAAGACCTTTTGAGATGCGCCACCTGTCGTTCCGAAAGACGGTACCAACCAGGCTTGAGCTGCCCAGATGAGACCAATATTTTCAATAATGAAAGACATACCAATTGCAGAAATTAAGGGAGCCAAACGTGGCGCATTGCGGAGGTGTCTATAGGCCAGCCTCTCAATGGTCGCGTTAAGAGTTGCACAGACCACAATAGCAACCACCAGCGCAAGGAACAGTCCCAAGACAATTTTGATTGGGTCCTTGCTTTCCAGGGTGCCCGTCACAGAAAGAACGGTTAAAGAGGTGAAAACACCGATCATATATACATCACCGTGGGCGAAATTGATCAATTCGATGATGCCGTACACCATTGTATAACCAAGCGCAATGATCGCGATGATCGCGCCGTTGGAAATACCGATAATAAGAAATTGTACTAATTGAAGCGGGTTGGATTTTATGGAAGCAGCGACGAGAGGAACATCCAGCCCTAC
>JBGPNQ010000210.1:0-9046 GCA_041487615.1 Anaerolineae bacterium
CAGGAAGATACACCATTGGCAATTGTCAGGGATCTGCGGCGTTCGATCGAGTATCTCCCGCATGTCGTCGGCGCGGCCCTTTTTGAGCGCCATATAGATACGCGGCATAATAGGGAAGTGGAATCCCATGTGGAATTCATCTCCATCCCCAAAATAGGGACGGACATCCTCCGGCCATTGGTTGGCCTCGCATAACAGAATGCGTCCGGGATAATTGTCATCCATGAAGGCGCGAAGTTTCTTCAAATATTGATGGGTCTCAGGCAAATTCTCGCAGTTGGTTCCCTCGCGTTCAAAGAGGTACGGCACGGCATCTGCGCGGAAACCATCCACGCCCAGATTGAGCCAGAAACCCGCAACCTGCAGCATTTCCTCCTGTACTTGGGGGTTGTCATAATTCAGGTCTGGCTGGGAGGCATAGAAGCGATGCCAGTAGTATTGCTGCGAGCCTTCATCCCATGTCCAGTTGGAAGGTTCAGTATCCAGAAAGATGATACGCGTATCCTTGTATTTTTGATCCGTGTCGCTCCAGACGTAATAATCGCGATACGGGGAATTTCGGTCGGAGCGCGAAGCCTGGAACCACTGATGCTGATCGGAGGTGTGATTTAGCACCAGGTCCATGATGATGCGGATGTCGCGCTTGTGAGCTGCCTCCAGTAATTCCTTGAAGTCATCCACGGTGCCGAAGGTCTGGGAAATATGGTAGTAGTCCGCGATATCGTAGCCGTCATCTCTTAGCGGCGAGGGGTAGATTGGCATCAGCCACAAACAATCCACGCCAAGTTCCTGCAAATAATCGAGTTTCAGAGTTAGTCCCTTGATATCCCCATGTCCGTCGGCGTTGCTATCGTAAAACGCGCGCACGTACACTTGATAGAAAACTGCATCCTTGTACCAAAGCTCTTGATTCTTCATGACCATTCCTTTTTGGATTGTTGTTTTCCGAATTGCCTGAGAGTGCAGCAAATTATATCCAAAGTTTGTGCATGTTCTGAAATTATCGATATATGGTTGAATCCAGGCAGTCAAATTAGGCCAGGTGAAAACATCAAAAGCGAAGAATTCGCCTGGCTGGCGAATATCCCAACCAGCGCCCAACGGCCAGCGGATGTCACAATTCTGATTTATAATATTGGCACGGGGAAATAAGCATCTGTCCATTGCGCTTTTCAATACAGCATACGCTTAATGTATGATTATCGGAGGCCGTTGTGATTAATCATATACTGATCCCCTTGGATGGGTCGGAGTTGGCCGAATGTGTACTTCCACACATCATGGCAATTGCACCTGTAACACATGCGCATATCACTTTAATCCACGTATTGGAGCGCCCGCGGAACGGGAAGGGCACCGCGCCAATCGACCCTGTGGGCTGGCATATGCAAAAGCAGGAATCCCAATCCTATTTGGAACACAACGTGGGTCGTCTACAGGAAAAGGATCTGAACGTCGATTATGTGATCCTCGAAGGGAATCCCGCCGAGACAATTATCGAATTCGCGCGCAACAATGCCGTGGACTTGATCGCCCTGAGCACCCATGGTCGTACCGGATTAAGTGGCTGGAATGTGAGTAGTGTCGTGCACAAGATTCTGCTGCGCTCCTACAAGTCGATTCTTCTGGTACGAGCATACGCTACATTGCCCGCCGAGGTCCAATATAGGCGACTCTTCCTGGCCTCGGACGGCTCCGCGCGAGCGGAATATATCCTGCCCTTTGCGATGAGTCTTGCCCAGTTTTATGAATCAGATGTAATCCTTGGCACCGTCATCCAAAAACCGCAAACATTGCAGCGCTTCCCGCTTTCTGCACCAGACACCGAATTGATCAACCAATTGGCCATTAAGAATCAAGAAGCTGCTACTCATTATCTCGATCAACTGGTCAATCAGTTTTCTCTAAAGAATTTATCGGCTACACCGCAAGTCATTGTTGTGGATAATGTGGTCGGTGCGCTGTATGACATGGTGGAGGAAGCACATGCCGATCTCGTGATGATTGCTGCTCATGGGCATTCCGGAGAACGACGTTGGCCGTATGGGAGCATTGCTGCCAGCTTAATTACCTATGGAAGTACTCCCCTCATGATCATGCAGGATCTTTCAGAAGACGATATTCCACATACGCATGCAGAGCGGGCCATCCGGGAAGGTAAAGGGCGCTAGTCCATGGTTCAGTCTGCAACGCAAACAGATCAAGCCAACCTATCCCGCAGCCTTTCCCCTCAAACCGATATTCTCGCTCTGGAGCTTGCCAGGGAATTGAGCAATTGCAGGGCACGCAAAGGCACGTTCCCAATTCCCGCCCGCTTGAAAAAACTGGAACAGTTCTTTCAGACAGCATATGGTCACTTTGCAGAAGCAACAAAAACACAGGTCGTTGTATCGAATGTATCTGAATGGCTGCTCGACAATTTCTACGTGTTGAAGCAGGCAATTCGCGAAGTGGAGGAGGATCTTCCCGCCGACTACTATTCACGATTGCCGCAAACCCAGGATGTATGGCCGCGCATTCATATTGTGGCGATGGCCATTGAACGCGGCGGCACATCTCGTCTGGATGTGGAACAGATCCGAAGCTTCGTTCAAACCTTTCAAAATGAGACTGCCCTGCAGGTGGGTGAACTTTGGGCATTGCCGATCATGCTCCGCCTTTCGGTTCTCGAATCACTTGCAGATGGATTGGTCCACACCACCAAGTTGAGCTGGGATCGCGTACCTCAACCCGGTATCTGGACTCAAGTCATTTCCGCTTCCGAAATAGGAACGATGTCAGACTCAACCGAGGTGGATGCCGATACGAGAGTCGTAAACTCCATCCTCAACCTTCGTCTGTTTGCCACTCTGGACTGGAAGTCCTTTTTCGAAGCGACAAGCATCCTGGAACGGACTCTCCGAAATGATCCGGCCGGGGTCTATGAGCAATGCGATTTTGAAACGCGCAACCAGTATCGCAATATCATCGAGGAACTGGCGCATGGCAGCTCGATGACAGAAAACGAGATCGCCTCGCAGGCGATCCAGCTTGCCGAAGCGGGTAGGACAATTCGCGAGAAACATGTCGGTTATTATCTGATTGCAGAGGGAAAACCGACCCTCGAAAAATCGATCGCTTTTCGCCCAACAGTACGTGATCGTTTCCTGCGGGCCCTGACAGCCCACGCGACGCTTGCCTATTTGGGAAGCATTGCTGTTCTCACTCTTCTTATTTTTGCTGTCGCGCTGTTTTATGGCATTGCGGCGGGAGGAAATCCTGCGCAAATTGTTGTACTAACAATATTCGCTTTGTTTCCAGCGTCGACGATTGCTGTCGACTTTTTGAATTGGCTGGTGGTCTCAGCGATCTCACCGCGCACACTACCCAAATTGGATTTTTCATACGGTGTCCCACCGGAACATCGGACCATGGTTGTCATCCCGGCCATGTTTGGTACCGGGAAGGATGTCTCGTTTCTGTCGCAACAGATCGAAAATCATTTTGTGGCCAATGGTGATCCGAACATTACCTTCGCCCTGCTTACAGATTTTGCCGATGCCCCCGAAAAGGAAATACCGGGTGATGACGACCTTATTGCTCATGCGCGCGATAACATCGAAAGATTGAACAAAAAATATGGAGATGAAAATAATCGTCCTTTCTATTTATTCCATCGCGAACGGACATGGAATCCCGGTGAAGAGTGCTGGATGGGATGGGAACGGAAACGTGGAAAATTGGAGGAGTTCAATAATCTCATCACCGGGAACCAATCTACAACGTACACGATCCAGATTGGCGACCTAAACATCCTGCCAAAAATCCGCTATGTGATCACGCTGGACGCCGATACGTTGCTGCCCCGGGAAAGTGCACAACGTTTGATCGGAACATTGGCACACCCTCTAAATCAAGCGGAATTCGAATCAGGCAGCAGCGAGGTCAAAGCTGGTTACACGGTGCTTCAGCCTCGGGTCCAGGTGAGACCGGTGGTTGTCAACCAATCGCTTTTCGCGCGTACTTATGCGGGTGATTCCGTGATCGATCTGTATACGCGCGCGGTGTCCGATGTCTACCAGGATTTGTTTGGTGAAGGCAACTATGTAGGCAAAGGGATCTATGATGTGCGTGCCTTCAAAAAGAGCCTTCAGGATAAGATCCCCGAAAACCGACTATTGAGTCACGACCTTTTTGAAGCCATCCAGGGAGGCTGTGGATTGGTGACAGATGTGGTCTTATTTGAGGATTACCCACCTCACTACCTTGCCTACACAGATCGGTTGCATCGTTGGGTGCGCGGCGACTGGCAGTTGTTGCCTTGGTTGCAGAAGTGGGTTCCGCATCGCACGGAAGGAAAAGTTCGCAGTTCCCTGTCGATGATCGACCGATGGAAACTGCTCGACAATCTGCGGCGAAGTTTGGTGGCACCGACATCCCTTGCATTGCTCATTTGCGGATGGCTCCTTCTACCCGGATCCAAACTTGTGTGGATGCTCTTTGGACTTTCACCGTTTCTGATGCCCATTCTCACGAACACGATCTCTGAGTTGCAACATAACTCGAAAAATCAGACGAGCAATATAGTCACGCGCCCGATCCGAATGGCGGCACTTCGTTCGCTCTTCGAAGTCATATTCCTGCCTCATGAGTCGCTGATCCGTCTGGATGCGATAGCAACAACGCTGACACGCCTATTTATTACCCACAAAAGAATGTTGGAATGGATGACGGCTGCACATACTGTTCAACTGTTTGGGAAGCGGTTGAAGGTCAGAGCTGCATGGCAGGCCATGGCATTCGCGCCTTTATTTGCTGTCGCCTTGGCACTGTTTATTGGCATTCGAAACGTGGGAACTCTGCTTTTTTCGGCTCCACTCCTGTTGGGCTGGATCATCTCGCCTTATCTTGCCGCGCGTATAAGCAAACCCGATGCAAAAAAGCCACTGAGACTCACACCCGCCCAGAAAAATAAACTTCGCCTGTTGGCACGTTCAACATGGCTGTACTTTGAACACTTCGTCAGCCCGGAAGATCGCTGGTTACCTCCGGACCATTTTCAGGAAAACCCACGTGGACAAGTGGCTCATCAGACCTCACCAACCAATATAGGCTTGATGTTGTTATGCACACTCGGCGCGCATGATCTGGGATATATCGGCACCCCCGAGCTTGCCTTGCGCTTGCGAGACACGTTGGATAGCATGGATTCGCTTGAACGCATACGTGGCCATTTTTTGAACTGGTATGATACGCGGTCCCTGGCGCCATTGCTGCCGCGCTACATTTCCACGGTCGATAGTGGGAATCTGGCAGCCTGTCTGCTCATCCTCCAACAGGGGTGTCGCGAGATCGCCAATAGCCCGGTATTGCGCTTGCAGGGGCTGGTAGACACCCTGGATATGCTCTTTCACACGCTCGGAGATTCACCCCTCGGAAAAAAAGCACATGGGTTGATGGATATGATTGCGTCACTGCGAGGGCGGGCGGAGATGCTCAGCCATGAGCATGAGTTTTCACCATCCATGCTCGTGCAACTTCTTGAAGACGGGCAGGTTGAACTCGACCAACTTCTCATGGAAGTGATACAGGAGTCCGATGACGAAATTCCCGCCGAGACGTTGCATGCTGTTTCCACATGGATGCAGTTGGTTCGCTATCAAATGAGGCGCGTCCGCATCGATTTGCAAATCCTGGCTCCTTGGTTGCTGGCATTGACGGATGTTCCAATGCTGGCAGATCGACCTGATTCCAGTGATGAACTGATCGCGCTGTGGAATGAATTGCTTGGAATACTCTCGCTCCATCCGATGCTGGGCGAAATTCCACATCTCTGCGACCAGGCCGTTCCCATCCTTGAAAAAGTGATGGATGTGCTCGACCCTGCAGATCATGACTCATTTGAATGGTGTTACGTATTGTCTTATGATCTGCAATCTGCCAAAAAGTTCGCCGCTTCATTGCTGTCCGATTATTCGGCTCTCGCTGCACGGGCTGAATCCTTCTTTGACGCGATGAGTTTCAACTTCCTCTACGATCCGAACCGCCACGTTTTCCACATTGGATACAACGTTGAGTCCGGCCGCATGGACTCCAACTATTATGACCTCATGGCGTCCGAATCGCGCATCTCAAGCCTGGTTGCCATTGCGCGCGGTGATGTGCCGCAAAATCACTGGTTATATCTTTCCCGTCCCATTACTGAACTGAATGGAAAACGAGCCCTCCTTTCATGGAGTGGAACGATGTTCGAATACCTGATGCCCAATCTGTTCGTGGAAAGTTATCCCAATACGCTCATGGACCAAAGCTGTAGCGTCGCGGTCGAACAGCAGATCGAATATGCCTCAGAGAAAGACATTCCGTGGGGTATCTCTGAATCCAGTTACTACAATTTTGATTCTGCACAAATCTATCAATATCAGGCATTTGGAGTACCTCATCTTGGATACAAGCGCGGACTTGCCGACGATCTGGTCGTCGCGCCCTATGCATCGATTCTTGCGCTCGAAATCTCCCCGCAGGCAGTCATGCAAAATCTGGCGTGGTTCGAAAAACATAAAATGTGGGGACTATACGGCCTGTACGAATCCGTGGACTTTACGCCTGAGCGGTTGAAGATGGGCGAGCAAAGTGCGGTTGTGCGTTCCTATATGGCACATCACCAGGGAATGATTCTGCTCTCCCTGCATCATTACCTGACGGACAAACGCATGGTTCAACGCTTCCATTCTGATCCGCGTATCAAAAGTGTTGAACTATTATTACAGGAGCAGACGCCGGCCGACGCGCCCACCGAACATCCACGCCCTCAGCAGATGGAAACAGGTCATGGCACATATGCAAAAGTATCCCTGGAACCGTGGCATGTTTCTCCTGGCGCGCCGTACCCGCAAATCCATTGTCTTTCGAATGGCAGCTACAGTTTGTTGATCACTGCCTCTGGGTCCGGTTTTAGTCGCTGGAAAGACGTCGATCTCACTCGTTGGCGGGCTGACTCCACGCTCGATCATTGGGGCAGCTGGATTTACGTGGAGGACCGTCTCAATGGAAGACTTTGGTCAGCCACGCCCCAACCGACGATGACAAACCCGGATAGAAGCGAAGCCCTCTTCCTGCCGCACCGTATGGAGTTCGAACGACAGGATGGAGATATTGTCCTGCGTACCACCGTCAACATCGCTCCTGAAGATGACGTGGAAATCCGCCGGGTCACGATTGCCAATCATGGGAATGAACCGCATGTTTTCGGCTTAACGAGTTACTCCGAGATCATTCTTGCTCAACAGTCCGTTGACGAGCGTCATCCTGCTTTTAATGAACTTTTCATTGAGAGTGAATTCTTAAAGGATGAGCAGTGTCTGCTATTTCATCGTCGCCTGCGTGCTCCAAATGAAGCACCAATCTACGTGGCGCACTTTTATGTTGGGGACCATGAGAATATAGAATTGTCAGGGTATGAGACCGACCGAAAGCTTTTCTTAGGACGTGGTGGAACCGATAAAAAACCATCGGTCTTTTCAGCATCGAATGAGGCATCGATGTTATCGGGTAGCACAGGAGCCACTCTGGATCCTATTTGCGCATTGCAGGCGGAGATTGCCATGAAGCCTTACGAGAGCGCGCAGATCGTGTTCATCACTGCGGTTGCAGCTTCACGCAAAGAAGTGCTTCAACTGGTTTATCGTTACCGTCGTTGGTCGCAGATCAGACGCGCAATTGATGAAGCGCGCTTTCATACGGAACAGGAGATCGCACAACTCGATATTACATCCAAAGACATTGAACGATACCAAAAACTTCTCTCGCCCCTGCTCTATACATCTCCTTCTCTACGAGCAGATTCCACGGTTCTTGCCGCAAACACACTTGGACAGCCTGGTTTATGGTCGTTTGCGATATCGGGTGATTATCCGATTCTGTTATTGCGTATGGAACGTGACGAAGATATTGACTTGTTGAGTGAAGTAATGCTGGCATATACCTACTGGCGCAGACGTGGGCTGCTGATCGATGTCGTCATCCTTAACCAGCGCGCGACTGGATATGACGAGGATTTGGAGACCAAGATCTATCGCGCCTTGAACCGTACCGGCAACAGTACGAACATCAACAAACGTGGCGGGATTTTTATTTTACGTGACGATCAGATGAATGAATCGGAGCGGATTCTCTTGCAGTCGGTCGCCCGTGTCATTCTGGATGGGAAAGCCGGTTCCCTCGAGGAGCAGTTGGCGCGGCTGGATGCTGATCCTGTCCGCCTGCCGCGCTTCGTCCCCATTGAGCAACCGGTAGCTGATTCGATAGTTCCCGTTCCTCGACCAGTTGATTTGCTGTTCGATAATGAACTTGGCGGATTCACACCGGATGGGCGCGAATATGTGATCTATCTCGCGCCCAACCAATGGACGCCTGCGCCGTGGGTCAACGTAATCGCCACGCCCGAGATGGGATGCATCGTCTCTGAAGCGGGACTCGGTTGCACATGGGCGCAAAACAGCGGTGAAAATCGACTGACCCCGTGGCGCAACGATGCAGTGAGTGATCAACCTGCAGAGGCGATCTATTTGCGCGATGAAGATACAGGCGAGATTTGGTCGCCCACTCCTCTGCCAACTCGGGTCGACGAACCTTATCTTATCCGCCACGGGGCAGGATATTCAATTTTTCAGCACGCAAGCCATGGCCTGGAGCAGACCGTCCGCGTTTTTGTGGCGGCAAAAGATCCGGTAAAGATCATCCAGTTGAAATTGCATAACGCAAGTGAGCGCACGCGCCGGATCAACGCGACCTATTTCGCCGAATGGGTTCTGGGAACCACACACGAGAGTACTGCACCATTTATTGTGCCGGAATTCGCCTCACACCTCTTCGCATTGTTAGCCCGTAACGCCTACAACCACGATTTCAGCCAGCGCGTTGCATTCCTTGCCTCGACACGTGAACCTCATGGTGTGACATCTGACCGGGCGGAATTTCTCGGTAATCACGGAAGCTACATTTGTCCGGCGGCGCTGGAACGCGTGGGGCTGACTCCGCGAGTACAGGCCGGCCTCGACCCATGCGC